>CBDUZO010000012.1:0-60821 GCA_965371725.1 uncultured Phycisphaerales bacterium
GCGTTGATTGGCAAATGAGAATCGAAGACGCGAGGTGCAAACTGAAGTCCGTGTATCCGAACATTAAGCTGTGACAAAGCACTAGAGCGAAATCCGTTATTGTGTTCCGGCTTCTCAATCGCCCGATACGCTCTGGCGTACGCGAATCCGCGCGGGCTGAAGCCCGCGGCTCGGCACACAGAAACGGGAAATGCTCTAGAATGCTCTGGGACGCGTGCCACGCCCATCGTCGTTAGCTTGTCCGTCACATGCCCCTGCCGTACCATCGCGCGGATGTCTCGGACGGTCTATCTCCTCACGGCTTTTGACGGGACACGCTTCCATGGTTGGCAGCGTCAGCCGGAGTTGCGAACCGTGCAGGGCGTGCTCGAGGAGACACTACGGCGGACGGTGCGGCATGAGGTTGACCTGATCGGGTCGGGACGCACCGACGCCGGGGTCCACGCGGCCGGGCACGTCAGCAGCTTCCAGACCACGAGTGCATTACCTGCGGATCGGCTCCGGCATGCCATCGGGTCTCGCTTGCCGGACGATCTGGCTGTCTTGAGGGCGCAAGACGTGCACCCGGATTTCCACGCCACGCGCAGCGCGATCAGCAAGCTCTACCGTTACCGCATCCACAACGCCCAAACCAGACCGGTCGAAGATCACGCGCAACGGTACGTTCATCACTTCTGGCACGGGCTCGATGTCGACAGGATGAGAGCGGCGTCACGTTATTTTCTCGGGCGGCGGGATTTCAGCGCCATGGCTTCACAGGGACAGCCCCGCCTGTCCAATGTGCGGACGGTCCTGCGGTGTGATGTCGAACGGGCCCGGGACGAGGTTCGTATAGACGTCGAGGGCGACGGCTTCCTGTACAACCAGGTGCGTAACATGGTTGGCACGCTGATGAACGTGGGCCGTGGTCAGTGGGAGGCGGATCAGGTGGCTGAGATTCTAGCGAGCGAGAGTCGGATCAACGCCGGGCCGACCGTCCCGGCAAACGGGCTGTGCCTGCGTTGGGTGCGGTACCCGCCGGAGCTTCTCAGACCGCCGGGTGCTGGCTTGAGCGTCTCCGCCGACGAGGAGAATGATTGACCCGCGCGGTACCATCCGATCCTATAGCATTCTCCGGATTTGTGTAGCGGTCGCGGGGCGAGAAACCCCAAAGGAAAGGGTTGTTTCACCGCTACACGAAAAGAGAGCTTGCTCTAGAAGATGCGAATCTGTCACGTCATTACACGACTCATCATCGGCGGCGCTCAGGAGAACACGGTCCTGACGTGTCGCGGTCTGGCTGATCGGGGGCACGAGGTGACACTGATCGCCGGTCCCGAGACCGGTCCGGAAGGTTCACTTTGGGATCAAGCCTACGCGAGCGGATGCAGGTGTGTGAAGCTGGATCGACTTCGGCGGGCGGTGCATCCCCATCACGACTGGGTCGCGTGGAAAGAGCTTCAACGGGCCTTTCGAGAGCTCCGTCCGGACGTTGTTCATACGCACAGCAGCAAGGCGGGAATTCTGGCTCGGGACGCTGCGGCGCGGGCCGGCGTACCGATCGTGGTTCATACGGTTCACGGCATGAGCTTCAACCGCACGCAGTCCATGCCCGTGCAGACGCTGTACCGCTTCCTGGAACGCCGCGCCGCCCGACGGACAACGGCCATCGTAACCGTCGCGGACGCGATGATCGATCAGGCGGTTGAGGCGGGGATCGCTCCGCGCGATCGTTTCACCACGATTCGCTCCGGCCTTATGACCGACCGGTTCCAACCGCAACCCGAGTTGAGGGAAAGGCATCGGTGTGAGTGGGGCGTCCGTCCGGACGACGTGGTCGTCGGCACGATCGCCAGGTTGTTCGAGAACAAGGGCTATGATGAGATCATCGAGGCCATGCCCGGCGCGATCGCGCGCGAGGGCCCGGAGCGGTTGCGGTTCGTCTGGATCGGCGACGGCGCTCACCGGGCGAGATACGAGCGGCGACTTGTCCGGCTCGGTCTGCGTGATCGCGTGCGCTTCGTCGGCTTGATTACGCCTGACCAGGTTGCATCGCACATCAACGGTTTTGACATCGTGCTGCACGCCTCGCGGTGGGAGGGCCTGCCCAGAGCGCTGGTTCAAGGATTGCTGACCGAGGTCCCGGCGATCAGCTTTGACAACGATGGGGCGCCCGAGGTCGTTATCCCCGATCGGACGGGTCTTCTCGTGCCGTTCGGTGATGTTGACGGACTTACCGACGCGATCGTGACACTGGCCCGTGACGCAGAGTTGCGTCGACGGCTGGGCGTGACCGGAAGGGCTCGTTGCCTCGACGCGTTCGACTGGCGCGCAATGGTGGAGCGGATCGAGCGCCTGTATGAGGACCTAGTGCCGTTTCCAGGGTAATGGTGTTTCTTCCTCCCCTCCTTGACAAGGAGAGGCTGGGGGAGGTTCTTCTCCGCCTGCATGAACCCCCCTCAATCCCCCCTTGGTAAGGGGGGAAGAAAGCAGACCACCCTCAATCCCCCCTTGGTAAGTGGGGAAGGAAGCAGACCACCCTCTTCCCCGTTTTGGTGAGTGGGAAGGAAGCGGAACAACCTTTGTTGAAACGGCTCTCGCCCACGGCTTGGACAATCGCGATGCTTGTAAGAGACCGTAGTAGTTCCAGCCGATCACGCGTTCGGTGGGACGTCATATCGATGCGGCCAACTCGCTCTTGGACACGGCCTCCACGCAATGGCAGGCCACCTTGTGCTCGGGATCGACACCCGGTTGCGGGCGAAGCTGCGGTGTCACCTGGCGACACTCATCCGTGGCGAACGGGCAGCGTGGATGGAAGCGGCAGCCCTTCGGCGGGTTGATCGGGCTCGGCACGTCGCCGGCCAGCACGATACGTCCGCGAGGCCGCGTCGGATCGGGTCGGGGCACCGCCGCTATCAACGCGATCGAGTAGGGGTGACACGGTCTGCGGCACAGCTCGGTTGCGGGAGCACTTTCAACGATCTTTCCGAGGTACATGACGGCCACCCTGTCGGCGAAGTGCTCGACGACGGCGAGGTTGTGGGTGATGAACAGGTAGGTCAAACACAGGTCCTGCTGGAGGTCGCTCAGTAGGTTGAGAATCCTCGCCTGCACCGATACGTCCAGCGCGCTTACGGGTTCATCACAGATGACGAGCTTCGGTCTGAGCACGATGGCTCGGGCGATGCCGATCCGCTGTCGTTGTCCGCCGGAGAACTCATGAGCATAGCGGTCCATGTGGGTCGCGGGCAGTCCCACGCATTCCATGACTTCGGCCACAAGTGCCTTCCTGCGATGCCGTGGACCGACTCGATGAATCACAAGCGGTTCGGCGATCACATCCCCGATCCGCATGCGAGGATTCAGGCTGCCAAACGGATCCTGAAAGATCATCTGCATACGGCGTCGCAGCCTTCGCAGGCGCGCGTTTGAGGCCGTCAGGACGTCCACGCCCTCGAACCGCACGGCCCCCTGCGCCACGTCGACCAGCCGGAGGATCGCGCGCGCTACGGTTGTCTTGCCACAGCCGCTTTCCCCCACGAGCCCCAGCGTCGTGCCTCGCGGGATGTCAAAGCTCACGTCGTCGACGGCGTGAACCTGACCCGCCACACGTCCGAAACGCCTGTAGCGGACAGGGAAATGGACGCGCAGGTCACGCAGTTCGAGCAGATTGACCGGTCGCTCGGTTGTCATTTCATCGACCAAGTGTCCTCGCGCGCGCTTCCCAGGCGCGCCGCTGTTCACTTTCCTCCGGCAACGCGCGGATCGCCCGCTCATACAGGTTGACGGCTCGAGCGAGATCGCCTCGAAGTGCCAAAAGCTCGGCACGACAGACCATGACAAGCGGCAAATCCGGCGCCGACCCGGCGGCGTGATCGCACAGCCGCCAGGCCTCGTCAAGGTCATTCCCCTCCCTGCGTTCGATGAGCAGCATGGCCAGTTCGATCGTGAGCTGTGGGTTTCGCGGATCCAGCTCGCGGCATAGACGGTAGCGTTCGATGGCTGCGTCCCGCTCATTCAGATACACCAGCGTGACCGCGAATTCCGTACACCAGGCCGGATTCCGGCGGAACTTGTCATCATGGGCCTGCAATCGCTCCAGCGATTCGCGGGCTCGACCCAATTCGCGTAACTTTCGCACCAGGGCGATTTGGGCCTCGACGTCGTGTGGGGCCTGATCGGTCTTGCTCATCAGACCGACCAGTTCGCGGTCGCGATCGGACAGGGCTTCACTTGTCAGACGCAGAGACTCCACGGTCGTTGGATGTCCGGGGATCTGCATGTCCGCGATTCGCAGGTGCTCGAGCGCCGCCTCGAGATCCCCTACTCTAAGATACGCTTGGCCCAACGCGCGGTGTCCGTCCGTGGAGCCGAGATCAATGTCGATTGCTCGCCGCAGAAGGGCGATTCCCCTCGCGATGTTGTCCGGATCATCGGTGTGCAGCGCCAGCCATTGGCCGAACTGAAAACGGGCACCGATCGCATCGGGGTGGTCACGGTACGCGGCCGCGTAGAGTGTGCCATTATCATGCCACTCCGTGTTTCGTATCCAGCATCTCGCCGTCATTCCGAAGAGGATCAGACCGCCCACGGCCCACCATACGGGCCGCCGGACCAGCGGGGCCACAGCCAGACCCACGAGAATGGCCAACCACACCGACGGCAGATACCAGATCCGCTCGGCAAAGAAAACCTGAATCAGTGCCAGGACGTTGGCTGTCGGGGCATGGGCGATCACAAGGGCAAGTGACAGGAACGCAACACTGCGCACGCCGCGGCGCCAGGCAATCACCGATGCCGCGGCAAGGACGACGGTCACGACCACGCCGAGGATTACGTGCCATTCAAACACGCCCGTGGCCAGGCGAATCTCGTTGACCGAGTAGTTCACACAGAGAACCGACGGCCAGAACGTCTTCTCCCAATACATCCCCCACGACTGCAACACGCCGAGCACGTGCTGCCACAGTGGAGCGTCCACGAGCACGTTGATGGTCTTGCTCAACGCGGGGCGCTGGTAGAGGTGACCCTCGAGCGCATGATACCGAAGGGCGAAGTAGACCGCCGCAGGGAGAATGAGATAGCTCAGCCGATGCGCCGTGCCCAGCGAAAGCCAACGTGCCTGCCCCTTGGCGGGCTGTGTCATGTGGTGCCAGAGAAGATCAAACAGCGGCACGAGCAGGATCACGCTGGCGCCGCTCTCCTTCGATCCCATAGCGACGAAGGCAGCCGCGCCGGCCGCCGCGCACCAACCGAACCTCGCCCCGCCACTGCCCGCCGCCACGATCTTTCGATGACACAGCAACGCCGCGATGACCCCCGACGCAGCCAACAAATCGGCCCGCCCTACCACGTTGTTCAAAACGGCTGTATGAATCGGCAGGACGGCGAACAGAAGACCGGCTGACAACGCCGCGGGCTCCGAGCCGCCCAGCCGTCGCGACAACCGGATGATCAGAACGCTGACGAGCGCGTGAAGGAGAATGTTGACAACGTGGTGTGGGAGGGGATGAACTCCCGCGATCACGCGCACCAATCGGTAGGACGTCAGCGACACGGGGCGGTAGAGAAGATCGCGGTAGGGAGTCGCGTCCTTCGCCTGTTCCCAATAGTCGGTCGTCCAGATCGCCGCCCATTGCCCGGGTGCGTTGACTCTCTCGTTCTCCGCGACGATCGGTACGCCGTCATCGCAGAAGTCATTGGGCAGGACGTTGGCGTAGCACAGCACGGCTGCGACAGCCACGGCGATTTCGGCATAACCTAAGCTGCGAATCATGCTGCACGGATCACGGAGCGCCAACAAACGAACCACGAGACCTCGAATGACCAATCAGGACCAGTGTACTTGACAGGGAGCACGGTTGTAAGTCGCGGGTTATCGAGGCCTGAGCAGGTGCCCCGGCTTTTCGTTAGAAAAGCGAGTAGGGTGGGCACCGCCCACCAAAAACATCGCCGCCGATGGTGGGCCATGCCCACCCTACAATCCCCGACCAACCGTTCGTCCCCCACCCTTCGCTCCGCGAAGAATGGGGCACCACCAGCGAACCCCGCGCGCTACTGTGAGGCCGCGGCGTCGGATTCCGAATCAACCGGCCTGATCACGACGAAGCTTCCGCCGCTCGGTGCGTAGGAGAAGTGCCACTCCCGCCCCCAGATGCCCATGACATCCGTTCCGATGATGATGTCGGGCAGCCCTTCCTGATCGTACAGCGAGGCGCTGACCGCCACCGTCCCAAGATCATCATGGTGAATGGTAACGCCCTGACGACTGGCGGTGTCGTCCGGCTCCGATCCGACCAGTCCGCGGCGGATCAACGTCACGTTGGCTCCGGTGTCCAGCAGGGCCCGCACGGTTCGGGTCTGCCCGCGCACGCCGTTTCCCTCGGAAGATCGCAGGCTCCCGGCGGGCGACAACCCGGTTCCCTCGAACAGGTCCTCGCGCTCGGTCAGCTCCACGTCGATAAACGCCGTGTCAAAACCGTCAAGGCTTGCCGGCGGGGGTTGGAATGGGATCAGCACCCCCGCCATCGGCAGTGCCCGCCCGAACGTCACCTGACGACTCGCAAAATCGAGCCCCAGCACAAGCCCGGTCTCGCGGAAGAAGAGAAACCCCAAACCGTTGCAGTCGCAGATCGCGTCTCCGACGATCGCCGTCTGCGCAACCTTGAAAAAACCGCCGACCGAGTAGGTAAAGCCCCCTATTACGTCGACGGTCTCGCGCCCGCCGAAGGCGAGCACGTCGATCGTGTCGATGATATCGAGCCCGAAGTTGTCCCGAAGCATGACCTCGTAATCGCCGCCCGTGTCAATAATCGCGTTACCCGCATCGATGCCATCAACGATCAATGGGACCTCAAACAGGTCAACCGGGGTGGACCGAAATGCGAACGGAATCTCGCTGAGGTTCCCGCCGCAGCCCATCGCCGTGAGCGCGACGATCCCACAGACTGCGCCGATCAGATAGGATACGCGAACAAGACGCATGAACCACTCCACCGCCGCACCGCACGCCGCACCGCACACTCGCGCGGGTTCCCGGTTCCAGCCTCCCGTAACCGTCGAGCCGCCGGGAGCATGCAACCGGACCGCCTGTACGCCGATCATCGTAGGTTGCAACGGGTGTCCGAACCAGACGTCGTAGCGGCGCCCACACCGGCCGGATACCTTTGCCCTCCGTGTCATCTATCGGCAAGCGGGGGCGGGCTAACCAAATTACTCCGGGTGGGTCTAATCCACTGGGATCGAGGGCGGGTGCGCGCCGTCAGGGGACGTTCCATGACAGTCGGCGGTCTCGTCACCTGGTGCCCGAGGTGACGGCCCGGTCGTCGCCCCCGGCGTTGACTTGACGCATACCGCGCGGTGGACACAATCCGATGGTGAGCCGCCCCGGCAGGTCGGTCGAACCCGCCGAGCAGGCGTGATTCGCAGCGCGAGGATCGAGGAGATCAACCATGACGAACGTGGAAACAAAAGTGCTTCCGTGCGTGATTGGCGTGTTGTGCCTGGTCCTTCCAGCCGCAGCGCAGGAGGATGTCGTTACGGTCACCGTAACCGGGATGGGCATCTCCGAGGACGCCGCCCGCAACGACGCGCTCCGAAAGGCGCTCGAGCAAGGCGGGGCTGTCGAGATCAGCTCGCACAGCCAGGTCGAGAACTTCGAGCTGATCCGCGACTCGATCTACGCCCGCGCGGATGGGATCGTCACCGACTACAAGATCCTCGAACAAGGCGATGCCGCCGGTGGCGTGAAGTACTGCAAGATTCAGGCCAAAGTGAGCAAAAGCGCGATCACCTCCGAGTGGGGCGCCGTACAGAACGTGCTCGACCAGATCGGCCGCCCAGGAATCGCCGTCTACATACTCGAGCGCATCGACGGGATCGTGCAGGATAGCAGCATCCTCGAATCGCGGATCGAGCATCGACTGCTCGAGGTCGGGTTTGACGTGTATGGTGGTGAGCACATCCGCCGGATCATGGAGAAGGAGTCCGCTGACGCCGGGGCGGAGGCGAACCTGGCCAAAGTGGCGGCGATCGCCAAGGACTTCGGCACACAGATTTTCATCACCGGCACCGCTCAGGCGAACGCTGCCGGGGTCAAGACACTCGCCGGTGAGCGAGTCGCCATGTACAACGGCGACGCCGCGATCAAGATGTACTACACCGACACCGGCAAGCTGATCGCCAGTGAATCCGTGCCCAACTGGCGCGGCGGCGCCCGTGGGTTCTATGATGTATCGCCCCAGGCCGGGAAAAAGGCACTGGAAAACGCCGGCGCGGACCTCGTCGAATGGTGCTATCGCAACGCCATGAAGCAGTGGGCCACGCGCATCAGCGCCGGCGGCGAGATCAGGATCGAGGTCGAGGGGATGAACATGGTTGACGCCATCAAGCTCAAGAAGAAGCTCAAGGCCATCCACCCCGACAAGATCAAGAGCGTCAACCACTCCATGACCAAGGGAATCGCCACGTTTCGCATCCTGGCTCAGATGACAGCCGAGGAACTCGTCGAATACCTCGTCGAGGATGACTTCGCCGCGATCATCGAGGTCGTCGATCTCAAGTCGAACCGAATCCAGGCCAGGAAGGTGAAGGGATAACGTGCATCGTGATGCAGGCGGCCGGCGCGGGCATCGCCCACCACGTCACGGCCGGTCGCGTCGCAGGCTGAAGTTGGTATCTGCCAGCTGTGGGCGTGCTACTCTCGCGACCACGCGGTCACGACTTCTCCGCCCTTGAGGAAGGACGTAGGCTACAAGGGCCCGGTATCTCTTCCGCATTCGGAACAGATGTCCGACTCGTTGCCCGTTAGATCATAACCACAGCTTTGGCAGTGGCCAGGTGGGTAGCGACGGTGACGACGCCACAGGAGGTAGGTGGGGATGCCGAAAAGTAGCGGCGGTATCCAGAGTGGGACGATTACAGCCCACAGTTGTGGTCGAGGATGAAGTATCTTCACCCACCAGAATCTCATGAGCGGTTGCTCTGCTCGCCGCTCTGCAAACGACCAACCCTGCTGAGGATTGCCAAACTGAGCGTTGCTTGTTTGAACAGTGATGCAGCCAAAACCAAGTACGGCACCCCAACCGCTTCGATACATCGTTACGCTAAAGAGAAGACTCGACAACAGGGCGAGGACCGACATGATGCATGCGGTTAGCCCCGCCCACCTGAAGAAACAACGTAATCGGTGACGTGGCTCGTTCACGGTCATACTCGAAGCCTACGAAGTAGGCGATGATCCCGCAAGGCAAGAAGAGAATGACGCCCAGTGTCGAACGCTGTCTCTTTATACCAGATCCAGTTCAAGAATGCCGATTCCCCACCACCAAGCCGCGGGCTGCCGCAAGGCGGCTCTGCCGCGCCCGCGCGGCCGCGAGACTGCAGGAAGACGCCGGCAAATCGGATGCGACGAATCGGCACTTTCAAACTGTTCTTGGTATTATATCCTTCCGACGCCGGCGGATCAGGCTCGCCCACGGCCAGTCCTCGGTACGCTCCCCTTCGCCATTCGTGAACCGGCATTCGTGATCGCGGTGCGGCGTGATCACGTATCGTGTGTGTCGATGTCGAGCGGCATGTGGTGGCGCTCAGTGGGTCGAGATTCCGCAAGGATTCGTACCATGCAAAAGCCGGCCAATCCAAGGACCAGCCCAACGCTCAGGATCATGATGATTGTCCCGGCAAAGGTCAGCCCGCCCTCCTCCGGCACCTCCGAGGGGACCTCCGCGACTTGCGAATCCGCTTCCGTTGTTTGGGCCAACAGGCCGGTGGTGGGCAATGCCCATCCTACTTGAGCTTCCGTCGTTTGCGATGCGGCGTCCGCCGTTTGTGACGTCTGGGCCAACAGGCCGGTGGTGGGCAATGCCCACCCTACTTGAGCTTCCGTCGTTTGCGATGTGGCGGCCGCCGTTTGTGACGCCTGGGCCAACAGGCCGGTGGTGGGCAATGCCCACCCTACTTGAGCTTCCGTCGCTTGCGATGTGGCGGCCGCCGTTTGTGACGCCTGGGCCAACAGACCGCTGGTGGGCAGTGCCCGCCCTACTTGCGGCAGTGTCGACTCTGCCTGAGGCAGTGCCCACCACATCATCACTAGCAGTGGGATCGTTGTGTTCACAGGAATGTCTCCAGCGTCGGGTCGGCTTGTTCCGCCGCCGCGATCATCCTGCCGATGCGGTTTCGGCAGGCGATGTCAGCCAGCGCGACAAGCAAAATGAAAAACACAACAATGCCGAGGAAGACGAACATCGCGACGGAGGCATCCTGCGAGGCCTCGTCGGCCGCCTTCGCCGCCGCCTCCGCGATCGGAACGGATATACTCTCCTCGTCCTCGACCGTCGCGGACGTCAACCACTCGGGCAGCGTCGCCGTGTCGACTGCCTGTCGATCCGGGCCGAGAATCCCGGTGATGCGCGCCTCAAGCTCCTTCTCACCAAGTTCTTCTTCCGCGAAGTGATCCGTGACAGCCTGGGCATACACCCCCCGCTCACCCACATCACGCTGCAGGCCGGGGTTCATACCTCGCCAATAGTCGGGGCCGTTGGTGTACGCCCACATGACCAGCACGACGCACAGGAACGTCGGCGTGACGTATCGGATCATCACCGCCATGAACCGGGGCACGTGCAGATCGGCTCCGCGGTTCATCTCCTTCACGCCCCGTTCGGCTCCGATGATCCACCCGAAGATGAACACCTGACACGTGGCAGCGATGATCATCATCAGGTTGCACCAGAAATCGGTGTGATCCAACGCCAGCGCGTTTCTGCTGAAGTAGATCGTCCCCATCGCGCCGACCGCGGTGATCACGCCGAGCAAGGTGACGCTGCCGCGACGCTTGAGCCCGAACCCGTCTTCCAGGAAGGCGATCGCCGGCTGCAACATGCTGAGCGAGCTGGTCACCGCCGCCAGGAAGAGCAAGCCGAACCACATTGCCCCGAAGAAGCTCCCGCCGGGCATGAAGTTCATAATGGCCGGGATGGTCACGAAGCCCAGCCCGAACGTGCTGCCCTGCGCGTTCTCCGCGCCGAGGAACAGAAACGCCGTCGGCACGACGATCATCCCACCGAGCACGACCTCGCAGATTTCGTTGGTGCTCGACGCGCTGAGCGACGTGAGCACGACGTCATCGTTGCTGCGGAGGTAGCTCGAATAGCAAAGGATCAAACCGAACCCCACGCTGAGGCTAAAGAAAATCTGCCCCGACGCCGCCAGCCAGACCTTCGGCTCGAGAAGCTTGTCCCATTGCGGGTTCCACATGAACCCGAGTCCCCTGGAGATGTCCGGAAGCGTCAAAACGCGCACCAGAATGACCACCGCGCAGAGGATCAGCAGCGGCATGGCCCACTTGCAAAACATCTCGATCCCTCGCGTAACACCGTGGTAGATGACGAAGAAGTTCACCAAGAAGCAAATCAGCACGAGCCAGATCATGCGACCGCCTTCAAGCAGGGCACCGTGCTCCTTCATCCCACACGTGCTGTTGAAGTGCTCACCTGTAACCGACACGATTGCCTGGACTTCGGCCGCGTGGTCCGCCGCCTCGGCCGTGGCGACTGTGAACATCTCGGCGAACCCACCCTTGATGAAATGGATGCAGTAATCGAGACACCACGCCTCCAGCAGAACGTAATACATATAGATGACGACGGGGATCAACAGCGCCATCGCGCCTACGGCCTTCGCCGGAGCGCGCCGCCACAGGGCGTACATGACACCCGGCGCGCTGTTTTGACCGTACCGCCCGCCCATCCGGCCCATCGTCCATTCACACCAGGCAATAGGAATCCCGAGGATGAGGAAGCTGATGATGTAGGGGATCATGAAGGCCCCGCCGCCGTTATTGACGGCCTGGCCGGGGAAACGCAGGAAGTTGCCCAGCCCGACGGCCGAGCCGGCGACAGCCAGCACGACGCCCAGCTTCGAACTCCAGTTCTCCTGCTTCTTCCCCAAGACGGGTTCGGGCATATCGTTCATGGAAGGTAACTCTGACAGGTCTGCGCCAACGCTTGCCTCTCTCGGTTCACCGCACGTGGAACATCTTACTGCGAGCGCGACGCCCTGCAACGGTTGCCCGATGGGGACGTGCGAGCTATCCTTGCTCTCGGTCGTTGACGCATTGGCGCGATCCCGCCGACCCCAAGTACGGAGCCCGTTATGCCCAGTCTCGAAGACCTGGCGTCCAACATGGCGAATTGGGTCTGGTCAGTCCCGCTCTTTCTGCTTCTTCTCGGGTGCGGGCTGCTCTTCTCCGTTGTGAGCAAGTTCGTTCAGTGGCGGATTCTGATCCACGGGTACGCCTGCATCCGCGGCCACTACGACCGACCGGAGGACACCGGGCACATCAACCACTTCCAGGCGCTCTGCGCGGCGTTGTCGGCCACGATCGGCCTGGGCAACATCGCCGGTGTGGCGGTGGCGGTTTCGATCGGCGGACCGGGAGCGGTCTTCTGGATGTGGATCATCGGCCTGTTCGGCATGGCCTTGAAGTTCATGGAGTGCACGCTTGCTGTCATGTTCCGCGACGTCCGTGACGTTCCCGACCCCAGCGCTCCGGCGCTTGTGGAGGCGGATACGGAAGCACGCACGCTCGATTATCCCGGCGGCGCTCCGCCCGAAGCGGGCGCCACCCCGACCGCTCGCGGCGAGGTGCGCGGCGGGCCCATGTGGTACATGCAAAAGGCCCTCGTCGATCCGCTCAAGGCACGTGGTAACGGTGCTTGGGTGGTGTTCAAGATTCTCGCGGTTATGTTCGCCATCGCCACCATGCTCAATTCGTTCGGCGGCGGCAATATGTTCCAGGGATGGAATGTCTCCGACATGTTGGGAAAACACTTCCTTCATGCGATTCCCTGGGGCTGGGACCCGAGGCACGTCGCCGCCGTGCTGTTCTCCGCGCTGGTGGCGATCGTGATCATCGGAGGCATCAAGCGGATCGGGCAGGTGGCCTCGAAGCTCGTGCCCTTCATGTGCGTCATCTATGTGTTGGCTGCTCTGTACGTCATCCTCACGCACGCTTCCGAAGTACCCCGCTATCTTGTGATGATCGTCGAGTCGGCTTTCAGCACACAGGCTGAGGGCGGTGCGTTTGCCGGCGTGACCGTGTGGATGGCGTTCAAGCATGGCTTGCGGCGGGCGTGCTTCTCGAACGAGGCGGGCGAGGGTTCAGCCGCCATAGCCCACGCCGCCGCCAAAACCGAAGAGCCCATCCGAGAGGGTATCGTTGCGGGAATGGGGCCTTTCATCGACACGTTGATCATCTGCACATTGAGCGCGTTAGTGCTTCTGATCTCGGGTGCGTGGAACCGACCGGCCGTCGGCACGGTCGCGTCCGTCCAGGACGGCCAGGTCATCGTGCAGTGCGGCGGTGAGCTCACCGAGGTTTACGAAGCTCTCTACGTTCAGCACATCACCGGCGATAAGAGGCTCCGTGTTCATCTGGCCCGCGGTGTGGGTGTTGAGCTTGAAGATATGGCTGTCCCTATCGAGTCTGTCGACATCGGCGAAGGGGGCGGGTGGAAGGACGTGAAAACCGTAACGCTTAACGTATCCGAGTTGGAAGGCAAGGACATCGAGAAGGCGGAACGGATCAAGCCGGGCCAACCGGTTCATCTCGACATCACCGGCGCCGACATGACCGGTTTCGCGTTTGACACGTCGCTTCCGGGGTTCGGAAAGTACATGGTGACTCTGGCGGTGTGCCTCTTTGCCTTCAGCACGATGATCAGTTGGAGCTACTACGGCGAGAAGGGCGCGGAGTACTTGCTCGGCTCTCGCGCGATCCTGCCCTACAAATTCCTCTTTGTGATCTTTGTTTTTCTGGGGATGGTTTTGCCGGAGTTCAAAACGGTGTACAACTTCTCCGACGCGACGACCGGCCTGATGGTGCTGTGCAACCTCCCGGCCCTGCTGATCCTCTCGCCCGTCGTCCTCCGAGCGGCCAAGAGCTATTTCCGTCGCCTCGATGCGGGCGAGATGCCTCGCGTGAAGAAGTAATCGATTGGTCGCCGTTCGGGCAGCCGGCAATGGCCCGGCGAGTCATGGGAGTTCATTGCCTGTTCCACGGGTCAACCCCGGTGCGACGGATGAAACGCGTATGGTGGGCAATGCCCACCACATGACTCTCAATCGTCCCTCCAGGACGGGGGCCACGCCGCGGAACATGCGGGCCGAGGTGGTGGAAGGCGCCTGCAACCCTTGTGGGTCACCGCGCGTGCGTGCGAGTTGACTGCCACGCGGGCGCGGGATACCCTGTCTTCACATGACACCGGCCGGCGGGCGTCCGTGTTTGTCATTGGGGCTTAGTGTGGATGACCTGCCCGGCGGGTGGTTCCGGTCAGAGTAGCGTGGAGTTTGCCGATCATGATCGCTTGCGTCCGATGTTCGTGGGTTGCATGTTTGACCGGTGGTGTCGCCTTGGCGCTGATCGGCTGCCGTGACACGGCACCGACCCCCTCTCATTACGGTGACCTGGGTGACGAGGGCAGGCCTCTTATGGCGACCGGCTCACCGTGGTACGACGTGACCGGCGAGAGCAGAAGAGCATCGGCGGAGTGGGTTCCGTTCCGGGAGCCCAACTTCGACGAAGTACCCGAAGAACCGGTTGCGGAAGGGGCAGGCGGGATTGAGAAGGAGATTCGTGACCTGATCGAGGAGTACAACGAGGTCGCAGCCGAACGCGATACCGAGGAGCTACTCCTCTACTTCATCGATGAGCAGCAAGAGGTCCTCAAAGCCATGTTCCTGGCCTCGGGCACGGTCGCAGAGAAGTTGACCTCGCTTCGTTCCGTGCTCCAGGAGAAGCTCCCCGATGACGCGGACCGTATCAAGGCGGTCATGGACTTCCTCGACCATGAGACGACTTCGCTCGATCTCACTATCGGAGAGATCACCGTTATAGGCGACACGGAAGCGACGGGTGACATGCCGCCAGGTTCGATCGTTTCGTCCATTCGGTTCACACTCGTCGACGACGAGTGGTTTTTCGAGATGGTCGGTTTGCCTGACGCTGCCGTGGTTGGTGCGCAGGCGGATGCACTGTTGAGCGGCTTCGACGCGATGGTTCAGATGCTCCAGTCCGATCAGGCGCCGGCCGCAGTTGTGCTCCAACAGCTCGAACAGCAGGTGGCGATGCTCAAACCGCAGCAAGCCGAACCCGAAGAGCCCGCCGATGATGCGGCGGCGGAACCCGACAGCAACACCACCGCCGAGGAACAGGATCAGGCAGACGAGGGCGGTTAGGACCGCCCTAAGCGACAGCGCGCTGACATGCGAGCCGGCGCGGTTCGCCGCTCGCGAGATGATGCGCCAAACCCATGCCGCGACAGGTAACTGGCCATGTCCGATGAACCACTCGTCGCGCACAGTCTGGCCGAGGCTTACCTCTACCTGATGGCCACGCCGTGCGATGCATGCGGTAAGGGCCCGCTTACCGGTTCCGGTGCCAAGCCCGTTCATCCGGAGGCTGAACCGCTCGTTCTTGGCATGACCGTGACGTGCGAGGGATGTTGGAATGTGACCAAGGTTGCCTTCGAGCTCCCGTGCGGACCGGGTACGGATGAGTCCGGCGGCCCTCCGCTTGTCAATCCAACCGAGGAGCCGTCGCGGATCATCGACGTGGCCCAGTGGATCACGCTGTTTCGCGTCATTGCCGAGGCGGCCTCGCGGGAAACGGACAAGGTCGAGGCTCGCCGGCTCGGGCTGGAAGCGGCCCAGTGTCTTGATGAGGCCTTGAAGTTCTACGAGGACGACGAGAACGCGCTCCCGCCGCCGGAGGCCTTCTTTCACGAGGCGTCGCGCCGCCGGTTTCACGACAACCCGGAGCACTTCGCCCGGCAGAGGCTTGTCGGTCTGCGGGCAAAGCTTCCCAGCACCTCCGTCATGATCTCCCGTATGTCGTCCGGAGCGAAGGGCAAGAAGAAGCGCTGGTGGAGGTGGGGACGATGATCCACGTGCCGCCGCTGTTTGTCCGATCGCTCCGATGCCTGGTCTGCTTGGGGATCGTGACTGCGATAGCGACGCTGCCTCCGCTTGCCTCCGCCGATCCGCCGGGGCGGGAAGCGGTGCGACTTGGGCGGCTTCAGACACGCGTCGCCCAACTCGAGCAACGCGTCAACGCGTTGGCGGGTGGTGAGGACTTGCTCGACACTCTCCACTTCGCGTGGTTCGATCGCCCCTACGCGCGAGCAAGCCTTGCGGTCTTGGTAAAAGAAGTGTCGATGCTCGAGCGCGAGATTCACCTGCGCGAGTTGGGGAACGGCGCGATTCCTGATTCGACGCTCGACACCATGTTGACCTGGGCGGAAAAGGCCGTGAAGCGAGTCGGCCGGCCGGAGCCGTACCCGAGGTTTCGTCCCCATCGTCTACGCGTTACGGGGGCGAGCTTCGACGACCCGACATGGACGCCACTCTTTGCTTACGTCGACCGGTCGACGGTCACGCGGCATCACGTTCCGTTCGGTGATCTCGATCTGCTGGCCGCGTTAGGGATGCGGGTCTACGCCCGCCCGGTGAACAACCGGGCGCTCGCGGGGACAACCGAGCTTGTGCGCGCGCGCGTCGAGGCGTTGGGGATGGCTACCGTTTGTGTTACGGCGAGGGGTAATGCGACGCCGGTCTTCGCCGATCCGAACGCCGCAACGGCAATGATAAGGAGCGTCAGCCTCTCCGATCTGCTTCAGAACCCACCGAACACCGGGACGGACCGATGCGCGCTGAAGGCCCATGCTCTGGGTGAGTCCTGGGCTGCGTGGCTCGCGCGAAGGGCGCTGGCCCGCGGTGAAATCGGTGGACCGCGTTACGCTGTCGCCGACTGGGCCCCACCCGTTGAAGCGGTCGGTTCGCAGGATGGTCCGACCGTTTTGGCCACGGCCATGTGGGTTGACGCGATCGAGGGGCTGTCGCTTGGCCTGCTACCGGGGTGGCGGGATCTGCGTGACGGGTCAGCCAGCCCGTTTCCCAGCGCGCTGCTCAATCCTGCACGTGTTGAGACCGTCGCGCGAACCGCGCTCGATATCCTGTATGTTGGGCCCCGCTGCACGGAACCCTTCGGCGCAAGACCGGCGCTTGCTATGGCGGTCGGCCCCGATGCCGTTCATCCACGCGATGACAACGCCTGGGCACCCTGGATCAAGCCGGTATGGGAATGGTTGCTCGATCGGCAGATTCGTTTCGATGTCGTCAGAGATCGTGCGGGCGCTCAGCCGGAACGGGAGTATGCCGTCATGGTTTCGCTACGGCGCGATGAAGCGGAGAATCCGGGCTCCGTCCAACGCCGGATCGAGCAGGCGCTGGGGTCGCTGCGCGAACATGCGATCCGTGTAACGGCGCGCGAACCTGACGGGAGCCCAGCCGCCGGAATCCTGGTCAGGGAGGGTCGCACGGACGATGGGAAGGCCTGTATCGCCCTGGTCAACCTCACGAACCGACAACGCCGTATCGGCCTGTGCGGTGGCCGGCGTTTGGGCCCTTTGGCCGATCTTCTTGCAGGGCAGACGCTTCGGCGGCCGAGTGAGTCCGTGCCGCTTGCCCCGTGGCAGGTTCGCCTGCTTTGGCCTACCGAATAGCCGACCGCGGCCGATTCTCCTCAAGGCAGCGACACAACAGCGTGATCACGGCTGAGCGGATCAGGGTATTGCCCGGGTCCGTGACAGAATCGGCGGGTGGGGTCGCAGGCTGAAGGCCTGCTCTGTCATAGCCGGGGGCAAGCGTAGCGCCGCCCCCGGAGGACGCTACCGAATCGCCCGACCCTGAAGGGGTCGTCTATCCTCTGCGGCGTGTGCAACGAGACGTTTATGCGACCCCTACAGGGTCGAATGGAACGGGTGTCGGGGTTACCGTGGGCGGCGTCCCGCCTCGGCGGGACTTGCCCACGGCTACTGTAGGTCAGCCTTTCAGGCTGTATCAGCGTACGACGCTGAAGCCGCCGGAACTGTCACGGACCTGGTATTGCCCGGTCGGATTGCCCTGGCTTCCCACGGTGCACGACCAGGCCTATACTTGAGCGGCCGGGGCTTCTGATGCGATCACGTGTCCCTCACGCCTGCCCTTGACCCGTGTTGAGTGAGGGCCGGGTGGCGCTCAGACACTCCGGTACGCGATCTTACGATGCCTGGAGAACGGGATTATTACGAGATTCTCGGCGTGGGCCGGTCCGCCTCGCAGGATGAGATCAAGCGCGCCTACCGTGCCAAGGCAAAGCAGTATCACCCGGATCGCAACCCGGGCGATTCGTCGGCGGAGCAGGAGTTCAAGGATGTGCAGCAGGCTAACTCCGTCCTTCGTGATCCCAAGAAGCGTAGTGAGTACGACCAGTTCGGCGAGGTGGGCGTCGGGCGGTGGTCGACCAACCCGCGCGGGCAGCGGGTTTATCAATGGGGCGGCGGATCGACCGTCGGCGCGGAGGACATCGAGGACCTTTTCTCGGCCTTCGGTGGCACGCAGCACGCCTCCATCTTCGATCAGATCTTCGGCGGGCGACGCCGAGGAACAGCCGGAAGGCCCACGCCCCAACGCGGCACCCACATCGAGCAGGGGATCAACATTACGTTCGAGCAGGCGATCTATGGAACGACGATCGCGTTCACCCTGCGCCCGGTGGACGGTGGGCCGGGACAATCGATCGACGTAAAGATCCCGCCGGGCGTACGTAACGGCCAGAAAATCCGTGTGAAGGGGAAGGGGCAACCCGGCGCGAATGGCGGGCCTCCCGGCGATCTGCATCTGGTATGCTCGGTCGCGTCGCACCGGTACTTCACGCGGCAAGGCGCCGACCTTCACCTCACCGTGCCTGTCACCGTTGCGGAGGCGGCCCTCGGCGCGAGAATAGAGGTCCCGACGCTTGACGGTCGAGCGACCGTAACGCTCCCGCCCGGCACGCCGAGCGGAACGAAGCTGCGCCTTCGCGGCAGCGGAATCAAAAAGCACGGCGTGGACGAGCGCGGCGATCAGTATGTGGTCATAAGCATCGTGCCGCCGAAGAACCCAACGGACGAGCAGCGGGAGTGGTTCGAGAAGCTGCGCGAGCAAGACCCCTCCGACCCACGAACCGATTGTCACTGGTGGGAGGGGCAGACCTCATGACACTTGGAACACACGGTGCAGACAGTTTCCGGTTTCGTGCGGCGCTGGTTTTTCTCGTCGGGGGGCTGCTGTTGATGTTGTGGGCGTGGGGCAGTTGGGTCTACCGCACCTCCGCCTCCGCCCCGCCGATGACGGCCGTAGCGGTGGATGATGCCGAGACTCCCGAATCGCGCGAGGATGCAACGAGCGTTACCCGGCTGCTCCAGACTGGTTTGGCTCTGCTACCCGTGATTGTGGGCGGGGGCGTTTTGCTCGTCTGGTTTTCTCGCAGGCCTCGCAAGGCGGCGGTCCCTCGGCGGGAGGGTGCTCCCTCCACGGGCGACACGATTCGTGGGGACTACATATGCGGGGATGACGATGGAGTGGAGCACGATGGTACGTAGACCGGCTCCGGCGTATGTCCTCTTCCCGCACGGGAGCGACACGGCCGAATTCCGCCGTGTTCACCCGATCGCGGTGGTCCTGACATGAAGAACGTCAACATGCGTCATTCGAGTAACAACGCCATCTACCGCAGGGTCAACCTGTTGACGGCTACCCAGATTGCCGGTTTGACCATTGTGATCCTCGCCGTTCTTGTCATAGCCATTCTTCAGAACGCCAAGATGCGCCGACTGCAGGAGAGGATTGGCGAGATGGAGCGGCAGGTTGCCGCGATCGAGACCGAACGGCGGGCGTGGGTGGCCGATTCGGATCCCAAACCGGTTTCAGCGTCGGATGCACAGGCGTCGTTGGGCGTGGACCGTCCGGACCAGGCGATCGAGGCAAACCCACCGGCCATCGTGAACACGTTGATGGCGCTGGCCGACACGTTGGGTAGTGACCCGGATGCGCTCGTGCTCGATGACGTGGAGGCCGCGATCCAAGAACTCGAAGCGGACGGCATAACCGTCGACGTGCTCCATTGGAAAACCATCGCTCGCGTGGCTGCGCTCTATCTGACGCTCGAACGATACGAGACCGCCGTCGAGTGGGCTCTCGCGTCCGACGCGTCCGGCGCCGACCCTGGGGAGACATCCTGCACGCTCGCCCTGGCGTACCACCGCCTCGCACGTTACGAACCAGCCCTGGAGGCGGTCCGGCGGTGCCGGGAAACGGGCGTGGACAGCCCCGAACTCCTTGTCCTGCAAGGGCAGATCGAGCTTGGCCTCGACCGTGTTGAAGATGGCCAGGCCCATTTGTCCGAGGCGTTGGCAGTGGACGGGGTTGCCGCGGACGCCGGTGTGATCCTCGCCAGACACTTCCTCCAACGGGGCAGGATCGATGCGGCTGAGCGAGCCATTGCGCGGGCCTACGCCGTTGCTCCCAACCGGCTGGATGTACTGCGCTGCAGAGCCGAGGTCCTGTTGGCGGGCGAGTGCTATGATGCCAGCATCGAGACCGCCTCGCTCGTGTTGGCGGTTGACGATGGTGATACCTTGATGCTCAGGACGCTTGGCCGGGCCCAACTCGGTGCGAAGCAGGTTCCCGAAGCGGTGGATACGTTCCGGGCGCTCACCGAGATCAGGCCGACCGACCCCGTGGCGTTCGAGTTGCTGGGCCTTGCCCTGCTCGCTCAACTGCAACCCGCCCAAGCCGCCGAGCAGTTCGCCCGTGCAACGACGCTGGCCCCCGAGCGTGTCAGCGCCTGGTATCACCTGGGCGTGGCCCGCGCGAACGACGAAAGTCCGGCCACAGCCATCGACGCGTTGAACAAGGCCATCGCCCTGGACGACGGTCATGCCCACTCGCATTTTACTCGGGCCGTTTGCCTTGCCCGAACCGGCGACCTGGACGGGGCGAAGCGGGCCCTGGCCCGGGCGGTGTCCCTGAATTCCGGGCTAAACGAGCAGGCCGAGCGTGTGCAGGTGTTGAGCGGGCTTATCAACAGACAGGCGGGCGGACAGCCGTGAATCTCAAGGGAAAGGCCGCGTTGGTGACGGGGGGGGCGAAGCGTGTCGGCAGGGCGATCGTTCTGGAACTCGCGCGGGCCGGCTGCGACGTTGCGATCCACTACCGCAGTTCCGCTCGGGAGGCTGAGGACCTGGTTGCCGAGCTGGCGGGCCTTGGCCGAGCGTCCGTGGCTGTCCAGGGTGATCTGAACGACCCCGCGAGCTGGCCGGCGATCATTCGCCGCGTGGTGGATGCGTTCGGAAGGCTTGACATCCTGGTCAACAATGCATCCGCGTTTCCGCCCGACGCGTTGGACACGATTGACCGGTTCGATCCCGCCTTTTGGGAGATGATGCTACGCGTCAACCTCACGGCGCCGGTGGGGCTTTGCCACCACGCCCGCAAGTACCTGGAGGCGGGCGAGGGCGGGCGGGTCGTCAACCTGTGCGATATTGCTGCCGAGAGGCCCTATCCCTCCCACCTTGCCTACTGCACGTCAAAAGCGGCGTTGAAAGCCGTGACGCAGGCCCTTGCGCGGGCTCTTGCTCCCAAGGTGACGGTTTGCGGGGTGTCACCGGGGATTGCCGTGTTCCCGGAGCGGTACTCGAAGGAGTTGCGATCGAACCTGGTCCGTCAGGTTCCGCTGGGCCGCGAGGGCACGCCCGAGGAGGTGGCTGGCCTGGTCCGGTTCCTCGTCGAATCGGGCGACTATGTCACAGGGGAGATTATCCGGATCGACGGCGGTCGTGGGATCGCCTGAAAGCCCGTCGGCGTTGGCTCGATCCATAGTGAGCGGCTACGGCGTCCGTGCGGAACTCCGGCGTCAAGCCCTCGCAGGTTTGGAGATATCACAGATGTTCACGGTTTCTCGGGGGAAGGGCTTCCGGGAGTATGGCGGGTAAATCCAGGCACGCTCTGTTGCGAGGACGTTGCCTGCCGCCTTACCATCCGCGGGTTCATCGCGGGATGCCACGATCGTGGAATTGGCGCCACGGGCTTCCGGCCGTACCATGTGCGTTCGGACGATTCGTGAGATCGCGTTGGTAGCGGGTAGAGGCGAGACGGGTCTTCCGCGAGGACTGGATTGGACCGCGGTTGCCCACCCGACAAGGGGATTGTGACGCTCGCGGGATCTTGGAGACCGGCGACAACGTGTTGACTGACTGGCTTTCCGAGCCGGTTGTGTGTCCGTCCCGCATGGCCGCGGCGTAGCACAGAACAGAATGGAACCTACGACTGCACTGTCTTTCCTGGCTGCTCTTCCGGACGGGTTCGGGTACGTCAACCTGTACAAAATCGGGACGATCGTTGTGCTGCTCTACGCATGGGCGTACGGCGCACAGTGGGTCGACAAGGACACCGACGTCGTCAAGACGAAGCGCGAGCAGTGGAACCTTATCGTTATCTCGGGGGCGCTGGTTGGGTACTTCGTCCTTTTCGCGGTGCCTTGGCAGGGGAATCTCTTCCTGGTCGGCCTGGGGTTTTGGATTCTGCTTGCCGGCGGCGCGTTGCTGTTCTATCTCATCCACCGAAACAATCGAGTCGTTCCCAACGCCCGCTTCCTGACCATCGGTCATTTCAAGCGTCTCATCCTGGGCGATGGGCCACGCAAGAAGGGGCTGGACAAGGACCTGCGCGTTCGGCTTGATGATTCCAAGGGCAATTTCGTCGAGCTACCGACCGACGCGGATGAGATCAAGGGGTATCACACCGTTCAGGACTTCCTGTACGACATGCTTTGGCGCCGGGCGTCCGATTTGGAGATGGTTCCCGGCAAGGAGCGATACCGGGTTGTCTATCATATTGACGGCGTCCCCGCCGAGCAGGGTGATGGTGTGTTGCTCGAGGAGGGTGAGACGGTCATCCGCTACCTCAAGCTGGTTGCCGGGCTGAACGTTGAGGAGATTCGTCGTCCGCAGATGGGCCGGATCAAGGTGGCGTTGCTGAGCCATGAGGGCGACATCGGCTTCACGGAGGTGCACACGTCGGGGACCGTGGCTGGAGAGCGCCTGCGTCTGCACATCCAGGCCGGTCCGACGCTCATGAAGGCGCATGATCTGGGGATTGCCCCGCAGCGTCTCGAAGCCATCAGGGGTATTCTGGGCAAGCCGACCGGTCTGTTCCTGATGACATCGCCTGCGCGGAACGGTCTGACCACGACGCAGTACGCCGTGATTCGCAGCCACGACGTCTACATCCACAACATTCATGCGGTTGAGAAGCGATCGTTCGTCGAGTTGGACAACATCACGCAGCAATCCCACGAGGGACACGAGAGCGAGATCAGCTACGCCCGCATGCTGCAAACGGTCCTTCGGCGGGAGCCGGATATCATCCTCGTGTCCGATTGCGACGACGCTGACACCGTCAAGCTCGCCACCCGTGCCGCGGCTGATGACCGTAAGATATACCTCGGTATGCAGGCGAAGGACACGTTCGACGCCCTGAGCCGTTACATCAACTTCCTCGATGACGATCCGTTGGCGGCCAAGGCGTTGCTCGGTGTGCTCAACCAGCGGCTCATCCGGAAGCTCTGCTCCGATTGCCGCGAGGCGTTCCGACCGGATGCGGCCACGCTCAAGAAGCTGAACCTCCCGGCGGACAAGATCGATTGCTTCTACCGCCCGCCCAGCGAACCCAAGGTTGACCGAAGGGGTAAGAAGATTGTCTGCCAGACGTGCCAGGGGACAGGGTACCTGGAGCGCACCGGCGTTTTCGAGCTTCTGGTGGTCGATCCCACGGTGGCAAAGTTCATTGCCGAGGGCGCGCCGATCAACAAGATCAAGGCTCAGTGCCGCAAGAACAGGATGTTCTATCTTCAGGAGGAGGGGCTTTTGAAGGTGATCGACGGTACGACCAGTATGAACGAGGTCCTTCGCATTCTGCGCAACGGCGACAAGAAATAGGGGTCGAATGGGGCCATGTGGTTTGCTTTAGTATTGGTGATTCTGTTCCTGGTCATTGCGTTCGTGCAATCGTCGCACGGTCTGTTCAGCGCGCTGATCATGACCGTTCTGACCATCTGCTGTGCGGCGGCGGCGTTCGGTTGTTACGAGTGGGTTGCCGTCAACTGGCTCGCACCCCGCTGGCAGCGTGACTATTCCGCCGGTATTGTGCTGGCAGCCACGTTTGGCGTTCCGCTTCTTGTACTCCGGGTGGTCGTGGATCACGCCATTCATCGGTCAAGCTTGTTGCCGTCTTGGGTCGACCGGGCCGGTGGGGCCGTGTGCGGCGTCATCACGGCGTTGGTCGTTGTCGGCGTGATGGCGTCGGCCGTGCAGATGATCCCGTTCAACAATGGGGCGGTTTTCGGGTTTGCCCGTGTTCCGGTCTATCCGTGGATGGCGAAAAGCGGTGAGACGCCGGAGGTTCCGAGCGCCGATGCCGAGGGGGATGAGTTGTGGCTTAAGCCGGATCGTTTCGCCGTCTCGCTCGCGTCCATGCTCTCCGACGGTCTGTTCAGCGGGAAACGCAGCTTTGGCACGGACCATCCCGATCTCATCCAGGCTACCGGTTGGCTTAACGCGGCCCCGTTGGGGCAGGGACGGTTCGCGCCGCCGAGGTCCGCATCCGTCGTGTCGACCCAGCCGGTCGACTTCGTGTACAACCTGACCCCGGCCACGCAGCAGGGAAGTCAACCGGACAGATTCGAGCCCGTTCAGCCAAGAACGGGCTATTCATTCCAGATGGCGCGCGTGAAGCTCAATCGTGCCGCGATGGACCAAAACCGATCCCACAGGTTCACCCTCCGGCAGTTTCGCCTGGTGGGTCGCCGGACGAGGACCGACCATTATGAGCAGTACCACCCGATTGCCGTTCAGCAGGAAAGGGACGAGATTCCCAACCGGCACGTCCGGGCGATAAGGAAGAGCGGCGGCTTTTGGCCTGTGGTTGACAGGCCAATGGTGCCGCGGGACGGGAACGAAGGTCAGGTCGAGATTGTTTTTGAGCTTCCGGATGATTTCGAACCGAGCTTTCTGGAGTACAAACGCTGCGCGAGGATGAACATCTCTTTCCAGCGCGAAAGGTCCGGCTCGCGCCCACAACCATCCGAGAAGACGGCCACGGCCCAACCATCCGGCCGGGACCCGGCGTCCGAGGCAGCGTCGCCGGGTGAGCGGGGTTCGGTCCCGTCCGAGCGTTCCGCCTCAGGCCGTCGAGGCAACATTCGCGGAGTGGCCAGCCAGCAGAGCGGATCGCGCTTCAGCAATGAAATGCCGATCCGATGGCGGTCCTACCGGCGGCTCAAGAGCGCCGAGGTCAGACGCGGAGCGCTGGTTAACGGCCACCTCGTCGGCTATCTGGACGAACAGGCCGGAGGATCGGATCGCGAGATCAGCAGGTTCCGGGTCCCTTCCGACAAGCGTTTGCTTCAGCTCAACGCGGAGTTCCTTCATGCCCGTAGCGGGATCGGCCGTGCCTTGAGCCACACCGTCAGAACGATCCAGAACTACGTCGTGGAAGACGCCCGCGGACGGCGGCACAAGATCGTCGGCAAATACGCCGTCGCCAATGTGAACGGGCGACGCGTGGCCGAGGTGCAGTACTTCAGCGACCCCGTCGGCTCGATCGGGGGATTGGGCGATTTTGACAAGATCAACGAGGAAACCGATCTTACCGGCGACTATGAATTCATCCTGCTGTTCCTGGTCGATCCGGGGGCTCAAATCAAATCGTTCAGCACCGGCGGGTCCGCCACGCAGGCCGAGGATATCACCAGTCAGAATCTTGTCGCTCCTCAATAACGCGTAAACCTCTTATACCAAGGGCAGTTTGATAGTGCCGATTCGTCGCATCAGGTTTGCTGGCGTCTTCCCGCAGTTTCGGGTCCGCGCGGGCGCGGCAAAGCCGCCTTGCGGCAGCCCGCGGCTCAAAACGGGAGGTGTCGGCAGATTCTTACTAGAACTGGTATTATAGCACTCTCGGGAATCGTGTAGCGAGCCGCGGACTTCAGTCCGCGCGGATATCCCGAGGAGGACACGCTGTTCGCAGGCAAGAGACCGCTACACAAAAACGAAACCCGCTCTAATCATCCAGGAATTGCGATGGTGACTCCGCGGTGCCCGTCCTGACCGACAGATAGGCGGCCTCGACAACCGCTGTGGTGGGCAGATGCTCGGCTGCGGTGGATGGGAGCTTCTCATCGCCGGCGGACAAGGCCGCCCCAAAGGCGTTGATGGCCGGTTGGGCGCGGCACGTCGTTCGGACCCTGCGGGACCTTGCCCGTCTGCCGTCGGCGGGCTGGAATCGCGACCGGTCCTCACTCAGGTCGATCGATCCATGCTCTCCGATCAGTGCAACGTGCCAATGGGACGCGGCGGCTTTGCGCGACGCCGTCAGCGAGGCGATCCTTTTGCCCGTAAGCCGCAGTGAGAGTTGGACGGCGTCTTCCGTGTCGTAGTTGGACGTTTTGCCCGGCGGGACGGCTGCGCTGCACTGGGCATCCACGTATTCCGGCAGGCCCATCAGGTGCACGAGCATGTCGAGCTGTTCGTACGCCCCATTGAGCAGAACGCCCCCGGCGGCACGCACGGAGTCGCCCCGCCAGCCTTCCGAACCGTCGCTCGTGCGCACCTCCGCCGCGGCTGCGTGAACACGACCGAGCACCTCAGCCCTATGCGTCAGCGAATCGTAAGCAGGCTCAAACTGCCACGGACGTGACACAATCAGCGGGCGACCCGCTTCCTCGAACCGCCCGATGAGCCGCCGGGCCTCCGCCGAGCTGCGTGCAAACGGCGCTTTGTGAAACACGCCGATGCCGTGTTCGGCCGCCATCTCGATATAGTCGATCGATTGAAACGGTTCGAGGGCGACAAACAGCAGGTCAAGACCCGCCCTCGCCATTTCCACGATCGCGGATCGATAGTCCTGAAAGGTGCTGAGGGGTTTGGCTTCCGTGTGTTGCCGAAGAAGCTCCCCGTCCGCCTCTGCAACAGCCGTGAGCGTGAACAGATCGTTGGACTGGATCGCAGTCAGGTACTCTACACCGACACCGTGCAGACCAAGCAGGGCTACCCTGAGCGACTCCAAGACTGACTCCACGATAGACGTACATGCCGGGGCGAGATCCCGGTCCCTCTCACACGAAGACGCGCTGATTGTAGACCACCCACTCAAGAAGCAGCAAGACGAGAAGTGAAATCAGGAACCAGTGCCAGGCGGGTTCGTTGACCTCGACCGTGCCGGCCTGGGCCTGGACGGAGACGGCCCCGATTGTGAGTTCTTCGAGCGGCTCGACCCGGCTCTCCACCGCGTTGAAGAGGTTCACCGCGAAGGCGTCGTGGCCCTGCAAACCGGGGTCCAACCGGTACACACCGACCTGGCGGGTGTCGGCGTAGTGGATGGTCTGATACCCGGCCGAGGGGACCTGGTCACACACCTTGTCCGGCCGGGTGACCGTTACTTGTTCGGTGCGCTTGGGAATGGGCAGCGTTACCGGCTCGCCCGGGAACACGCTCTTTTTGCCGCCCGCGGCCAGGTTGGCTGACAGGAACTGAACGACATTTTGCATGAATACGACGAAGTCCACGCTCGTGACCCAGTATGTGTTCATTCGGGTGTACCCAAGCTCATCATCCACGATCAGCCGAAACGCACTGATCAGGAACTGGCTCGCATCACGGGATACGTAGCTGAGCACCGGAGAGGTCTCACCGTCCATGATCGACACCGCTTCGGGCGGAAGGTTCAGCGTCAACCATTCGTAGACGAAGATCGTCTCGACAGCCACGTGCCGGAGGATCGGATGCGTGTCGTCCCAGTTGAAGATGACCTGATCGTCGATCACCGGACCGGTCGCTATGCCTTCGACCTTTGGAATCGCCCCCCAGAACAGGTAGTTCCCCTGGGGCAGGCGGGCCGTGGAATGACCATCCATGATTACGACGTCGAAGAGACTCCGTTCGCCGTCGGTCAGCTCCTTGTCGTCCGCCGATTCATATTCCGCAGGAGTCATCGTGACCAGATCGAGCGGCAGGACGCCCAAGGCGTTTTGCAGGAACAGGTTGCCTTCCGTTACCAGCAGAGTTCGGATGTGCCTTGGTTCCTCAATGACGGTCCATGCCCGATCATCCGCCGGCAGTGCGTCCTCGACGCGAAGTTGCACCTCGACAACACCGCCGCCCGTGTACTCGATCTCGTCGAAGACCGCCACGCTGATGGTTTCAAGCGAAGGTTCGCTGTCGCCGACGGATGTTTCGCCCTCGGGTTTACGCGCTGCGGCGAGTTGAAGGGTCTGAATGTCCACGTTCCGTCCGCCGACATAGAGCACGGTGTCAACGGTGACGGGTTCGGGCCCGAAGTTCTCGACAGTGGCTGCCACCTCCAGGATTTCCGGTCTTTCGTAGTGGCGCCGGGCACTCATGGACACGATGCCCACGTTGTCGCTTCGTCTTCCGACATTGATGACCTGGATGTTGTTAACGTCGAACTTCTGGAGGGAGACGCGATCCGCATCCTCGATTCGTCCATCGGTAAACAGGACAACCGTGGCCGGCGGGGCATCCGATCTCATCTCGATGTCGGGCTGATCCTTTCGGCCGATGATCATGTTCTGCGTATAGGCCTCAGCCAGGCTCATCGCCTCGCCGAGGTTGGAACTGCTCTGTGTCTGCTCGATCAGGTCGATTTTCCGCTTCAAGGCTCGCTTGTCCGTGTCAAACGGAGACACGACGTTGGCACGATCGCAGAAGGAGATGATCATGGCCCGCGCGTCGTCGCCCATGTTGTCGGTGTAGAGTTTGGCCTGCTCCTTCGCCGTTTCGAGGCGCGACCGGCCGTCCTCCTCGACGACGCCCATCGACGCCGACTGGTCGATCAAGAGCACGATGGTGGATTCGTGTGTCTCGGTGACCTGGAACATGGGTTTGCCCAGCGCGATGGCCGCGGCGATCAGGACAAGCAGTTGCAGCAGAAGCAACAGGCTGCTGCGCAGTCGCTGGAAAGGCGCGTTGACGTGCAGGTCCTCGACCGCCCGCTTCCAGAGCAGCGTCGAGGAAACCGCCCGAACGTTCCTCTTGAGCTTCAGGAAGTAGAGCGCGATGAGCGGCGGGATTGTGAGCCCGGCTGCGATCGCAATCATCGTGGCGTTCAGGAAGCTCATGCGCGACACCTCCGCGAGCCCGCTCGATTGCCCGGCCCAAAGGCCCCTGTTGCGGCGGTCACTTCAAGAGCCCCCTCTTTCGGAAATAGGAGAGTATGATCTGATCAAACGGCGTCTCGGTCGTCGTAAACAGATAGCTGATCGCGCGTCGCGTGCAATACTCCCTAAGCTGCTCGCAATACGCCCGGAGGTTTCGCTTGTAGCGATGGACCAGCGCGCGGCTGATCGTAACCTCAGCCGTGTCGTCATCCTCGACATCCGTCAACCGCAGGTCGCCAACCAGGGACGGATCGACCTCCTCGGGGCTGAGAATCTGCAGGGCATACAGGTCATAGTTGCGTCCGAGCAGGTACCGGAACCCATCCTCATACCCGCCCTTCTCGAAGAAATCGCTGAGCAAAAGGACGATGCCCGGTTGGGGATGGCGGATGGCGAATTGCTTGCAGGCTGTGGGCAGGCTGCTGACGTCGTCATACTCGACGCGCGTGAGAAAGTCGACGATTTTGAACATCAATCGGCGACCGCGCACACCGGCGAGCTCATGCTGCAAACCGTCGGCGTAGGCGTAGATACTGACCCGGTCGAAGTTGACAAGCCCGACATAGGCGATGGCCGCCGCCACCTGCCGGCTGTAGAGCCCCTTGTCCGGTTCGCCCCAGTGCATGCTCTTCGATACGTCCAGCAGGATGCTGACGTGAAGATCCTCCTCCTCGAGGAAGAGCTTGAGAAACAGGGCGTCGAGCCGGGCGTAGATGTTCCAGTCGAGAAAGCGCAGGTCATCACCGACGACGTAGTTGCGGTAGTCGGCGAACTCGGCCGATTCACCCTTGCGCTTGCTGATCCGCTCGCCGCGCATCTTTCCGGCGAAGATCTTCCGGCTCATGAGGGAAAGCTGCTCGAGCCTGGCCATGAAGTCCGGGGCGAGCAGTTCGTCGCTTTTGGCTTGGGTCAACGTAGCCACGTCGAATCCTACCTCCGCGGGTTGAACGGGCGGCGATCCGTTTCTTTCGGTTCAGCCAGTGCCATTTCGCCTACGCCGCCGCCTCCGACATCGTCGGCGTCTTCTCGAGGATTTCCTTGAGCACGTCGTCGGTGCTGACGCCTTCGGCTTCGCCCTCGAAGTTGAGCAGGACCCGATGGCGCATGGCCGGCAGATAGATCCTCTGCACATCGCTGAAGCTCGTGTTGAATCGGCCGTCGAGCAGGGCGCTGAGCTTGGCGCCGAGCGTGAGCGTTTGCACCGCACGCGGGCTGGCACCCCACCGAACGTACTTGTTCGTTACCTCCACGGCGAACGGACCGCTGGGGTGCGATGCCATCGTCAATCGAATCGCATAGTCCTGCACGTGCGGGGCCATCACCACGCGCCGGACGAGCTTCTGCGTGCCGATGATCTCCTTGCCCGTCATCGCCGATTTGATTGACGGTGTGCGCCCGGTCGTCGTGCGATCGACGATTTCCTTGAGCTCCTCCCGTCCCGAGTACTGAACGATCAGCTTGAACATGAAGCGGTCGAGCTGCGCTTCGGGTAGCGGGTAGGTGCCCTCCTGCTCGATCGGGTTTTGCGTGGCCATGACAAAGAACGGCTCTTCCAGTTGATGCCGCGTACCACCGATCGTGACCTGGTGTTCCTGCATGGCCTCCAACATCGCCGATTGTGTCTTGGGCGTGGCCCGGTTGATTTCGTCGGCCAGGACGATCTGCGCGAACAACGGGCCTCGTTGGAACTCGAACGTTCGTTTCCCGCTTGCCGGGTCTTCCGAGATGATGGTCGTGCCGATGATATCCGCCGGCATCAGGTCAGGCGTGAACTGGATGCGCGAGAACTGAAGGTCCACAGCCTGTGCGAGCGTGCGGATGAGGTAGGTCTTGCCCAGGCCCGGTACGCCCTCGATAAGCACGTGCCCGCCGACGAACATCGCCGTCAGCACGCCGTCAATGACGTCCTCATGCCCGACAATCGCCTTGCGAATCTCATCCCGCACAGCCTGGTATTTGTTGCGAAATTCTTCCGTCGCCTTTTGGACAGCCGGATCAATTGTCGAAGCCATGATCCACTCCTCTCATAAATGGCAACCGCCAGCCCGGGAATCCCTTTGATTACCGGATCGAGAATCCTCTCTCGGCAAAGCACGTTTTGATGTTTTGACGTTTCGACGTTTTGACGTTTACTCATCCTTTTCCATGTCGCGCTTCGCGCGGTCGCGTGCCTTTCGAAGGCGATCCATGGCCGACTCCTGCTCATCCTCTTTCTGATCACCGGCGCCGGCCGGTTTGCGGTGCTTCCGGGCCGGTGCCCCGGCGGATTTCGCACCCCCAAGCGCCTCATGGAGATTTCCCGCCGGTTTGCCCTCCTGCTCATCTCCTGCGTCGTAGCGACGACCGGCTGCTGCCCCGATCGGAATCGATCCGATTTCCTTACCGAGCCTCTCGAGTCGCTCGGCCTTACCCACATCGAGGTCCTCCCGGACGCGCTCCCGCGTGTCCTTGAGCTGTTCGAGGGCGGCTTCACTCCGCTGCCCCGTTCGGGCGAGTGCGGTGACCGTGTGTGTCATAAAGTCGAAAAGCGGGCCGATGTAGCGGAAGCGGATTGTCCAACCGATCAGTTCCGCCAGGATGACAGCCCCGGCGATGCCCCATCCGTATCGCATATCGAGCCCGAACAGCAGGACGAAGAGCACGATGATCTCCACCGCGATCGACAGCGCCAACCAGCTCGCCAGTCGCCGAACCGAAACATCAAGCAGAAACGCCGGGAGGATCAACCACGCGAGCACCCACTCCCACGCGGGCCGCTTCGCCTCGGTTGGGGGAAGGTCGTGGCTGAAGATGTTCGCCTCCTGAGGCGGTCCGTCGAGCCATCGCCCGCCCGTGATGTCACTCACCTGACGCAGCAGCGCCTCGTTCGGCGTGAGATCGCGGTACTCGGGTGAAAACGGCAGCGACAACCCCGTCCGGATCGTGCCGCGCTGCTTCCCTCGCTCGAACACCTGGATGCTGGCGAGATATTGGCCGGCCTGCTCCGCATCGAACTCCGCCTCGTAATGCCCCGGTCCGGTTTGGGAGAACTCGAGCGGAATGGCTTTGTTGTCCGGACCGATTGCCTTCGCGCGGAGGTTCAGGAAGTTGAGATAACTGGCGTCCTTGTCGAGCGCATCGATGACTATGCGCCCGCGGTTGCCCTCGACCTTGGTGAATGTCTCGAAGTTCGCCGGCGTCTCCTGCCGCATCGTCCACCGGACGATCTGCGCCCAGAGCTTGGCGTATTTGGGCCACTGCGTCCACTGCTCGCCCCAAACAGACCAGTATCCGCTCGTGAACGCCACCGTCTTGCCGAGCTCGAACTGCCAATGTGCCAGAACCGGGTCCTCACCGTCGTCCGTGGCCCGAATGATCGGCACCAGGACATTCGGGCTCTGTTTGGCGGAAGTCAAAACCATTCCGCCCAGCGGCGGTAGAACGCCTGCATTGGGGTCGATCCCGGCCAGCAGGTCGCTGGATGCGTGGAGGAACTGCGGTTGAAACGGCTCATCAACAATCAACGGCCGCCGCACGACCTTGGATTCCTTCACGAAGATTTGCGGGAGCTGCCTGGGGTTGCGGGCCGCGTAGTACTTCCCATCGGTCTTCTTGGCGATGTCCTGCATCGTACGCGACATCACATGCGCACCCCAACCGATCCCAATCGTGCTGACCGTGATCTTCTCCCTCTTGAAATCCGCGAGGAGCTTGGACGAGGGTGGTTGCGCGTCGCCGTCGCTGAGAATGATGACGTGTTTCTGGGCCGCGTCGCGCCCACGGCCTTGCGTCAGCTCCTTGAAGGTCATCCGCATCGCCGTGCCGAAGTCGGGCATGTCCCCGATCTGCATCCGGTCGATCTTCTTCTTGACCGCGCTCTTGTTCGTATTCAGTTGGAGCGGAACCTCCCAGTTCGTTCCACCGGGCGACCACGTATACGCAAGCACGCCGACGTAGTCCTGTGAGCTGATTGTGTCGATGCTCTTTTTGGCCATCTCCTTCCCCCAGAAGTTGCCGCGGGGGATTTCGCAACTGTGCATGATGAGGACCAGAGCACCTCGCGGGATCACGCGCTTGTGCTTGACCTCGAACGTGACGGGCATGACCTCCTCGATGGGTGATCCGATCCACCCGCCGGCGCCGAATCCCTCGTCGCCACCCGTCATGATCAGACCGCTGCCCATGTCCTTGACATAGATGGCCATGTCCTCTTGCTGCTTGTCGGTGAACGTGGCCGCCGGGACGTTCGCCAGGATGATCGTGGCGTAGTTCATCATCTGGAGCAGGCCGAACTCGCCCAGTTCCGACGCGTTCTTCATGACGATCTTGACGTTCTCGCTCCGCAACGCCTCGACCAGCGGTTGATCGTGCAGCGGGTTCGTCGTGATCAGCAGCGCGGTGCTCGCCCCGGAGACGAAGGTGAACGCTCTTGCGCTGTTGTTCAGCGCCACACCGTCCATGGCTTCGTTATCCGGCCTGAAGACCGCCTCGTAGCTGTGCGCGCCGGGCTCGTGGATGGGCAGCTTGATATAGAAGACGTTATGGCCCGGTTTGAGCCGGACGCGCGAGTGCTCCTCGGGCAACTCGACGGGCTGGCTGTTGTGGTAGATTGAAATGGTGCCCGTGACGGGTTTGTGCGTGTTGAGGATCATGCGGATCGGCACCTGCTCACCCGGTTCGGCTTGTGTGGGCGCGATCATGCGTTCGAAATAGACCTCGTTGCGATGCTCATACCACAGCGGCACGACGTCGATGGGGACGCCGTTCGCCTTCGCCCGTCTTGCCTCCGTTAGCACATCGCCCATGTTGTCGTTACCGTCCGACATGAGCACGATTCGCTTGGCGGTGTCGTGCGGGAACATGGCCATCGCCAGACGCATCGCCGAGGCGATGTCGGTGCGATCCGTGTTCGGCATCATGGGGAGCCTGCCGGGCGGGACGTAATATCCTCCGCGCATCGGAAGCTGTTCGAGAAAAGCGTTTCGTGCGAAGTCGATCAGACCGACACGGTCTTCCGGCGGGACGTCCTTGGTCGCATCGAGAATGAATTTCTCCTGCTCCCCCTGAAGCGCCTGGACGCTGTGCGACCGGTCCATCAGGAACATGACCGTCAGGTCCTCGTTGCGTTGAACACGCTGGACCCCGGCGAGGCAGCAGGCGATCAGGATCACCAGCGCACTTCTTACGACAAGCGCCGCCACGCGCCGCACCGGTTCAAGCCCGGCCAGGCTGCGCAGCGATGCAGGAATGAGCAGTGGGACGAGCAGACAAAGCCACAACCACGCCGGCTGATCGAAATCGAACGGCAGTGAAAGGGCCAGGCTGCTCATGGTCTGACGATCTGAATCCTGTTGTTGTGCGAATCGACGATATACACTTTCCCGCCGCGCTCGTACGTTGCACCCCAGGGAGCGAAGAGCTCACCCGCCTCACGACCGCCACGCCCCCACGTCCGAAGCGACCGACCATCTTTGGCGAACCACTGTAACCGATTGCCGCCGTATTCACAGACCAGAATCGCATTCTCCGGTGAGACGCAGACGTCGTAAGGGTATTTCATCTCTCCGGGTTTGTCTCCGAACCGGCCGATCGTCGAGAGAACCTCTCCTTCGAGCGAGAACCGGATCAGACGGTGATTGCAGGCGTCGGCGACCCAGAGCGTCTGCTCGTCATCAATGTCGAGCGCCGCCGGACGACTCAGCCGCACGCCTTCGATCGGCTCGACGCCGAACGCCTTGATGAACTTCAAGTCGGGCGACCACTTCGTGATGCGGTCATTCTCGTGGTACTCACTGACATAGACGTATCCCCTCGCATCGATCGCCACGTCGGTGGGAAGCTGAAACTCACCGTCGCCTGTTCCCAGTCGCCCGAAGGAATCGAGAACGCGTCCCTCGCGGTCCATGATGAGGACGCGGTGATAATGGGTATCGGCGATGAAGAGCCGTCCGTCCGGGTGCACCGTCAGACCGACCGGCTTGCCCGCTTTGTGGGCGGGCATGAACCAGGCCTTCTCGAATGTGCCGTCAGACGCGAACCGCTGCACCCGCCCGGCTTTGTCCACGGCGAAGAAGGAGCCGTTCGGCTCGGCTGCGATCGCTCTTGGATAATTGAACTCGCCCGGGCCGAGCCCGACCCGACCCACGACCGCGATGACGCCGCTGTCCGTCAGGGGAGGCGGCTTGCATCCGGAAGGGAAGACGGGAAAGGCGAGTAAGACCAGAGCCAAACTCGCTATTGTGTGCCGGCGTTTCATTTGCCGGATACCCTCTGACGTGCGTGGATCCGCGCGGACTTCAAGTCCGCGGCTCGCTCCACACCCGCACACACGGTCTTTAGGAAACACGCTCAAAGCGGCAGAGCCTTTTCAATTCTCACCGCCGGAGGCGATGGTTTGACGAAGAATCAGGGACCACCGGCAGACCCGGTGGTATGAAGGCCCCTAAAAGGGACCGTACCCAATGGTACTATAGCACTCTCCGAATTTGTGTAGCGGGCACCGGGCGGAAAACCCAGGAGAAAAGAGAGATTGTAGGGTGGGCACGGCTCACCGTCGGTGGCGATGTTCGTGGTGGGCGGTGCCCACCCTACGCGCGTGTTTGCTTCAGGCGGCTGCCACGTTGGTCTGTGAGGCGATCAGGACAATGCCCGCCATGACAAGGGCGACGCCGAACCACTGTGGCCAGGTCAACCGCTCCGCCAGCGACGGATGGAAGTAGGCGATGACTGCAATCAGCGCATACCCGCCGCCAACCATGATGGGGTACGCAACGCTGATCTTGAGAGCCTTGCTCTGCAGGGCATACATGTAGAACACCGCGTTGAGTGCGAAACAGATCAACCCGATGATCAGTGGGGCTGTGGTCAGAACGGTCCTGACAGCCGCAACCGGGCCGCTCTGTAGAATCCCACCGGTCGCGTCGACCGATTTCATGCCGATCTTCATAAGGAGATTGGCAAAGGCGTTCAAGGTCAAAGCAACGAACAGGGCGATGAGGTATTTCATGGGCAAAACCTTGGGAAGAGTAATCAGCAATCAGTGGTCAGTGGTCAGTGGTCAGGTGTTACGCACACCATCCCGGCGTCCTCGATTGCCAGGCCATGCTCAAATGATCCATCCACCAAACCGACCAGCCTCACCAAGGCCTCCTCGACGGTGGTATGAACCGTCATACCCGCCGCCTTGGCGTCTTCAGCCCTGACGTGTGATGAGACCAGCGCGAGATGCACACCACGACAAGCGGGGTCGGTCAGGTGGAGCAGCATGACAGCCTTGTGGTCGCCGAGCCGATAGCCTTCCTTCTCGACAATGCGGAGGGCATCCTCCCACGTCGCGGCCCGGCGCAGGAGAGAAAGGAACGCATCCGGGCCGATCCCCTCGAAACAGTCGGCATCGAGCACGATCCCGCCGCCGTCTCGGACCGCCCGGTGATTGTTCTTCAGGGCCTTGTCCGCCTGGTACAGGTTGCGACCGAGCGGCAGGGGCACCTTGAGATGAAGAACGTCCACGGCGCGTGTGACACCGAGGCCATAGAGCCTGCGAACCTCGGGCATCAACGCCTCAACCGTATCCAGAACGCTGCCCACGGCGGCTGCCACGATCTTGTCACCACGAACGACCTGTGCGATCGCGCGGATCACCTTACCGGCGGACTCCAATCCGCGAACGGTTCGGGCAATATCGTCATAGACGGGGTTCCCCGAAAGACGCAGTACGCCGCTTGCCTGATGCATGGCATGGGCATGATTACGCTCGATGTCTTCGTGTGACATACAGCCGACGGTGAGTGTCTTGTGCGGTCCGGTCACGCCCGCGAAATAGTGCGGTTCGACGCTGCCGATCGGGAGCAGGAAGCGAGATTCGCCAAGCCACCGGTGCATGCGCGCGCCTGCGATCCCGACAAGGGCATCTTCGTCCAGGGCATCGTGCCACGCGACCTGATCGATCCTGAGCCCATAACCGCCAAAGGTCGAACGCTCAAACTCGGATCGCTCATTTTTCTCGAAGCGATGCGTACCGGTGGCAACGATCGCACGGAATCGCGGCATGCGCGGCAAGGTCTTGCCGAGCTCGGCCATGATTTCAAGCGCCGGACGCGTCTGCGTCGAACGGTGTCCGTCATTGACGAGCAGCAAAACCGTCTCATCCGAGGAGCCGGCATCATCGAGGAAGCGCACCAGTGTGTCGTGCCCTCCCATCGCGGTCCGGAGGATTGTCTCGCCGTCTTGGCCCTTGTGAACCGGCGTGGGCCCGACCGTTTCCCATGTAAGATGCTGCAACACAGTACCAGCGTAGCACACTCATGCGGGAGGCGTCAAAACGGCAAAACGTCAAAACGTCGAAACAGCAAAACGTCAAAACAACAAAACGGCGAAACGGCGAAACGCAAGAACGCAAGAACGCCGAAACACGGGGCGGCGAAGTCCGTCGCGGGCGGAACCGCTGATATTGCTGAGGCGCCGCGCTGAATCCGCCATTTAGCATCCGGCGGTCATACATCGATCCGACTCAGGTGCCTTTCTCCTACCGCGAGTGCGGCCACTCCAGCCACGACGCCGATCACCGTCGCCGCCAGACACCATAGCAGCGCGGTCACCTCCGGCGGACTGGTGTCGGGCGGGCTTTCGGAATGCAGCGTTGCGGCACCGGCGCACACCAGAATGGCGACCAGCAAAGCCAATGATGCCAGCAGGTTCGTCGTACCGCCGAGGCTGTTGGCGATCCTCGCCACATTCGGCTGATCGAACAGAGGGAGCCGGGCGCCGATTCCCACCGAGAACCCACACAGCCCGAAGCAGACGGCCACCGTAACGGCAAGGTGCGCAGCGGCCCAGAGTATGTGAAGATCGAGCATGACGATGGCGAGACCCATCGCACCGATCGCACCGAGAAGGGTTACGGTCATGGCGAAGGCGAACTTGGCCCGCAACAGATGACCTCGCGGCATGGGCAACAGCCCGACGAGCCACAGCTTCTGACCTTCCAATGACACAAGTGGATAGACGAATCGGCAGGTGAAGGTCGCGAGGATCAGACTGATCGCGCAGAGGTTCAAGAAGGGTGACACGTGCGTCCACCATGACCATGTCACGCTCGATTGGATCGTGGGCATGTTGACCAGATACAGCGCCAACAGGCCGAGGAGGATGGCGAGTTGGCTCCATTGCAGCGGATCGCGGAAGAAGGTCCGCAGGTCCTTGGCGGCAATGAGCTGAAGCGGTTTGGGCAGGTAGAAGAAGACCGTTTCCGCAAGGCGATTCGATCCTTGATGGTTGTTTCGGCGCGAGCCGGCGCCTCGGTTGGCCAGGGCCCGATCGTACGCAACGTCGAACCGCCCGGACACGATCGTCACAGCGAGCCAACTGAGGAACAGCGCGTTGGCAGTTGTGACGCAGAGGTACATCCCCGACTCATGGAACTGGTTGTGAATGGCGTGATCGATCCCGGCTGCCACCCATTGATTGGGAAGCAAGGCGGACTGAATGAAGCTCATCGTGGCAAGGAACTCTCGGAGCCAGACCTCGGCGGCTGTCTCGCCGAGCCGCAGGGAGCGCAGGCCCCACACGATACACACGGCCAGAACGAGCCCACCCACCACAGCGAGCAACGGCACGAGACGCTTTGGAAAGAACCGGGCTGTCGCCCACGCCAGGAGCATCCCCAACGCGCCGGGGATCGGAATGAACGCCGCGAAGAACGCAATGAACAGAACATAGAAGATCGGGTCTTCGACCTGCCCGGCCATGGCAGCCATCAGCGGAAGGCCCATCAGGATCAGCGACCAGCTCGAAAACACCAGACTTTCAAGATACTTGAGCGTCACCACGTCGACCGGCGGAAGCGGTGACGTGAGCAGGTAGGCCGACTCGTTGACGCCGAACAACGCGCCATAGGCAATGATCGCGTTGGAGAACGTCAACATCGCCAGCATCGCCACGAAAAAGAAGTTGAAGATCAGCGGCATGGCGACGGTCGCTTCCAGCGGCGTATGCTCGAACTGATCAAAGACCTTCCAGAACATGTAGTACAGCCCGATCCAGATCAGACCGACGAGAATGACGGTGGCTGCGAGCCGAACAGGTCCTTCGTCCACGGCCTGGCGAACGCCATTGTAGGCCGCGCGGGCCCGGACGCGGAGCAGCAGGCCCAGCAGCGGACGCGGACGCAGCGCGGTGGGCGCATCATTCATCGTTCGGTTCCGTCAACTGAAGGAAGACCTCCTCGAGGGAGTGCTCGACCCGCGCTGAAGCGCGCAGCTCAGCCAGCGTGCCAATGGCGATGAGCTTGCCCTCTTGGATGATGCCGATGCGGTCGGCGACGGCCTCGGCGATGTCCAGCGTGTGGGTGCTCATGAAGATCGTACCGCCGCTTCGCGTATGCTCCTTGAACAGGTTCTTCACCGTTCGGATGGTGCGCGGATCGAGCCCCACCATCGGCTCGTCGACCACAAGCACGGTGGGCTCGTGCAGCAGGGCCGCAGCCAATACGACCTTCTGCTTCATCCCGTGACTGTAGCTCTCCGTGAGCTGATCGAGGAACTCACCGATATCGAGCCGTTGGGTCAGCAGCGCCAGCAACCGATCCCGCGCATCGTCCGCCAGGCCGTACATCTCAGCCACGAAGTGGAGAAACTCCCGTCCGGTGAGCTTATCGTAGAGGAACGGTTGGTCCGGTACGTAGGCAAGCTCCGCCTTGGCCGCCAGCCCGTCGACGCCGACCCGATGCCCACACACGTGAATCGCACCCGTGTCGGGCCGAAGCAGGCTCACGATCATCTTGATGGTGGTGGTCTTCCCCGCTCCGTTGGGCCCCAGAAAAGCGAACAGCTCACCGCGCGGAATCTCGAGCGAAAGGCCACATACCGCCATCTTCGTGCCGTAGGACTTGCTGACACGGGAAAGCACAATTGCGTGGCTGTTGTCCGAACAGGGCACCCTAATCTTGCTCCGTGTTAGTGAAGTCTTGCCCGTCGCGCCTTCATCCGAGCGGCCTTATCGACTTGTGCCTCGCGGACAATGCGGATCGTGCCCAATCCGGGAAGCTTCACTTCCTGCATCAGCACGACCCCGTTCGCATCCACCCAGGCTGTCGTATTGACCACGGCGCTCCCGGCAGCCGACGACTCGACCACAAAACAGGTCGCTTCGCCGCCCGGCGTTGCGATCCGCTCCTCTCCCGTCACGTTAACCAACATCGGGATGAATCGCTCTCCAAGACCGGTCACCGCAGTCAGGGGATTGAACACCTGCATCCTCCAACGCTGACCGACGCGCAGACCCGGTAACTGAGTGAGAGGGTTCAGCAGGTCGGCGATCAGACCGCCTTGCGAGAGGGGCAGTTTGAACACCCTCCGCGGAAGGGCCGGACCTTCGAGAACGAATGAGAAATCGGCATGGAATCGCTCGCCGTGCAAGCGAAGGTTGGTGTGGTTGCTCGCCACGCGGAGCGTGAACTCATCCAACTGTCCGTCGGTGGAGAACGTCGAGTCACTGATGACACGAAGTGGCGTGATGTCGTACCCCATCTGCATCGCCACGGAGGGAAGATGATCCAGCCAGATGATATCCTCGCGTTGGACGGGGAACGCCTCCCCTTGGGAGGAAGACCCTCTTCCACCGGACCGCGGCGTATTCAACAGATAGGTCGACCAGATCGTGCCGAGCTTCCTCGAACCATCGTGGATTGTGAATTGCGATTCCCTGCCCTCGCCACGAATCCATTCCGTTGATTTCACGGATGGCGGATCATCCGCCGTGACGCTCGGCCAGACGTCGTGGGCGACCAGCCAGCTCATGGCTGCCAGCCACGCGGGAATAATCACGAATCCGGTGGCACGAGTGAACAAGGCCTGGACTCTCCAACGTCGGGCTGCGGTTGCGGAAATACCCTGTAGACGACTCCGCCGAACCGGTACATGGCGGCGTTGCGGGCGGCGGTCGCCTTGTCGAGCTACTGATTGTAGGATGTGACGGTAAGGGCGGTCAATCCATCCGACAAAAGCTGACCGATTTGGGAAATGCGGGATGGCGGATGATGGATGAGAAGCTGCCGGCAGCCGCCGATCACCTGACGGCCTTGCGATGCTCCTGCGAAGGGTGAAACGCCAAGGCAAGAGCACGACAAGAGCAGCTTCCGACACCTGAAGGATCGTGAGCCCTTTACGAAGGGAAAGAGCTCTTGCGGTTGACAGCCTCGACAAGATGTGTGTGGCGATGGGCTAAGCGCGGCGTTTTCGTGCTGCTCGTGCTTGCTATCGGCGGGGTGGCCTGCGTTTGGTTGATGATCCATCACAGGCCGGGCTGGTATCAACCCATATCGCTCGATGAAGCCGGGCTGAAGAGGACCCGCGCCGACGCTGCCACCACGGCGGATGACATCTCCGACCGGATCGTTCACGGTGAGCCCTTCGACCTCGTGCTTCATGATCGCGCTGTCACGGAGTGGCTCGTTACGCTTGTCGAACACGCGCCGGAAAGGGCGCGCGACCTACCGCCGGAGTTGAGCGAGCTCGCGGTTCGGTTTGACGATGGGTTGGTGCGGATCGGTGTTCTTCTTGCAAAGGATGGGCGGCGGGCGATCCTGGGGGCGGCGGTTACGGCGGAACTGTCCGACGACGGCCGGGATATCACCATCGCACTGTCGGGAGTGCGCGCCGGATCGCTTCCGCTGCCCCGAGCGGGCCTGGTGGAAGTGATCGGTCCCATTCTGGAGGAGGCAAAGGCGCTCGACCCGGAAGACGTCGGCTCGCCAGTCGATTCCGCCCTGCGCAGGCTGGAGTCCATTGATGAGCTGTTTGACGGGATCGGAGTGCGAAACCGATTCATCTGGCCCAACGGCGAGCGGCCGTTCCGGATTGACTCGATTGAAATCGAAGACGGCGAACTGAAGCTGCGAATCGAGCCACTGTGACGCGGAACATGGAACTGCCCGACGGCACTACTGCTGCTGCATCACAATGATGGTTTGCCTGTTTGACGTGTCGCTCGTGCCGAAGTCGTTCGTGGCTGTGCAGGTAACGGAAAACTCGGCGCCGGCATCCGACTGATCCACGATGTAAGAGGCCGTCCCGGTTCGCTCATTGACAATCAGACGCCCTCCGCTGGACAGGAAGGCATAGGTCACGCCTGACGAGTCGCCGCGAACAAACCGGCAGGTGAATACCACCTCCTCGCCGGGGAACGGGTTGGCATTCGACACGTAAAGGTGAACGACGGGGACGGAATCCGAGTCGTCCGTGTCGGGAGGTGTCGTGTCGATGCCGGACCCGTCGGAACCTGCGCCATTCGTCGCGCCATCCGTTTGACCTTCGCCCAAGATGGCCGCCAACTCGACGCAGCCACCGCCCACCACGGTGACACAAACGCCCACGACGAGGGGGCACACGAAACAAAATGTGAAGTTCCTGATCATCCCAAGGTTCTCCGGATTATACCACTTCACCGCACATTAAAATACTTCGCCTGGCGGTGGTGGGTGATCAGGGCTGTGGTGGACTGTTCCGGATCGAGCTGGAAGGTCTCGGTGAGCGAGACGCCGATACGATCGGGCATCAGGAGCGGCCAGAGCTTGACCTGATCCTCGAGCCGCGGGCAGGCGGGGTAGCCGAAGCTGTAACGCGAGCCCTGGTAGTGCTGCTTGAACAAATCCTGCTTGTCAGGGGCGTCATTCTCGGCGATGTTCCACTCGATACGAATCCGTTTGTGAACATATTCCGCCAACGCCTCGGCCAGTTCGACTCCCAGACCGTGCAGGTGCAGATAGTCTTTGTATCGGTCGGCCTCGAACCACTCGCGTGCCACATCGCTGACACGCCGTCCGACGGTTACGATGCTGAACGCAGCCACGTCGAACGCGTCGCCGGAGGTTGGTTTGAAGAAATCACTCAGACACCAGTAGGGCGGCTTGCCCATACGCGGGAACTCGAAGCGGGCCGTCTCGCGATTGCGCTCGGTGGGGTCGTAGATGATGAGCATGTCACCGTCGGACTGGGCGGGCCAGAAGCCGTAGACGGCCTGAAGCTGCAGGATTCGCTCGCGCTCGCATTGATCGAGCAGGCTTCGCAGGGCGGGGCGGGCCTCCTCGTCGATGAGCCTGTTGAACTCCTCCTTGTTGCTGCGGCTTTTCCGGTACTGCCAGTGCAATTGGAAGAGCATATTCTCGTTGAGGTAGTCGAGGGCGTCACCGGGTTCGATGTGCTCGAGTACCCGCGACCCCCAAAACGGCGGGTCCGGGACCGGTTCATCACGCGAGATGTTCGATCTGGGCGACGTGTACTCGGCGGTCTCGATCGGCCTTTCTTCTGGCGTGAACGGTGCCGCGGCGGGTCCGTGAGCGATGGTGTCGGCACCTGTCATGACCGCGGCGGCTGACGGGACCATGGCGGGCTTGGACCGCCCGATCTCGCCCGCCTTGACACCATCCATGATGCTCAGGCCGGCGAACGCATCTCTCGCATAGAACAAAGGCCCTTTGTACAGCGGTCTGAGGTCCTGCTCGACGTGCCTTCGCGTCAGCGCCGCCCCACCGAGGATCACGGGCAGGTCGATCCCTTGCTCGTTGAGGACGGACAGGTTCTCACCCATGACCTGTGCGGACTTCACGAGCAACCCGGACATGCCGATCACATCGGCGTCGTACCTTCTGACAGCGTCGATGATCGCGCCGATCCGCTGCTTGATTCCGATGTTGCAGACGGTGTATCCGTTGTTGCTCAGGATAATGTCGACGAGGTTCTTGCCGATGTCGTGCACGTCACCCGTCACCGTAGCCAGAACGAGCGTCCCCTTCGTACTGCCCGCCGCGTGCTCGACGTAAGGTTCGAGGTGGCCGACGGCTTCCTTCATCGTCTCGGCGGACTGCAGCACGAAGGGCAGTTGCATCTGCCCGGCGCCGAACAGGTCGCCCACGGTCTTCATTCCGTCAAGGAGAATCTGGTTGATGATGTCGAGCGGCGGGTAGGTGAGCATGGCCTCCTCCAGGTCCACATCAAGCCCGTGACGATCGCCGTCGATAATCCTGCGTTTCAACCGTTCCTCGATAGGCCTTGGTTCGTGCGGTTGCTCGTCCTCCAGCGTCTCCTGCGTCTCGAAGGCCTTGAGCATCTCGCCGAGCGGGTCGTATCCCTCAGCCCTCCGATCGTGGATCAGATCGTCGGCCGGGCGACGATGCCCCTCATCGATCTTGAACAGCGGCAGGATACCGGCTGTGTGTACGATGGCCGCGTCGAGCCCCGCCTGGCGGGCATCATGCAGGAAGACGCTGTTGAGCACGCGACGGGCAGGCGGGCGCAGGCCGTAGCTGACGTTGCTTACGCCGAGGACCGTGTGCGAGCCGGGACACTCCCGCTTGATGCCCGCGATCGCGTCGAGCGTTTCGACTGCCAAGCGGCGGTCGTTCCCGGTACAGATCGTAAACGTCAGCGGATCAAAAATCAGATCACCCGGCCGGATGTGATGCCGCCGGGTTGCCAGCTCGTAGATGCGCCTTGCCACCTCGACCTTACGATCACAGGTCTTGGCCATGCCCTCTTCGTCGATGGTCAGGGCGATCAGCGCCGCCCCGTAGCGCTTCGCCAGGCGACAGACCGCATCGAGTTTCTCTTCGCCGCCTTCGAGGTTGATCGAGTTGATTACGCACTTACCGCCGGTCAGCTTGAGCGCCGCCTCGATGACCGGGACTTCGGTGCTGTCAATGACCAGCGGAGCGGTCACGTCCGTGGCCAGCCGCTTGATCAGGTTCGACATGTCACGAACCTCATCCCGCCCGACGCAGGCGGTGCAGACATCGAGCAAGTGGCATCCGCTCTTGACCTGATCACGGGCCATCTGCACCATGCCGTCAAGATCGTCGACCGCCAGAAGCTCGCGGAACTTCTTGGACCCGTTCGCGTTGGTCCGCTCACCGATGGCCAGGTGCGACGTGTCCTGCCGGATGGGCACACTTTGATAAACGCTGCTGACCGACGGTTCGGGTTTGACGTCGCGCGGCGCGGGCCTTCGATCCGAGATCGCATCCACGACGGCGGCCATGTGCTCCGGCGTCGTACCGCAACAACCGCCTACGATGTTGACGCCGTAGGATTCGACAAACTCGACGAGCCAACGGGCCAATTCCTCGGGCGAGAGCGGGTAACGTGACGTGCCGTCCACAAGTTCCGGCAGACCGGCGTTCGGCTGCACGATCAACAACCGGTCGCTGTGCGTGCTCAGATAGCGAACGTGCTCACTCATCTCCGCCGGGCCGGTGGCGCAGTTCAGGCCCAATCCAAGGACCTGGTCGAACGCCTCCAGCGCTGTGGCGGCCGCGGCGATGTCGGTCCCGACGAGCATGGTGCCGCCTGCCTCAATCGTCACGGTGCAGAAGATCGGCACGGATTGATCCAACTCACCCATCGCGTCGGTCACAGCCACGACAGCCGACTTGGCCTGGAGAATGTCCTGGCACGTCTCGACAACGACCGCATCCACACCACCGTCGAGCAGACCCCGGGCCTGCTCCGTGTAGCTGTCGACAAGCTCGTCCCACGTCGTCTGGAGAAGCGAGGGAAGCTTTGTCCCCGGACCGATCGAACCGATGACAAACCGCGGATGACCCGGCTTCTCAAACGCGTCGCACGCTTCCCGAGCAAGCTCAGCCGCCCGCTCATTGATCTCGCGGGCCCGACCGGTGAGGCCGAACTCGGACAGGACAATCTCGTTCGCGCCGAACGTGTTGGTCAGTACGGCGTCACAGCCAACCGCCAGGAACGAACGGTGGATGTCGAGAACCACGTCCGGGCGTGTGAGTGACAGGACTTCCGTACAGTTCTCGAGATCATCGAAGTCCGAGGGCGACAGGTCGCGGTGTTGCACGCTCGTGCCCATCGCCCCGTCGAACACCAGGACACGTTCCGCAAGAACGTCCAGTAATCTCGATCGCGCGGTCATGTGAAACCTCGTGTCAGCCGGTCCTAAGTCCGGCAAGTGCTTACCGTCGCCACACCGTCGATATCGGCCGTTGCGCGGATTCGTTCCATGTGAAGTTGACCCACAAACGCGCGCTTCACAGGAATCCGACACATCCGGGCGTGATGTGGGTCGACCACCGCCGTTGCAGACAGGTCTTTCGCGGTGTCCCCCGTCAGCGGCTGCGTCAGATCTTATCGCGGAAGTAGTCCACGGTATGCCGCAGGCCGTCCAGGAGCGGGGTTTTCGACTCCCAACCGAGGCACTCCCTTGCCCGGGCCGGATCGGGACGCCGACGGATTGGATCGTTCTCGGGAATGGGCAACCGTTCGATTGCGAGCTTCTTGCCGAGAATCTCGCCCAGGCAGGTGACAAGGTCGTTCATCGAGCGTTCGTCGGTGCTGCCGATGTTGATGGGCATGTGGGCATCCTCACCCTCGTATGCCACAGCCCGGACAAACGCATCGATCATGTCATCGACGTAGCAGAAGCATCGGGTTTGTGCACCGTCACCGTAGACGGTGAGCTTCTCACCGCGCAACGCCTGAACGGCGAAATTGGAGATCACCCGCCCGTCGCCGATCGCCATGCGCGGGCCGTACGTGTTGAAGATACGGACGATGCGGATATCGACGCCGTTCTGCCGGTGATAGTCCATCATCAGCGTCTCGGCCACACGCTTCCCCTCGTCATAGCAACTGCGCGGGCCGATCGGATTGACGTGGCCCCAATAGCTCTCCGGTTGCGGATGCACTTTCGGGTCACCGTAGACCTCGCTGGTCGAGGCCTGCAAGATCCTGGCCTTGACTCGCTTGGCGAGCCCGAGCATGTTCAGCGCGCCCATGACCGACGTCTTGACCGTCTTCACCGGGTTGTACTGGTAGTGGACGGGCGAGGCGGGACAGGCCAGGTTGAAGATCCAGTCCACCTCGAGGAGAAGCGGGTTGACCACGTCGTGACGGATGAACTCGAAATCGGCGCGGCCGAGCAGGTGGGCGATGTTGCGTTTCGACCCGGTAAATAGGTTGTCCAGCGCGATTACCTCATGGCCGTCGCCGAGAAGACGATCGCAAAGGTGACTACCCAAGAAGCCCGCCCCGCCGGTGACAAGAGCCCGCATGACCTTAACACTCCCGTAGGGTGGAACGACACACCAGTCCGGTGATCCGCCGCGTTATCGGCCGCCGCACCGGCAACCGGTGGCGTTGCCCGAGGCAGCCGCCCGCTCGCTCACTCCGTAAAACTCGTGAATGCACGAGGAAACCCGATCCAGGTCCTCGTCTTCAAGCATCGGATGACAGGGTAATGACAATACCCTTTCACACAACCGCTCGGTGACCGGCAGTGTCCCGCGCCGATATCCCAAGGACCCAAAGCACGCCTGAAGGTGCAACGGAACGGGATAGTAAACGGCGCTGCCGATCTTGCGATCCGCCAGGAACGAACGAAGCTCGTCGCGACGATCGCACGCAATCGTGTACTGATGGTAGACCGGTTGATGGCCGTCCGGTACATGCGGTATTGTGATCGGGGCGGTGCTCAGCGCGTTATCGTACCTGGCTGCGTTGTGGCGACGGCGCCTCGTGAACGCATCCAAGTGGTGCAATTTGATGAGCAGGATCGCCGCCTTCATCGTGTCCAGGCGGAAGTTGCCGCCCACGCGCTCGTGTACGTATCGCTCCGACTCACCGTGATTGCGCAACTGTCGGGCGATGGTCCCCAATGACGCGTCGTTCGTGAAGACCATGCCCCCCTCGCCGAAACCGCCGAGGTTCTTCGTGGGATAAAAGGAGACGCAAGCCATGTCTCCGAGCGCGCAAGCAGTCCGTCCGTGATATGTCGCCCCGATGGCCTGGGCCGCGTCCTCGATCACCTTCAACCCATGCTTCGCAGCTACCATGTTGATCGCGTCCATCTCGGCACATTGGCCGAAGACGTGGACAACCATGATCGCCCGCGTCTTGGGCGTGACAGCCGCCTCGACCGCGGCCGGATCGAGGTTGAACGTGCGCTCGTCAACGTCCACAAAAACCGGCGTCGCCCCCACCCGGAAGACCGACCCGGCCGTGGCGAAGAAAGTGAAAGCGGGAAGGATGACCTCGTCACCGGGACCGATTCCGAGTGTCATCAGCGCGCAAAGCAAGGAGTCCGTGCCGCTGCTGACCGCGACGGCGCAGCCCGCCCCGACATACTTGGCCAGAGACTCCTCCAACTCGGCAACGGCCGGTCCGTTGATGAACTGCTGGCTGTTGAGTACGGACTCCACAGTCGTACGAACGTCATCGGCGAACAACTCGTATTCGCCGGCAAGGTCGAGCATCCCTACCTGCTTCATGGTTTTCCTCTAGAGCAAGCTCTTTTTCTTGTGGCGGTGAGACAATTCATTTCTCCCGGGTTTTTCGCCCCGTGGCCGCTACACAGATTCGGAGAGTGCTATAAATTCACAAGTGGCCAAAGCGCTCCGATCCCACGTCGCTCGGTGTCGCCTGGACCCAAAGGCCCCGGACGTCCAGCCCGATCCGGCATCCATCAGCGGGCGGATTATAGAGCGAGGGGCGATTCAGGACAACGCGGGGTTCGAAAGGCGGTCTTGACCGCCTTCGGGACGTACATACAACGCCGCGAGGCCTTCCCCCTATAGCAGTTAACGGTCATGTGTATCGCGCGACCCCCCTCTTTCCCCCCTTGGTAAGGGGGGATGCCAGGCGCGTAGCCGCTACAGGTGATCGTTATACGCTCTAGCCCGTTGAAATAATGTAGCGCCGCCCCTCGTGGGCGGCGAAGCACCGCCTAGGCGTCACCCACGAGGGGTGACGCTACAGGGTCGTAGCGGACCCCGCGTTTTTCAACGGCCTGAAAGGTGCAAGCGCGCAGCGGCCGGCGGGGTATCAGCAGCCCGAGCGTCATGCAAGCAGGTCAAGAATCGGAAGACGCCCCTGCCTGAGTTGGCTCATTCGTCTCCACTTCGCTCTGATAGTCGTAATAGGTACGAAGCTGCTCGCGGAAGTAACCGCCCCGCGTCACCTGGGCCGCGTTGAGCACCGCTCCAAACAGATGGGCGTTGACATCAGCCAGCAGTCGCCAGGCGCGTCGCGCGATCCCACGGGAGTTGCGTTTGGCCCTCACCACGAGAACGACACCGTCCACAGCCGTTGCCAGGACAAGCGCGTCGCTGGCCAACAGAATCGGTGCGGTATCCAGGATGACCTGGTCGTACTTCGATGCCGCCTCCTGAAGGAAGGCCCGCGCGTGCTCACCTCCGAGCAGCTCCGCCGGGTTGGGTGGGACCGGACCGCTGCCCAGCACGTCCAGCGCGGCCACGTCGGTCTGCATGACATAGGAGGTCAGTGTACCCTCACCGACCAGAAGGTTGCTCAACCCCGGCCCCTTCAACTGATCGAACACCTTCTGCAAACCCGGGCGTCGGAAGTTGGCATCGACCAGGAGAACGTGTTTCCCGCCTTGTGCGATTGCCATGGCCAGGTTGCAGGCAACCGACGTCTTCCCGTCATCCGGACGTGGGCTGGTGATCAGTACCGTGCGTTGCCGTTCCGCCGGCGCGGAAAACTGCAAGTTGGTTCTGATTCGGCGGAAGGCCTCGACGATCATCGAGCGCGGGGCGTCACGGACGGCCGTCTCGACCCGCTCGATGGCGACCTCCTCATCGTCGATGTGCGGGATCGCTCCGAGCATCGCCACGTCCAGATAGCGTACGATATCTTGCGAGGTTCGCACGGACTTGTCCATCAGCTCGGTCACCAGACCGATTCCCATCGCCAGGACAACGGCCAGAAAGACCCCGATCGGCAGAAACAGGAGGCTGGGGCTGCTTCGCTCGAGGGGTCGGGTCGCCGGCTGGGCAATGTTGACGTTGACAGCCGACTGCTGCCGCATCACGCGTCCCAGACCCTTGATGTAATTATCAAGCTCGAGCAAGTACTCCTCGTCCCGTTGAATCTCGAGAGCCAGCGTCGTGTACTCGAATAACTGCGCATCCTGGTCCAGCAGCTCATTCTCGACCCGGGCAAGGTTCTCTTGCACCAGCAGAAGGGCGTGCCGGGTCGCATCGACGGCAGTATTGGTGGCCTCGCGCATGTTGTCCTGCACTTCGGACAGCTTCTCCGTGCGCACATCGGTCAGCTTCTGTTCGACGGCGGCCATCTGCGCGTCCAGTCGCTTGGTCTCGGCGTGCTTTTCACCGTACTTCCGGGCGTCGGCCATGCGTTGTTGTTCAAGGACGGACAGCGTCCGGGTCAATTCCGCCACCTGCGGGTCCTGCTCGACCAGTGTGCGGTCCTCGGCTGTGACTGCCACACCCTGCGCACTGTTGTAGATCAGTTGATACTGCTCGAGCTGTGAGAGCTCGAGCTTCAGTGTGGCCACCTGTTCGGCGTATTGGCGCATCTGCGCGGCGGCCATACTACTTCCGGCGTCCAGCCGAACACCCGGCGCGAGACGGCGCGCGATGGTTTGAAGTCGCTCGCGGCTCTCAGCGACCCGTCGCTCGAGGTCCTGCTTTTCCTCGTTGGCGGCGGCGAGCGGTTTGGAGGCGAAGTCGGTCGCCGACTCTCGTCTGACCGTCTCGTACCACTGGTTCACCACCGCGTCAACGATCACGCGCGGGTCCTGCTTGTTGAAGTACTCCATGCTGACCCGCAGGAAATTCGTGCCTCGAACGGGGGCGGCCTCGATGTCTTCGATCAACTCCAGGAGGTGTTCCCCCTCCCGGACGGAGCCGTACCAGCCCGTCTCGCGCACGACGGTCCGCTTTAGCGCCTCCCCGAGGATGGCCGGGCTCTTGAGCAACAACGCCTGTGTCAGCACGAAACGCTCGTGCTCCTCCTGCCTCAGGCGTTCCTGGTCCGTGCTGAGCTCGGTCTCCGGGATGTTCGAGATGCACTCGATCAGACACTCGCTGCGATAACCCGGAAAATAGAACCACCAGGCGGCGAACCCGCCGACCGCCAACCCCGCAAAGAGGATGAACAGGAAGATCACCAGCACGAGGCGACGCCGCAGCATCACATAAATGTCGGCGGCGGACAGCGCGCCTGCACGCTCGTCGCCGTAGTGGGCACCCGGCGGCAGGGCGATCTGCTCCTGAACCGTTGTGGGAAACGTTGTCATGGGTCTACCTCTACCTGTTATCCGCAACGGAACGTCCGACGCGTTTTACGCCGCAACCGTGTCATCCGTGCCGTTGTCGGGCTCCTCAACATACAGACGGTTCAAAATGTATCCAAGCAACAGGAACAGCCCCAGCGCGATCAGCAACATCAAGATGCCCAGTAGCTGATGCGGGGTTCCACCGGCCAGGTCCTGGTGACCGTGCACGTACAGCAGTCCGGTCGTCGTTACGCGAATCGTGTTGCACAATACGGCGATCGGTAGGCAACTGGCGATCATGATCACGCGCTGCCACACGGGCCGCTCGTCGATGTAGGTGACGGCCACGCCCAGGGCGAGGAACGCCATGAGCAATCGCATCCCGCTGCACGCTTCCTCGACGTTCAGTTGCCCCGGCGGTCTACCGGGCATGACGTAGTCGATCACGACCGCCTGAGGCTCGGTGTACAACCCGCTCGCAAACAGGGGCATGATCGCCGCCGCCGCCCACGACGCCGACTCGCGCAGCGGCATCGTCAGGTCCACGTAGAGACCCTGTGGAAGCGGTACCGCGAAGACGAGAAAGCAGATCGGGAACCATGCCACCCGAATGACACTCCATCCGCCCATCAGGAGCGTAACGCCGAAGATGGCGCCGACGATGGAGATCGCCTGCGGATAGGACATGCGGAAGACCCAGGCGTTGAGGAAGTACATCGTCAGCGAAAGGGCCAGAATGACAGCACCCAGATAGCTGGGGCGCGGCCGACATCGAACAAGCTGCTCGCGGCGCGTCCACAGAAAATAGAGACTGAAGACGGGGATCAACCAACCATGAGACCAGTTGCCGTCATGGAGCCACTTCATCGCCAGATGCACGCGGATCACGCTCGCATACGCGATCAAAAGCAGCACCGCGACAATGATGATCCGAATGCGCGCGGTGGGGCCGATCGCTTCACCGATCGAACGCGGAAGCCTGACCTCTGCCGAGTCGGAAGCGCTCAACCCCAATCTCCTACGGGAACAGAAGCGGGAACTCGTCAGGCTTGTTATGCGGATTCTGACGAACCCCATACGAGTCAATGTCCGCGAAGTTCCTCGAATAGACGAAGCTGTAGCCCATGTTTGTCGTCGGATTGGGCAGCGTGTACGCCCGAATCCGCTGCAGGAACGGCGCAAATGGGTGTGTGCCGACGTTGATGATGTCGCCCCGCCTGATATAGAAGTCCGGGTCCTTGCCGGCGAAGATCCTGTCCAGGTTGACCTGGATCATCTGCTCGCGCTGGCCCAGCCGACGATAGACCGTACACCGATCGGGCCAGGCCAGCGGCGACAAACCGCCGGCTGCCGCGATGGCCGCCTTCAGCGTGATCGGCTCGGCGTTGAAGGCGAACGGCCCCACGCGGCCCACCTGGCCCATCACGTAGTAAACGCCGATCTCGCCGCTGACGATACGAATCGTATCACCCGCTCGGATGTAGATGTTGACCTCGGGATCACCCTCGCGCAACTGCTCAGCCGGTATCCGGATAATCCGAAACGACGTATCGCCGGCGATCCGGGACCAGTTTACCGATGGAGTGGCCGTATCGAACGACGGGGGCGCCACGCTCGACGGCAAGGGCTCGGACGGCACATCCTCATAGGCAGGATTTTGCACGAACTCACCGTTGACGTAGATGTACGGGCCGGCGCGATCCGGTTCGAGCTCCGCAGTCAGCTCCTCGATCGGCGGCTCGTCCTCGGACTCCGACGCCTCGCCCTCGATAAGCTCCAGCAGGTCCACGCGCTCGGATGCGGCAGCGCTGTCGTCCTCCGTCGGCTCGCCGGCAGCCGACTCGTCCGGCTGGCCTTCGGGCTGATCTTGATCCTCCGACACCGGTGTGGGAGCCAAGGGTTCGCCCGGCTCCCGGACACCGACGCGTCCGTGTTCCGACGTCTCGGCAGACCACGGCCCGTCGCCGCGGAAAACATAGATGTCCGTGACAAACTCGTTGAGACCGCCAACCTGGTTGATCGCCTCGAGGATGGTGAGGTTCGGACGTGTGATCGGAAAGGTCCCCGCTCGAAGCGGAGCGTCGTTTGCGGCACTGACCCCAACGCCGAAGATCGAGTAGGTCGTTGCCTGGAGGAACAACGGGTTGACCGTGACCTCCGGCTCCACGAGCAGCTCCTTCTCTGTCAGGGCCTCCCGCAGGACCTCCTCCAGCTCCGGTACCGTTATCCCACTTGCCTTAACCCGGCCGACAACCGGCAGGTTGACATAACCGGTTGTGGTAACAGCCGCCTGAACCTGGAACGGGATCCCGCGATCACGGAGTTCGTGAATCTCAATCAGAAGCGTGTCGCCCGGCGTGATCGGGTACTCCCTGATGATGATCTTCCGATCCTCGCGCGTGGGGTACGCGGCTCCGGGAATCCCGGGCGGGGTGTCCTCCAGCGTCAAGGAGGCACGGATTTCGTTTGTACGCGTTTCCCGGTAGTTGCCGACGACGGTCGGGTCCAGCCAACCGTTCATGATGGCGTTGCACCCGGTCGTCCCAACAACCCCAAGAAACAGCGAGCCGATCCAGAGGCGATGTCCAGACACCATACGGCGATCCTCAACTTCACTCGCCAGTGCGACTGTTCAGCCGACCCACGCCGGCAGACAGCCTCTCCGCGAGGCTCGATAAGACTCGAAGAATCATAGACTTCGTTACTGCTTGCTGGAAAATTATCGGCTCATGGCGGGTCGCCAGTTAAGCCCGGTGCATTGCCCGTCTCGCTTGGGAACGCTGCCGGCGCGGCGGGATCACAGCGGCGGGCGACGATTCCCGAAGTACCGAAACCACTCGCGGACCCGGGCGAGCAGACACGAACCACGGTAGAAACTGGCGCAACCTTATTGCTGGCAAGTGCTTACGCCATAGGATCGCATGGTGCGCGCTTCGCTTTTGCCACAACAACAAGGCCCGCCGCGAAAATGAGCACTCCGCCACCCAGAATCGCCGGCGGCAGGTGAGCCCATGGATCCTGCTCATCCAGCCGCATCCACGCCCACCACCCGGGGCGTATCACCATCAGCACGCCAAGTCCATTGTGCAGCAGATGGACGATGACCGCCGGCAGGATCGACCGCGACTTGAGGCACAGGTATGCCAGCAGCATACCCAGTGCCGCCGTTACGGCAAACTTGAACAGGAAGAAGTGGAAGATGGCGAAGACGCCGGCTGAGACCAGGATGGCGGTCCAGCGACCGGCTGAGGAAACCAGACCGCTCAGCAAGAAACCCCTGAACAAAAGCTCCTCGCAGACCGCCGGCATGACGGCCGTGCAGAGCAACGCGTGGCTGAGGGGCATGATCGCCAGCGTGCCTGCAAGAAGCTCGGCGCTGTCAAAGACCGCCTGCGGAATCCCGAACAGGGCCTTCTGCCCGATGTTCAGTTCATGGGCAGGGACCCAAGCGGAGATGCCCAGCAACACGGCTGCGACCAGGTATCGCCCGGATGGAAGGCGGAGCGACAAAGCGCCGACCACACGGACTTTCCAGTACAGCAGGATCAACGCCGGCAGGATCACGAACAGCAGCGGCATCGCCCATGCCGTCCCGTAGAGAATCCCGGCGGCGCTGGCCTCTCCGGGCTCAGGCGACAGGACGGCCTGCACGAAGAACCAGATCGGAAACAGCAACGACACGACCAGCAGGCTCATCGAGATGCTCGGGGACCGGGTGGGGCGGATCAGCCTGCGCGAGAAGGTCTGCTTCAGGGAACCGGAGTCGGCAAAAACAACGGACTCCTTTCCAAAGACACTGGCGGCGATGGCCACGGCCGCCCCCGCATAAAGCGTCGTCGAGATCAGCACCATGACCATGACCAGCGGCGGCACAGACGCGCCGACCAGGAGCTCCCGCGCGAGCAGTACCATGTTCCCGACCGGCATGACCACCATGATTCCCTCCATGCGCGTACCGGGCAGGGCGGCGATGCCTCCGGGAATCAGGACAGCCAAAATCACCGGCGTCACATAGTTCTGTGCTTCCTTGAACGTTCGCGCATAGCTGCACACGGCGATCATGATGGCTGACATGAGCACGGCGAAGGGGATAAGACACAGAAGAATCAGCGCGATTGTCGTGATCGACAAACCGCCACGCTCGGACGCGATCACCTTGTCGAGCCCGACGAAGTAGACCGTCGCGCTGACACTGGCCAGGTTGAGCGCCGCCCCCATGATCGCCACCGTGGTGACCACGAGAAACTTTCCCACGATCAGATCGATCACGGGAACGGGACAGACCATCAGCGATTCGAGCGTCCCTCGCTCACGCTCACCGGCGGTCAGATCGATGGCCGGGTAGATTGCACCGGTGATGGTCATGAGGATCAGAACAAGTGGAAGGATCTGCCCCAGAATCGATGACGGCGTTGCCAGGTCCGTCTCATTCAGCTCGAAGGGTTCGTTGAACTCCGGCGGGAGTCGTAATTGTTGCAGCCTGTGGTCCGTCACGCGCTCCGCCGTGCGCTCGAACACCCCCCGGACCCGAACGAGCGCAGACGAGCTGTGAAAGTCCCCCTTGTCCGAGAAGAACCAGACCTGGTTCGTCCGATCGGGATTGAAGCTCAGCGTGTTCTGCGTGAAGATCACGCCGAGGTGGATCGCCCGCACGCGCACGGCCTGCTTCAGCTCCTCAGCCGTCTCAAAGTAGCGGACCTCTCTCTTTTCGAGGGGTTGTGGAAGGTCCTCGGTGTCCGCATCCAACGGCTCGCGCTGCTGCCGGAGCGTTTCGGCGTCATCGCTGATGATGCGTTGGAGCAAAGCCGCCTGCCGCTCGCCAACCACACCGAGCACGATCTCCTCTTCCTCGATCAATTCCACCTGATAACCGACGGCCTGGATGGAGCCCAGCATAAGCAGCGGATAGAGCACGATCGGAACGACGATCATCGCAGCCAGCGTGCGCCGATCGCGCAGGATATCAACGAGCTCCTTCCAGTAGATGATGCGGATACGATGGCGGAAGGTCATGGGACGATCGCTCCGACGGCCTCCTCCGCATGGATGATCTTCAGGAAGATATCACTCAAACGCTGCTCGCCCGTCTGATCACGCAGGCTCGCAAGATCGCCCTCCGCAACCAAGCGTCCGTCATGCAGCAGGCCGATCCGATCGCACATCGATTCGGCTTCGTCGAGGTAGTGCGTGGAGAGGATGATCGTCTTGCCACCGTCGCGCTCGCGCTTGATGTATTCGAGGATGACGCGGTTGCTCAGCACGTCGAGCCCGAGCGTCGGCTCGTCCATAATCAGAATCGGCGGATCAGCCACCAGCGCACGGGCGATGTTGACCCGCTGCTTCTGACCGGTCGAAAGGGCTCCGCACCGCAGCTCGGCAAAATCCACCAGATTCAGCCACGCGATCAGATGGTTCGCCCGCTCGCCCGCGCGAGCATGATCCAAACCGTTCATCCGCGCGAAGTAGACGATCAACTCGCGGGCCGTCAGACGCTGATAGAGCCCCGTGTTGGCCGTGAGGAAGCCCATCGAACGCTTGACGGCTGTGGGCTCTTTCGAGACGTCATGACCGGCCAGGTGAGCCGAACCGCCGGTGGGGACCATCAATCCGCTGAGCATACGAAGCGTTGTCGTCTTGCCCGCCCCGTTAGGCCCGAGCAGACCGTAAATCTCCCCCGCACGAACACGGAAGCTCAACCCGTCGACAGCCAGCTTCTCCCCACCGTCCGGCGTGGGAAACGCCTTCACCAGCTTGTCCGCGACGACCATGTCCATGCGACCGGCATTGTAGCGTCGTACGGAAAATGTGACAGAGGCGCGTTCACCACGCGCAGGACGTGCGGGGGCCCACCGGAGGACCCGATGAGGCGTCAGAGGATGAGCAGTGTCGTTACAAGAAAGTCCACATCTCGAAGCCGCGGGCACGCCTGGGCCGCACGGACGAGGGAAGGCGCAACGCCACCTGCTCAGGGTCGCTCTTACGACGTCCTGTTCAGAAACTGCCCGACGAGCGAATTCAGCTCTTCGCCGAGCTTGGACAGCTCAGTGCCCGCCGTCTCCGAACGGGGCCTTGCGATTATGGTGCTGCTTCTGTGTGCTGTGGGATCGGTCGTTCTCCGTCGGCGGCAATCACAACTGGCTTCGACAGCCGCGCATCGCCTGTGAGCCGCGTCCCCCGCAGCACTCTTACGAGAGAAAAGGGCCGGATTGGGCGTTCACACGCGGGCGTTTTCGTCAAATCGTCAGGATGGGTTTGGGATTGGACTAAAGATGTCTGTATGATGGAAGCCTCGGAGGCGGCAAATGGGAAATGTCGGTTCCATTCGGCGGAGGGAAGCAAGGATGAACGGCGTGGTGAGATTCGTAGCAATGATATTGGCGGTGGTAGCCTGCGGCTCCGCGGCGCGGGCGATCGACGTGCAGACGGTGCCCGTCGGCAACCCGGGCAATGCCGGAGAGCTTCCTGGAGCAGGAGTGGGGGGCACCGGGGAGGACCGCATCTGCGGGGCAGTGAATTACGCGTACAGAATCGGCACGGTCGAGGTGACGGCCGGTCAGTACGTGGAGTTTCTCAACGCCGTTGCCGTGACGGACAGCTATGGGCTGTACCACTCGGCCATGGATTCGGATCTTTTCGGTTGCCAGATCACGCAGCACGGCGTCAGTGGAGGCTACTGGTACGATTTCAGCGGCGGCGGCGTGTTATCTGGAAGCAAGACCCGAAAGCGGGTATATCTGGAAACTACATAAACAGAAGTTGAGCAGCTTGAACCATGCCTGATCTAGACGAAAGCTATATCACGTCTATACGCGGCGCTATCACCGAACTCTACGACGGTACTGCCGTCCTGTACGCAACACACGGCTACCAGTCCACCCCCGACTCGCTGGCCGACAAGGAAATCCGCGGGTCAGCGAGACCGGAGTCGATAATCACTGCATGTTCGATAGCTACGCAACTTATTGAATACAGCGGAGAACATCTAACAACTTTCGTCAAGACCCTCACCGAGCCAATCGAACCTTTAGCGACTTGGACGTGTGTGCGATCGATGCTCGAATCCTGTGCCCTGTCCGCATGGATGACGGACCCAAGCATTGACCACAAGGAACGCATTGCACGCACCTTCGCGCATCGGTACGAGGGCCTTGAGCAGCAACTCAAATACGGACGTGTAGTCTCGGTCCGGCCCACAGAGCTGGATGCGCTTGAAAAACGGATTGACGATGTGGAACAAACCGCGATCGGATTGGGCTACCCTCGCATTCAGAATTCCAAGGGCAAGCGCATGGGAATCGCACAACGAATGCCTGGAGCCACGGAGATCATCAAGCTGGTGCTTGATGAAGAAAAAATGTACCGGCTATTATCGGCGGTTGCGCACGGACACTTGTGGGCAAATCTGCCTCTTGGATTCAAGCCTAAGAATGCCGGTGCTGACGCAGCCAATATCGCGGACATTGGTGTAAAATGGTTTGAGAAGCAAGTGTTCGTGAAGGGTATGGCTTATCTAGGTCTTGGTTCTGCTAAGGCATTCGCAAAGGCTCTGTGGCACCTTTGGTGTTACATGGGCTGGGACCGCGCACCACTCATTGTGCTGCTTGACAATGTATTTGATCAATTGCAAGCCAAAGCCTGTACCAGGTTTTGGCGATCGAGCGGCTCAACGCCGTGCGGCTACAGGTGATCGCAGACGTGGAGCAAGCGTACTACCGAGTTTACCTGACGGATCGATCCATCGAGTTGACGCGCACTCACCGAGTGTCGCTCGAGAACCTGGAGCAGGTGGTCGCGACGCAGTACCGTGTCAGCAGAGCCGAGCAGCATGACCTTTTGCGGGTCCAGACCGAGGTGGCCAAGCTCCGCGGCCTCAACCCGACAAAGACCATCGCCGGCGCACTCCGAACCTACGTCGCCACCGGCCAACTTCCGCCGCTGAACGGTGTGCGCAAGTCGGGCACCGGACTGAAAGCCGATCCTGCGCGTGTCCAAGCACTTCGCCAACAAGGACTGTCCAACCGCGAAGTCGCAACAGCGTTGGGTATCTCCACCCGAACGGTGATCCGGTTAGCCAACCGCGCGTCCGGTTGACAAGCCTGATGCGCGGCCCAAACATCCGTGAGCAGGCAGCCCACCGCATGTTCGCCGCGAACCCCCGAGGCCTGTCACGGGATATCGATGTCTTCTACGTAGCACCGTACCTTATCGGTGTCATAATCGTACCAGCAGAATTCAACGGTGTACGCCCCGGGCGGAATGTCGACGACGGTCCCCTCGACCTCGTAGCAGCACAAGCAGTAACACGGATCCAAGAGGATCTCCTCCTCGGTCAGCATGATCAGGTTTTCATCGACGGCGACGGAGATGACGATGTCGTCAGGGCAACAGTTGTACAACGCGTTGCTGTGAAGAATATGCAACGTGCCCGGTTCCGTGGCGAGTTCAATCTCATCCAGGCCGCACTGCTCTTCGGTTCGCAGACATCCACTGTTCGAGTAGTCTTCCACTCGGGGCCCATCTTCAGGAATCTCAACCTCCTCGATGTGACACCGCTTCTCGTAGAAGTCGTAGTCAAACCAGCAGAACTCAACGGTGTAGGTCCCGGGCTGAAGCCTGACTACCGTCGCCTCCACATTGTAACAGCACATGCAGTCGCATCCGTCCGTGACGATTGCTCGCTCGGTTAACCTGAGCAGGGTCCCTTCGACGGACAGCGATACCATGATATCGTCGGGACAGCAGTTGTACAAAGCGTTCTCGTGGAGTACGTGAAGCTCGCCGGGTGTCGCAGTAAACTGGAATTCGTCCGGGCCGCACTGCTCTTCGGAGCGCAGACACCCGCTGTTGGAGTAGCTTTCCACTCGCGGGCCGAGAGCAACCTTAAGGGATCGGGATTCTCTCGCGGGAGCGGAATCGCCGACGGACCGGAACGCTTCGGCGCTCTGCAACCCCGCGAAGAGCACTACTATGGCACAGACAGGGACAAGGATTCTATTCTTCATGGCTCTGCTCCTTAAGACCATGGCCCGCATAAGGCCCGGCATGTCGATTATACCGTTCCAACGATCGAATGTGTACGAAAAAAGGGAGTCTATAGCAACATTACCGGGCAACAGGTTGGCCCGGCAGCAACGCCGACCTTGGCAAACCACACAGGAGGCCAGGCGAGCACCCATTCCGCTGGTTATCACGGTCACGCGCTGCCGAGAAGACCGAGAGGAGTTTACATAATCCGTTGTCGGACAATGCTTTATGGAACATATGCCCGGTGTCCTTGCTATAGACTCGAAAAAGGCGCGTAAGCGTCGTCGACGCGGTTCCTGTACGAGGCGGCGCCGGAGACGATTCGTCGGGCCGCCGAACGCAGTAACGCGTCTTGCCAAAACATCGTGTGCGGTGGAAGGAGATGGAATCCCGCCGAGGGATATCAGTGAAACGCACTTGCCGGGCCAAGGCCGCAGCACGGGTTCACGGAATCCTCCAGACAAAGGAGTGATCGGGCTATCCATGGTCACTGTCGGCGGACCGATCGCGTTCCTGAACGCCGTGGGACTGACCGGCCTCCACAATCCCGCCGGTTGGCTGTGTGACGCCGAGTCCTTTCCTGTTATCGGGCCAAGACCCATTACAGCGCTCCATCAACTTTGGTCAGCCATGACTCCGCCTCACTAGGCTCTGTCTGAAAACTCCGTCCGTAGCCGATATCCTTGGATAGCAACAA
>CBDUZO010000013.1:0-56360 GCA_965371725.1 uncultured Phycisphaerales bacterium
AACAGGCATTACCGGGGCGATTCTCCAGTAACTAATTCGGAGGAGAACCAAGAATTCAAGCACTTACTGCACGATACCTGGATGCTCGTGCGCTATCGGAAGGAAGAGGACGCGCGCCAGAGTGTCAGGACGGTGATCGAGGGGATTGAGACCCTTGGGACAATCGACGATGCCAAGAAGGCAGGAGCGCTGGACTCAGAGGAACGTTCGGCACTGCGCGGGTCGATCATCAACTCCATCCTGACGCTCTTCAAACACGGGGCGCTTCCACGCGAGGTTCATCGTACCGAGATCATCGACAACAGGGAACTGCTCCAGAATCTTCAGCAGAAGCTGCTCCCGGCGCCAACAGCGGATCAGGGGGCAAAGAAGAAGGCGAAGAAGGCCGGGCGAAAGACCAAAAAGAAAGGGACTTGAACGGGAACGCCGTGCGCCCGTTCTGTGCGCCGGTCAGTTCACGATTTCGAGGGCGTCGCGGACTTCGGCAATGGTGCCGACCTGGCAGGCGACCACGAGGTCGGTCCGGATGGCCAGCTCGAGGCGAGAGGTCACGCCCGGCGTGATGACCTGATCGAACGTCTCGTTCGGTAGGACGATGTCCTGGAAAAGGTGATACGTAACGCCGTTCTCGCCCAACCAGACCAGGCACGGCCCGTTGTTGTCGATGACGGCACTTGTTCCCCTCACGACGAACGGCGTGCCCAGCGGAAGCAGCGTTTCCGGCGTGTTGATGTCGATGCAACCGGAAACAGCGAACGAGAGCAGCAAGGGCGCGATGCCGAGAACCTTCAAACGCATGTCCACATCTCCGTGTCTATCCGCCGGATCGTATCGGGGGAAAGGATACATCGGCTGCGGCGTTTGGTCAAAGGGACGTGGGGCTCGTCGTGCATCACGGGCGCGCTCGAAATGAGCGCCTTCGACCCGCACAGGTCTGTCCGCATCAGAGTCCGGTCCCGGCGAGGTGGCATTGTTGAGTTCTCGGTAACGTCGATGGTGGGCCACTGCTCTTGAGCAACTCGTGGGGTAGGCATGGCCCACCATCGGTGGCGATGTTCCTGGTGAGCGGTGCCCACCCTCGCTAATTCTGAATCAGACCACGAGGTCGAACGGTGTTCGCTCGGCTGTATTATCATCGTCGTCGAGGTCCATGAGATCGGCGCGTACCGCCAGGACGTTGCCGAAACCCGCCCATCTGGATAGGCTGGGTTCGCCGTGGAAGTTGCCGCTTCCCAGCCTTCTTGCAGCGGAGCATTGACCATGAACGCCGAGTCCCAGCATCGCCCTACCGCCCACGATGACGCGCGCTCGGTTGTCGAGACGCTCAGCAGCCACCTGATGACCAAAGCGCGGGAGCGGACAATCCGGCAGGCCGTTGCCGGCGGGCGGTTTTGTGCCGTCATGCTTGACGATGGCGGAGTCGGCGTAGCGAACTTGTGTCCCGATGTCTGTGGCGAACCGACGCGGCGGGTTTCGGATTGGTTGCCTCAACCGGGAACGCCGGCCGCGGATGCGCTGGCAACGCTGGTTTCGTCCGAACAGTCCGCCATCGGTCTGGCGACGGCCAACGCCTTGGCCAACCGGTTTCCTCACCACGGTGGCCCGTCGGATGAGCTGAGCACTCGCGGCGATCTGCTGGAAGTGCTCGAACTGAACGCCGACGATCACGTGGGCATGGTAGGTTGCTTCAGTCCCCTGGTTGAGGGAATCCGCCGGCGTGTGCGACGCCTGTCCGTCTTCGAGAGGGGGCCGCGCCTCACCCCGGATCTTTTCCCCGAGGACCGGGCGGTCGAGTTGCTGCCCGAGTGCTCCGTCGCGCTGATTACCGCCACCACGCTGCTCAACGGCACGAGCGACGAACTGCTCATCGCCGCCGCAAACTGCCGTGAAGTCGTCCTGCTCGGTCCGTCCACGCCACTCGTACCGGAGGTCTTTGCTACGTTTCCCCGCCGCATTACTCTGCTGGCGGGTGTGGTGGTCACCAACGCCGAGGAACTGCTGCGTACGGTTGCTGGAGACGGCGGCACGCGGGACTTCAAAACCAGCGTGGTCAAAGTGAACGTAAGGGTAAACACCGTCAGCAAGAGTTTGCCTTCACCCTAGGCGCTCGACAAGTACTCCATGCCGTGGAGTTTCCTGGAAAGGAGAGAACACAATGCCGGACAACCGGAGAGCATCCGATCGGGTCACGCAGATCAGCAAGTCTGCCATTCACGAGATGACCCGGTTATCAAAAGAGGTGGAAGATGTCGCGTTCTTGTCCTGGGCCAAACCGACGTCGGACACGCCGGATCATATTAAGGAAGCAGCGATCTCGGCCATCAAGGACGGTCTGGTTGGTGGCTATTCTGAGAACTCCGGACTGCCGGCGCTGCGAGAGGAGATTGTCAGGAAGCTCAAGAGGGATAACAATGTAGATGCTGGCGCGTCGGAAATCCTTGTCACGGTAGGTGCTATTGAAGGGCTGGCCGCGGCGGTGATGGCCGTGATCGATCCCGGCGATGAGGTCATCCTGCCGACGCCCACGTATTCAACGCACATTCGACAGGTGGTCATCGCCTCCGGGAAACCCATCCTCGTTCCCACCATCGAAGAAGAGGGCTTTGTCCTGGACATCGCGGGCATCAGGAAAGCAATCACGCCCAGGACGAAGGCGATCATGTATTGTTCTCCCAGCAATCCAACCGGTACCGTTTTTGCCGAGGAGCAACTCCGCCAGTTGGCCGATGTCGCGCTGGGGAATAACCTGACGGTTATTACGGATGAAGCCTACGAGTACTTCACCTATGATGGACATAAGCACTTCAGCATCGCCTCGATTCCCGAAATGCGAAAGCACGCCATAAGCTGCTACACATTCACGAAGACTTATGCCATGACCGGATGGCGAATCGGGTATCTGCACACCGATGAGGAATTGATCCCACAGATTGCCAAGGCGCACATTCCGTTCGCAATTTGTGCACCGGTGGTATCCCAATATGCCGCGATGGCTGCTTTGCAGGGCCCTCAGGATTGTGTAACAGCATTCAGGGAGCACTATCAGGCCATGCGGGATCTCATGTGCAGCAGGCTTGACGACATGGGTTCGGTCTTTGCGTATCAAAGACCCCAGGGTTCTTACCTCATGTTTCCCAGGATACTATCAGAAGAGGGCGAGGATTCGACGGTCTTCTGCAAGAGGCTTCTCAAGGAAGCAAGGGTGTCAACGACACCCGGCATAGCTTTCGGGCCAACAGGGGAGGCGCACTTGAGGTTATCATTCTGCGTCTCGAAGGAGGAAATAAACAAGGCATTCGATAGAATGGAAGCGTTTCTTGGGTGATGGCTGGAGCGACTAGTGCCGCTTCCAGAAGGGTAATGGTGTTTCTTCCTCCCCTCCTTGACAAGGAGGGGTTGGGGGAGGTTCTTCTCCATCTGCATAACCCCCCTCAATCCCCCCTTGGTAAGGGGGGAAGAAAGCAGGCCCTCCTCCATTCCCCCTTGGTAAGGGGGGAAGAAAGCGGAACAACCTTTGTTGAAACGGCACTAGAAAAGCGAAGGCGATCACCTTTGCTGCCATAGAGTGTTAGAGAGTCATGGCAACCACAGCCGAAATCGCTGAAACCGCCCGGCAGATTCTTGACGAGTTCAACGCCGCACTCGATGCAGGCGAAGACCTGCGCCGGGAGAATCGTGGGATCGGATCGCGGCTACGGTTGCTGCTGACCATGACCGATTCGTCCACTGGACTGATTCGGCAGGCCCGGCTCACTATTTTGACGGCGATCAAACGCACCGAAATCGGGGATGAGATCCGCCGCGGTAGCGCGTGTCACACCGGCGCCGAACGGTCCGTGCAACTCCCTGAAGATGCGAACTTGGATAGGTTCGCGGATGGTCTGCGGCAGCTTGCCGGCCTCACGGACGACTCCGCGTAGATGGTGGAAACCCGATGTCCCGGGCTATGGAGACGGCAAATGCGAAGTGTCCAATCACGGCTCTCATCCGGACAAAAGGCCTGGTACGCGACCGCCCTGGCGGGGGCGGTCTTGATTGTCGCTGTCGGGATGTTCTGCGAAACCGACCAGCAGCCTTTGACTGACGATCAATTCGGGCCGGAGATGAGCATCAAGCAGATCGCGCCGAAACTGGGCGTAACCGGACGGGCCCTGGCACGCGAGTTGGATCTGCCCCTCGATGCGCCCAAGAAGAAGCCCCTCGGAAAGCTAGGCATATCGCAGAGGCAACTTGACCAGGCAACGGCCCATCTGCTGTCTCACCATCCAACGATGTTGAAGTATTATGTTTTTGCTGCCTTGGCGCTGTTCGGCCTGGTCTTCCTAACCCGGCTCGGACGACCCGACGGCTCGGACGTTTCCCAGCGCAGGATGTGGTATCCCCGCATGCCGTATCTTCTTGCCCTCGTTGTTGCGGTAGCCGTCTGCGGATTCGCTCTCGGCAAGTCTCCGAACCCGATGGAAGGCTGCGTCAAGTTTTTCAAGGCGATGGTGGGTCTGTATCCATCCGTGACGGAGAAGGTGGTTGCCTTCGCTTTCTTCATTTCTCTGACAATCATCGGTAACAAGCTCATCTGTGGTTGGGCGTGCCCCTTCGGCGCGATGCAGGAGCTGGGTTACAGCCTTCCGATTCTTCGCGGCTTGAAGCGATGGAAACTCCCATTCTGGCTAAGCAATACGGTTCGCGGCGCTCTGCTTGTCGTGATGCTCCTGCTTCTTTTCGACGTTGTCGGTGGCAGAAAGGGGTTCGTGATCTACCACGCTCTCAACCCATTCAACCTCTTCGATTTCGACTTCGACGAGTGGCTGATTCCAGTCACGATTGTTGTGTCGCTCATTCTGTCGCTGTTCATCTACCGGCCTTTCTGTTATCTGATTTGCCCGTTCGGCTTCCTCTCATGGCTCGCGGAGCGATTGAGCTTGGCCCGCGTGCGGATCGATCTTACAGGGTGCACGAAGTGTGGTGCATGCATCAAAGCATGTCCCTCGGACGCGGCCAAGGGCATGGTGGAGGGAAAGCTGTTCAGCGCGGACTGCACCAGTTGCGCCCGGTGTCTGAATGTGTGCCCGCACGATCTCATCCGATACGGATTCGCGTTCGCCCCCTCAGCCCGCGGAGAAGAACCGGATCGAGAATCCCGCGGTAGCCGCCGCGAGTAGACTTCCAATCATGCCCGCGTCAAAGTCAGGTACCACCCGCAGAGCGGGTGGCCTCAGGAAGCCCCTCTGAGGGAGGCATTGGGGCACGCCACGAATCGGGTACAGCACGGTTCTGCGAGTTCACGTTCACTGACAGGGCGGGCGTAATACCAAGGGTAGTTTGACAGTGCCGATTTGTCGCATCAGGTTTGCTGGCGTTTTCCTGGAGTTTCGGGTCCGCGCGGGCGCGGCAAAGCCGCCTTGCGGCAGCCCGCGGCTCGGCACACAGAAACGGGAAATGCTCTTGAACAAGTTCTATTCAACTGTGGCGTCCGGTTACGCGTCCTTCCTCCAGATTCTTTTTGCTTCCCGGCCAAAGATATCGCACAGTTTGGGCGTGATTACACCTCTTTCCCATTCATCGGTATTATCGGCCCAGAATGCGCTCAAAGGCAATCAGGCTGGGCTTCTCCGCACGACAACCCGTCTTGCCACCGGACGGAGAATCAACTCGGGCGGGGATGACCCTGCGGGGTTGATCTCGAGCGAGCGGTTGGCTGCGGAGATCAAGAGTCTCGAAGCGGAGACAAGGAGTCTGCAGCACACCAACGCCTACGCGAACATCAGCGAAGGTCACACCGCCCAGCTCTCCTCGCTCATGGGTGAGCTGAACACGCTCGCAATTGCCAGCGCCAACCAGGCCGGGATGACTGACTCCGAAATCGCGGCCAACCAGATGCAGGTGGATAACATCCTGGCCAACATCGAACGCATCGGGGGCGATGCAGTGACTTCGTTCAGTCGGCTCAGCATGTCCGATGGTGGAAACGCGGAGGTCGAGAACCTCGTCAACGGTGCTGTGTCAGTGGTCAGCTCCATGCGCTCCGGAGGGGCCAACAGTCTCGCCGGGGAAGATATCGAGGCTGCCCAAGAGGCGATCCAAGGCGCTATCAATGACATTGCCACGGCCCGCGGCCAGATCGGTGCCTATCAGAAGTACACCGTCGAGCCGCGCATCCAATCGAATCAGATCGCGATCGAGAACCTAGCCGACGCCAGAAGCCGGATCGCCGATGCGGACTTCGCGGTCGAGACCAGCAACCTGACCCGCTTCGAAATCCTCAGCGCGGTCGGCGTGAAGACCCTCAAGATCGCCCAGCAGCAAGGCGAATCCGTGCTGGCGCTTCTCAGTTGATATCAGCTTTCGCAGTTTACGTAGGCGGTGTGGGAGATCGTCAGAAGCGCACCTTGAAGACAGGCGCCAAAGCCAATGCCGTCGCCATCGACACGATGAAGAAGTAGAGAATCCAGTAGTCCGTGCCGTAGACCCATGACGGTATGCTCGGGTAGAGAATCTCGATCGAGCGGACCTGCACGTCAGCCGGAATGGAGGATTCGATCGGATGGAGGAGCATCGTTGTCCACCGGTGGTTGGACCGAATCGCACTGACTCGCTGGGGCTTGTTGTCCACGATAAGTTCCTTGTCGACAGTCTTCTCGCCGATGTGAAAGCGCAGTGTGTGTCTTCCCGGTTCATGGCCGCGAACCCGCCAGACGATCTCGCCGTTGCCCGGTACGGGGCCGGCTTCAATCACAAGACCCGGGCTCGATTCCAGCGTGGGGTCGTCCGTAAAATCCGTCGCATCGTTGACACGCAACGTGATAAGCGTTCGCTCACCGGGCCGAAGCGGACGCCACTGGTGGTGCACGCCCATCTGCGCGAGGCCAAGCAACATCGGCAGTAGCATGATCAGCACGGGCGGGAGCATATAGCGCTGTAGCCTGACGATCGCCCAAAGGAGTCGCGCCTGGGCCCGGAAAGTCACGCGGATCTCATCCTTGTACAACCTCAGTGCCAACAGGTTGGCCTTGATGTCATCCTTGATGCGGGCGATTGCCCCTTGGTTGGAGGTGTACCGGAATGCGATCAGCATGACCGCTCCGGCTACGATCGACAGCACGGTCAGCCCGGCCCAGATCGGTAGCGGTGAGAGCAGTGCGTAGACGCCGTCACCGATCGCGGTGCAGATTGGGTTGAGCACGGAGAGGACCGGAACGAGGATCGGGTTCAGCAGGGCATCGAGGAAGTCGAAGAGCCAGCCGAACAGGGTCTTGAGACCCTCCCACAACGAGAGAACCGCCTCGCCGATGTTGATGAGCAGCCAGTTTACGGCGTTCATGGGTGGTTCCTCTGCGTCAACGGACTGCCCGGCAACCGGATCTCGGGCCTTGCCCCGCTTGCCCTACTCGAGATAGCCGAGCCCGCGCAAGCGCTCGGTCACCTTTCCTTCGGTCTCGGCGTCTTCCAGGATGGCGAGCTCCTTCTCGATCAAGTGGATAATGAACTCCTCCGGCGAGGGGTACCCGGCTGTCTCGGATATCTTCTTGATACGATCGTAGAGATTCGAATCCAGTTTGATCTTGGGCACGCGGTTCACTCCTCGTTGTTGCGCTGTGCGACGGTTGTCGCTCCGGGTTTGAACAGGCTTGCGCCCGTCATCGTTGTCGGTGGCTCCAGGCCGAACTCCTCAAGGATTGTTGGAGCGAAGTCCACAAGCGAAGGCCGCTCGCGTGATATCGGTCTGTTGCTGAAGACCACACCGGGAATCTCCGAGGCGGCCATGCAGTGGTCGGCGCTCCAGGCCGAGCGGTTGTCACTGAGTACGTCTTCACCCATGTCGCCCAGCGCTGTTCCCCACGAAGCGCGGTAACCACGATGATATCCGACAATCAGGTCCGGCGCTCGTGATGTAAAGGGCCCGGAATACACATCATCGGTTCGATCCACCTGCGTGATCACGGGTCGACCGTTTTCGGGGTCACGTACGGCCAGGAGCTTCGTCTTGATCTCCTCGATCAACGCGTCGCGATCCGCCGGATCGACAATCCCGTCGCGCTCGCGTCCTTTCAGGTTCAAGTAGAGCCCGTTGATCCCAAGCCCGTACGCTCGTGTTCGACTCCAATCGACCTGGTTTGCCATGAGCAGGTTTCTGCACGAAGGCGGTTGAACGTAGCCTTCATCGAGCAGCCAACGGTTGAGGTTGAACTGCCGGCCGAAGTTGCAGAACCCGTGGTCGGACATGACGAAGATTGTGGCCTGGTCACCGAACTGCTTCACAACGTCGCCGACGACTCCGTCCATGTGTTTGTAGAGTTCTTCCATGTTCCGATGGCCCGCCCGGGCCTGCTCGGGCGTCCGAACCGGATGTGGATCATCCGAGTCCCACCAGAACATGTGCGCCTGAAGGTCCGTGCTTGAGAAGTAAAAGAACAGCAGGCCCTGGTCGTAGTGATCGATTGCGTATCGCAGAAGGTTCATACGTTCCTGGAGCACGTAACCCGCCTGCCGCTTGTATTCCGCGTCCGTGAAGATCCCATTCGAGAGGGCCTTGTGATCCTCCTGAAAACCTGTCGTGTAGAAAAGGCCCAGCTCGTCCGCGATGTCTTGTGTGAAGTGCTCCGGTTCGCAAATCCTCTGTCCGCCCGGGTCGGAGGGGTCTATGTTGATCGGCGACGCATACAGGCGGAACGTCGGATGAACCTCCTGCAAATAAAACCGACAGATACCGCTAACGTGGATGTCGGGTAGGAACGACGGCATCTCCAAACGGAAGTCGATTTTGCACCACTCGCTCCACTCCCTCTCGTTCAAAACGATTGTTTTCCCCTGCAAGTCGATCCGGGCGACCGGTCGATTCGGATGCCGGTAGATATTAAATGCGACATCGACAGGCGCCGGCCTCTTCAGGAATGTGTTCGTTGGTCCGACGAGCCTGGACCTGGCGGTATGGTTCCTGAAGATCAGCGGACTGCGCATTCCGCCGCCCTCGTCTTTCGGGGCAAAGACATTCTCCGAGAAGAACTGGTATGTGCTGTATGTTCCTAACATGTCCGGAACACCCATACCGCTCAGGCAGCGCACGTGTCCATGACGAGACGGGCTTGGTGGGTAATTGGATGGAATGTCATAGATCCGGATCGGCACACCGGCCTCGTCAAGGTAATCCCAGAATGGCGTTCCGCCACGACGAAGCAACGTCTGCGTCGGGTTGTGGTTGAACGGCCAGAACGTCAGTGGGATGCGATGCTCGCCAACCTCCCAGCCTTCCGCACTCTCAACCGTCTCGGCGGCTGCGTAGAAGGGGGAATACTGTTCCGCCGGGTTACGATGGATGAAGTCGAAGATACCGTGAGCGCCGGGGTCCGCGCCGGTGATGAAGTTCGCCCAGGCGACGGGGCTTTGGGGTGGGATCGACGTGCCGAGCCTCCGGTAACCGTTCCCTTCGCGCATGCGCGCCAGGTTCGGCAACGCCCCGGCGTCCATCAGCCGTTCACAAAGACGCGGGTCCATCCCGTCGATACCGAGCACGATCACCTTCTTGTGCCGGCGTCGGTCGTCGACCTTGCGGCTATTCGTCGTTGCGAGAGTTTCAAGAGTCCCGGCGGCCAATGGCGAGCCACCGAGCACCACACTGGTAGTGGCTGCCCCGGCCTGCCTGATGAATTTTCGCCGGCTCCACTTGCGCGTCATGGGATGCTCTCCACCGCATCAGTCCTGTCATGTGCGAGTTGATTCGTATCGTCGCCGTCCACGGTTTCGTAATCCGGATCATCCTCCGGAAACACGCCGTCGGCATCGGCTATGCTCATCGGTCGGCCGTCCATGTGCGAGGGCACGTCAACCCCGAACATGTCAAGCGCGGTCGACCCCAGGTCCATCAACCGTGGGCTTTCGGTCTTGGTATTCCGATTGCAGAAGAGCACGCCGGGCAGCAGCTTCGGGTCGATGCAATGATCGCCGCTCCATGCCTTCATATTGTCGTGAAAGAGCTTGTCAGTCGGTTCACCGATTGCTGTCTGCCAACACACGCGGTATCCCTTGTTGTATCCCACGATAATATCGGGGCCTTCCGTTCTGTAGGGACCGTGGTAAGCCGTGTGTGTGTTGAATGCGCGGTTGACGGCGGTCTGATCCTGCTGCTCATCACGAAGCCCGGTCAACTTCCGACACAACTCGTTGCGCAACCGGTCGGCCTCGCTCGGCGGGACGATGCCTTGGGCCTCTCGTCTCTCGATATTCAGCCAGATGCCTGCCAACCCAAGGGCATAGGCGCGCGTCTGTGACCAGTCCACACCCGCGAGGTACTTCCCGCCGCGTCCACCGGGTTCGTACTTGAGATAGCCGTTCTCCTCGAGCCAGTAGTTCAGATCGATCCCGCGTCGGAACGAGTTGAACCCGTGGTCGGAGATGACCATCAGCACGGTGTCATCATCGTCGCACGCTTCCATCGTTCGGCGCACCAGGTCGTCCATGCGGAGATAGTGTTCCTCGATGGCGTTGCGGTGTTGTTTCCCGGCCTGACCTTCATGAGCGGGATGGTCGGGATCGAGATAGCGCCAGAACATGTGTTGGATGCGGTCCGTCCCGTCGAACACGCAGACGCACAGCCCGCGATGAACCTTATGCAACGCATCGAAGAACATCGCCTCGCGCTCTTGGTCCGCTTCGAGGCACTGGTGCAGGAAAGCGTCGTCGTCGAGGATCCCTTCATTCAGCGCCCAAGTGTCCTCAGCCAGTCCGAGCGTGGCGTAGGTTCCATGGGCCTTGGCGAGATACGTTGCATAGACGCCCGGGTGCGAGATCGGCATGGCCGGGGCGGCCGGGTCAATCTGAATGGGCGTCACATACAGTTCCACTTCGGGCTCGGTGTTCAGCAGAAGAAACTGACAGATGCCCTTCACCTTGATGCCAAGCCCGGCTTTGAATTTAACGTTGATCCACGGCGAGTACTCACCGCACGAGAGGGGAACGGTCTTGCCGTTGACCGTCAAGTCCGCCTTTCCCGGCCGTGTCAGCCTGATGCTGAACGGGCAACGCATCGGTCCGCCCTCGGCGACGATGCTGTTCTCCGGACCGACCAGATGCGATGCAATCACGCTGCCGTTTCGGTGGAGATGAATCCACTCACCGCCGGTGTATCCATCATCCGTTGCTGACGGCGCAACCGTGTTGCGTTGACGAGTCGTGTAATAGGAGAACGTCCCCTGGCTTCCGCGCAGGTCGGGCACACACATGGCCGACAGCGACAGACCCCGGAAGGGCTCAGGTGGAAACGTGATGGGAACGCGAATCACGTTGCTGAAGATGCCGTGCTCACCCAGTACCTTCCAGAACGGCTTGCCCTTGCGGAGAAGGCGAATGTCCGGCTTGCCGATCGGAATGCGATACTTGCCGAGTTTCAGCGTTCTTGACGGTCCTCGGATGCTCGTCGAGGAGAGCAGCGGCAGGTAGTTGCGCCGGTCACGCGTCAGGAAGTCGAAGATGTTGTGCTTGCCTGGGTTTGAACAGGTGAGAAACGATGACCATGCCACTGGTGACAGCGGCGGCAGAGTTGTGCCCAAGCGGCGGTAACACCCCTCCTCCATGAGCCTGGTGAAGTGGGGCAGCTTCCCCTCGGCCATGTATTTCTCGACCAGCGATGGTTCCATCCCGTCCAGCCCGAGGATCACGAAACGCTTGATGCGGGCGCGGGCGTGCGCTCGTCGACCGCGAATCGCCCGGAAGACCCACCGCACCGGCCAACTGAAAAGGGCGACAAACGCGGAGAAGAAGGAGACGAAAAAGGCAAACAGCGTGGTCCCGACGGCGAAACCGGCTCCCGGCCCGATGTAGGCTGCGGCAGGGGCTTGAAACGCCAGAACGCAGGCAGCCGAGAGCAGAATGATGCGTGCGATGCGCGTGTTCCGCCTGTCCCGACGGCCATGATGTTTATTGATGCCCGGTTGAACGACTGACGTCATAAGCTTATTACGCTCGACGCATTGCGCTCGACGCTGTGCGTTGCGGCCAACGCTGTGCGTTGCCCGTGCCCGTCCGATACGGGGGTCCTTTCACTACTGGACCGTAGGAGATTCTCGCGCGGACGGCAAGACCCCCCACAAACCTCCAGTTGCTTTTTGGGACGTTGTCTTGGGTTCGCCGGACGGCCGCCCGGGCCACACGTGTCGAGGCTACGATCGCCTGTCCGATAATGCGATGTCGCTGTAACACGCGTACTCTCTTTGAACATCGGCGCGGCGGCGCCTAGACTTCTGTGAGGCTGATCGGTGCCGACGCCTGGCCGGGAGGATACCCGGGTTCGTCGCACCGGCCGAGGCCGCGATGCTCACTGGGGGGAAAGAGGAATGGGCCTGATCAAGACCCTGATCCACGTTCACACGGACTACTCGTTCGATAGCAACATATCTCCCGAAGCGCTGGCGCGGTTTGCCGAGCGTGAGGGGTTCGGCTGCATCGCCGTCACCGACCATGACACGATCGAGGGGGCAAGGCGCGTCGAGGCCGTCAGCGATGTGAAGGTGATCGTGGGTGAGGAGATCACGACGCGCGACGGGCATCTGATCGGACTTTTCCTGAAACGCCGAGTGGAGCCCGGTAGGTCCGCAAAGGACACCGCGACCGCCATTCGGGAGCAGGGTGGGCTCGTGCTCGTACCGCATCCGTTCGTCAGGTTCATGGGGTGCGGGCTGTGCGAGCATGCCTGGGAGATTGCCGGGCTGATCGACGCCGTGGAGGTGTGCAATGCGCAGAGCATCCTGGCTCGCCCCAATCGTGAAGCTGATCGTTTCGCCGACCGGTTGGGACTTCCGAAGTACGCCGGCGTCGACACGCACATGATCGAGAGCATCGCCCCGTGCTATCAGCTCATGCCCGACTTTACCGGTCCCGTTGACTTCCTTGCGTCGCTTCGCTCGGCCCGGCTGATAGGCGGTCGACATCCGCTGTGGTACTTCTTTGCGGCAGGCTATCGCACCGCACGTTACCTGGCCGGTCTGCCGTTGCCGGTCGGGTTCGGATCCAATCATCAGCCAGCACGCGAGCCCCTTCCGGTTGCCCCGGCGGCATGCCCGGTAGGCGTGCAGTCTCCATGACGACACGAGCCTGTTCGGGCGGCCCTCGCAGTTCACGTATCTTGCAGCCCTTCACCGGGTCGCGCCGTCCTGTCATCCGGACGATTCCGTATTGTGCGAGCCGATAAGATCGGCCATCGGGCGTTGGGTAGGGCGCGGTCATACTTCCGTCGACGACCGACGCGACATCCACTGACTGGGGGCCTATGATCCCGGCAGAAGGGGGGAGAAGGAGCATGTTCGATCAACAACCTGAAGAGTCCACGCGCCTTGCCGACCCGAACGGGCCCGTTGATACGCTGCCGCCGTTCGTGCCCACGATCGATGTGGAGGATGTCTTTCGGCGACTGATCGAGGATGAGCTCCGCCAGGGGAGACTAACGCGAGCGCGGCGCAAGAAGATCATTCAGTACGCGGTCCAGTTGCGAATGTCAGCCGTTCAGACGGGACGGCTGATCGAGAAGTGTCGCACGAGGGCGTTGGAGAGCAACGATCCTGAGGTGCGGCACTACGCCTTCCGCCTTACCGAGCCCGCACCGTCCAGAGTATCACCTGCCCTCAAGATATCCCTCGTGATTGCGCTGGCCATCCTCTTTGACCTGCTGCTGTTGAAGTGGTTTGTGTGAACAGCAAGAGCGGCTCGATGGGATACCCGTATCTCTCGTCTCGTAGGGACGGAATGAGAGTAGCTCCGGCATTCATGCCGGGGATGGGGATGATCTTTAACCTGTTTGAGTCCTGTAGGGACGATTGAAACGTGTAGGGTGGGCACTGCCCACCACGTGACTCAGTCGTCCCTCCGGGACTCGGGATCATCCGTCACTGATTCACCCCGCGATAAATCGCGGGGCTATTCTCGAATGTCCCTTCGGGACAAGAGGGCGTTGGGCGGCGCAAGGGGTCATCCATCAGCGTGGTGCCCCGTCCTTCGCGGAGCGAAGGGTGGGGGACCGACGGTTGTTCGAGATGTCTTCGGCTGCTCAATCCATTCCCCATCCTTTTCTAACGAAAAGGACGGGGCACCCGCGTCCTCAATACCACCGGCTCTTCCGGTGGTCGCTGACTCATTCACCCTGCACCGGCAACGATTCCTCCAGCTTCAGCACGCGATGCACCAGGCGTCGCTGGGCGCCGACCAGATCACGACAGATCAGGTCGATCCTTTGATTGAGATCGCGCCGCTCTCGAATCGTCTGACGCACGAGATTCCTCATGCGGTGATACTTGGCGCCGTGTTGCACGTGCAGGTGGTGCCCTCGAAGCACGCGCTCGGCGGAGTCCAGAAGTTCCGCGACGGGAAACGGTTTGGTGAACACGTCGCGAACCCCCGCGCGCATACTCTCGACTACCTCTTCCGCCGTCGGATCCTCGGCCAGCAGGATGATCGGCCTGGTGCAAAGCGCCATCAGACGTCCGGCGAGCTGTCCGCCCACCGAGTCGGTCAGGTCCATCTCGGCAATCACCAGGTCGTGTGGCTCGACCATGTCCGTGTCAAGACATGACTCGGCATCCGAGACGCAGGTGATCTGGGCGTCAAACCGACGAGACAGCCCGGCCACCAGAATCTCCATGATATCGGGATCCGGCTCGACAAGGAGTATTTTGCTGGGCGCCTCGGACACCGATCACCTTTCGAGTAGCGCAGAAGACAACACGCGGTGGGGGACGACGTTCGACCACCGGTCACGGATTGTGAAGCGTGCAGCTTGCTCTAGTACCGTTTCACCAAAGGCTGCCCCGTCTTCTTCCCCCCTTACCAAGGGGGGATTGAGGGGGGGCTGCTTCCTTCCCCCCTTACCAAGGGGGGATAGAGGGGGGTTCATGCAGACGGAGAAGAACCTCCCCCGACCCCTCCTTATCAAGGAGGGGAGGAAGAAACACCATTACCTTTCTGGAAACGGTATTAGGCGTCCGGTTCGCGGGTGGGTAGCTCGATCGTCACGGTTGTGCCAACGTGTGGCGTGGATTCGATCCAAAGCCCGCCACCGTTGATCTCCACAAGCCGGTAAGCTCGTGAAAGACCAAGCCCGCGCCCGCGACCTGCCGGACGGTGCGAGAAGAACGGATCGAGGGCATGATCCAGCACGTTAGGCGTCATGCCGATCCCGTTGTCCTCCATCACAATCCGGACAGTCTCATCGGACGAGCGCGAGGGCGAGTTGATCTGCAAACATGTGGTCTCGGGCTTTGTTGCTTCGATGGCGTTTGCTACGATCGCATCGAGAATCTCTTGCAGGTGTTGGACATCGGCGTACACGTTCACCGATTCATCCGCCAGTGATAGGCTGAGTTGATCCGGGCGCAGCGTCGAGCCCTCATACCAGTACTGGCAAACCGATTCGAGCACGCGCGCCAGCGGTTGGAGGGTCGGAAGCGGAGCCCTGGGCTTGGCGAAGTCCATCAGGTCGGTCACGATTCCCGCTGCCCGCTTCGCTTGCTCGATGATGATCCCGAGAGCCCGCGCCGCCTCCGGGTCAGGGACCTCGGCGAGCAGCATCTGAGCCCGACCGGATATGACCGAAAGTGGGTTGTTCAGCTCGTGGGCCGCTCCGGCCGCCATGGCTGCGATCATCGAGATGGATCTGACCCGAACCGATTCGCCCTCGGCCTCTCGGCAGCGGCGATTCAGGTCGAGAAGCTCCTCGGTCATCCGTTCCGACTCCAGGCGGGCCTTGGCCCAGGAGATTGCCAGGCCCATCGCAGCCGAGAGGGCCTCGCACTCCGCGCAGGCCGCCCGAAACCGGGTCACCGCCTGCTCGCCCGCCGTGAAGATCGCCGTTCCTACGACCGACTCGCCGTCGACGAGCGGCAGCAGCCAGAGCGGGCTCGGTCCGACCGGAAGTCCGCAACGCTGCCAAGCAAGCTCGTGCTCCGCCGAGACTGGAACGATGCCCCGTCCCACGCCATGGGCGAGCAGGTTCCAGCTTCCATCCGCGCCGCCCACGTCTCTCAGATCGATGACCGATCCGCTTGACCGACCGGAATCGGTCCGCCCGATGTAGAAGCAGCCGTTCGACAGACCACAAGCCAAGGTCAGCACACACTCGCTGCCCAGCATCACACCGAGACTCTCGCTCGCCGCCACGCAGACGTCCTCGATACTATCACGATGCGTAAGCACGCCCGTGAACCGGTTCAACGCTTCAAAGCAGGCGGAACGCGTTTCAAGGCGACGGTTGCTCTCCGCCAACTCCGCATTGACGGTACCGAGTTCCTTGTTCGCCTTTGCGAGCGACACCGCGTAGAGCTTGCGGCTGTCAAGGTCGGAGAGTCCGAGAAACTCGCGGAACGGTTCCATGCGTTCCGGAAGTTGCTCGGCCACCTCGGCCACGCCGGTCGGAGGAAGTCCCAGTTGTTCCGCCAACACCTCCACGTCGCCGATGTGCTGGTAACCGCAGTGGCCTATCCGCTGCCGACGCGCCAAATTGTCCGCGAGATGTACGAGCTGTACGAGCGTGGGTTGTGCCAGGCCCGACGGCAACGCGTCGGGCGGTTGATGGTGAAGCCAGGCGCACTCGACGATGGATTGCGGAAGCCGCCAACGCGCGAGCAGCCGCCGACCGGCCACCGTATGGTCCATCCCGAGCACCTCACGCTCCACGTCGCAGATGCACTCACGCCGCCGCTCAACCCGGTCGATTACGCGGGCATAGCTCTTCGGCAGGCTGACATCGAGCGCGATCTTACCCACGTCGTGCAGCAAACCGCAGACGAACGCCTCGCGGCTCACTTCCGGCTGGGCGAGATGGCGTGCAAGCATGTCCGCCGCGCACGCGACAGCCAGGCTATGCTTCCACAACTCCTTGCGCACGGCAGCGGGATGCTCATTGTCCGAAGTCGGTGTAAGTGCTTCATAGACTTGCACCGAAAGCACGAGGTTGCGAAGGGCCACAAAGCCCAGTAGCCCGACGGCCTTTGCCACGGTGAGCGAGTCGGTAGGCACGCCGAGGTCCGCGCGCCGTGTCATGCGGAGGATCGCCGCCGTTAACGAGCTATCGGACTCGACGATCGCAACCGCGTCGCGGATGCTCGATTGGTCGGAGGTCGTGACCGCCAGCAGTCGCGCTGCGATGGCGGGGAGTGTGGGCAGCCGATCCAGGTGTCCCAGGATCAGCTCGGCACTCTCGCGAGATGAGGGCGAGCCCGCGACGTTGGTTGCGATCCGGCCGGCCATCGTGCCGATCGATCCTCCAGCAAGAGGGTGGTCAAACGATGCCGTGAAGATCGGCAACACGCTAGTGCATCGCCACACTTGAGTTTGCGGGTGTGCCACTGCTCGATTAGAAGGCCACTCTGTGGCCAGTGCACGGACCCTGCGGAATCCGCGATCGGCACTGCTTGAAAGCAGTGGCACACAATACGGCGTGGACCGCTACCTGCAGATTGAGGTGTGACGCTCCACTACGTAACGCTGAGCATCTCGGCGATACGATCAATCACCTCAGAGATCACGAAGGGCTTGCGGATGAAATCATCGGCGCCGGCGTCACGCAGCTCCTGCACCTCGTCCGGATCAGCCACGCCGCTGACCGCGATGATCTTCATGTGCCCGTAGGACGGATTGGCACGAATCGTCCGGCAGACAGCCGTGCCGTTGATATCGGGGAGCTTGAAGTCCAGTAACATTACGTCGGGCGAGAACTGCTCGGTGACGGTGCCCGCCTCGAACCCGGTGCACGCGGTCCGGACCTCGAACCGCCCGTCCCGCTCGAGCAGCTCCGAGAACATCTCGATGATCGCCAGATCATCGTCCACAACCAGAACACGCCGCTTCCCATTGTCGAGGTGGTTCAATGGGATGCCGTTGTTCTTCATGAAAGCGATGAGCGAGTCCCGTGGGATTCGGCGGAACCGCGAACCGGGTACGCGGAAGCCCTTCAGCCGTCCGCTGTCGAAACACCGGATGACCGTTTGTTGACTCACTTTGCAGATTTGAGCTACCTCACCTGTCGTAAACACTTCCTTGTTACGGTGATCCACCATGGCAAACCCTCTGGAAAGACGACTCCATTCGCCAGACGCCGCGCCTAGAGATTGTCCATATTCTCTATACTCCCCATACGATACATTCCGCACAGAGTCCCGTCAACAGAAAACTTATCGCCCCCATCGACGGCACCCGTGCTTCAGTGAGACTGACGATAGGCCAACGGGAGCCTCGGCTGGTGGTGGCAGGGCGGGCGTCTCATCTTGGCCGGGACTGCGGGGGCGGCACGTCACGGCGGAGGTCTGCCTTGGGCTGGCGCGCGGGCCTGTCGCGCGTGGGGGGCCGTGGCTAGAGCAAGCTCTTTTTTCGTGTAGCGGTGAAACAACTCTTTTCTCCTGGGTTTTTCGCCCCGTGACCGCTATACAAATTCGGAGAGTGCTATAGGCCCGTGAAACGGAGTGCCGATCCTCGCAGTTGGCGTCGGAGTCCGTGTGGAATCCAAAATTGGACGCTCCTGCGTTACCCGGCCTGGGCGAGTTGGCGCCGGCCGGTCAGATAAATCCAAATGACGGTGACGTCAGCCGGGTTGATCCCACTGATGCGGGCGGCCTGGCCGAGCGTGCTGGGGTTGACGCGGGCCAAACGCTCGCGCGCCTCCGCTCGCAACTCGGGCATGGCTGTGTAATCGGTCCGGTCGGGAATCGTCATCGATTCGAGCCGGCGGAAACGTTCGATCTCACGGGCCTGGCGGGCCACATATCCACTGTAGCGCGCATCGAGCAGTACTTGTGACAACACGTCGACACCGAATGTTCGATCCGTCAACTGTGACAGTGCGGTTGCGAGAGTGGCCACGTCGGCTTCGGGGCGGCGAATCCACCTGGAGAGATCGGCGCCATCGATCTTGCCACGTTTTGCCAATGCGTTGACCGCCGCCATCGCTTCGCGCGCGAGTTCAAAGCGGTGCCAGCGCTTGTCACTAACCGTGCCCAATCGCCGGCCGATCGGCGTTAAGCGCTGGTCCGCGTTGTCGGATCGAAGGAGGAGGCGGTACTCGGCCCGCGATGTGAACATGCGGTACGGCTCGACGGGCGGGCGCGTGATCAGATCGTCGATCATCACGCCGATGTAGGCCTCATCCCGACCGAGCACGAAAGGGCTCTCGCCGCGGAGGAATCTGACAGCGTTCACGGCTGCAACCAGGCCTTGACCGGCGGCCTCCTCGTATCCGCTCGTGCCGTTGATCTGTCCCGCAAGGAACAGCCCGCTTACGAGCTTGGATTCGAGTGACGTCTTGGTCTGATGCGTTGGCACCCAGTCATACTCGATGGCATAGCCGTACTGAACGATTCTCGCGCCTTCAAGACCGCGCACCTGCCGGACCATCGCTTCCTGCACGTCTCGCGGGAGCGAGGTGCTGATTCCGTTGCAGTAGACGCGTTCGTTGTTATGGCCTTCCGGTTCGAGGAAGATCTGATGTCGCGGCTTATCGGCGAAGCGCACGACCTTATCCTCGATGCTGGGGCAGTATCGCGGGCCGGTCGAGCGGATCTGACCGGTATACAGCGGGGCACGATCGAGGTTCCCGCGGATCAGCTCGTGGATGCGTTCGTTCGTCCAGGTGATCCAGCAGTTGATCTGTTTCCGGTGGATCGCATCGGTCATGTAGGAAAAGGGTGTCGCAAGCTCGTCACCCGGCTGCAACTCACAGGCATCGTAGTCGATCGTATCACGGTGGACGCGCGGCGGTGTGCCCGTTTTGAGCCGCCCGAGCGTGAAGCCGAGCGATTCGAGGCATTGGCTGAGCCCGACCGCAGGCTGCTCGCCGAGCCGCCCACCTTCGATCTGCTCCGTCCCGCAGTGCATCAGACCTCGAAGAAACGTGCCCGTTGTCAATAGGACGGCATCCGCACGTAGTGTTTGTCCGTCCTCTAGCGTCACACCGGTGACACGCTTTCCGGGTCGGCCGGAGTCGCCGGCATCGCTTCTGACTTCGCGGACGAGCAAGCCCTCGACCGATCCTTCAACGATGTCGAGCGACCGGGCGCCGGCGAGCAGGGATTGGAGGGCCTTAGGGTAGCCGTGTTGATCACATTGGGCGCGCGGAGCCCAGACAGCCGGGCCTTTCGAGCGGTTCAACATGCGGAACTGAATGCCGCCCTCATCGGCGGCGAGCCCCATCAACCCGCCCAACGCGTCGATCTCGCGGACAATCTGGCCCTTGCCGAGCCCGCCGATAGCCGGGTTGCACGACATCCGCCCGATGGCTTCGTGTTGCATCGTCACGAGCGCAACGGACGCCCCGAGACGCGACGCAATCCACGCCGCCTCAGCCCCGGCATGCCCACCGCCTACAACGATCATGTCGTACTTGTTTGGCAAGATAAACGCCCCTCGTATCTCCCTTTGCCTCACAGCCACCGCGTCGGCAGCCGCGCACAGCATTGTCTGTGGGACGAATCTCCGAGGCAAGAGCGCATTCTCTAGAGTCCCTGCGAGCGTGTTTACTTCCTCGGGCCCGTGGTATACTTGTCCACACGGACTTCGTAGCGTCCGGCTCAGACCGGTGTCTGCTCAAGCCGCGCTGCGGGAACGTAGGGAAACGGATCCATGGCAAAGAAGCGGCGTAAGACGCCAGTCAAATCAGCAAAGCCTGGGAAGCCAAAGCGGGCGAAGCGGAAGACTCCCGCGACCAAGACTACAAGGAAGAAGGCCGCGAAGATCAAGAGACCTTCGGCGCGCGCCGGGAAAAAGGCACCGGCGAAGAGGACTCTTGGAAAATGTTTCGTACTGATGCCCTTCGAAGAGCCGTTTGACAGTTACTACGAAAGGATTATTAAGCCCGGTGTCATCAGTGCGGGGTTGGAGCCTGAGCGCGGCGACAGCCTGTTTCGGCCTACTCCCATTATGGGTGACATATGGAAGATGATTCAGGATGCCAAGGTTTTGGTAGCCGAGATGACCGGCAAGAACGCGAATGTGTTCTACGAACTCGGGCTGGCACATGCGATCGGAAAGCCTGTTGTACTTGTCGCCGAGACGATGGACGACGTTCCGTTTGACCTGCAAGCACTGCGTGTCATCATCTATGACAAGGATGATCCAGCCTGGGGGAACAAGCTGCGAAACAAGATTAGGGCCTCCTTGGAGGAAACCCTGTCCGATCCTGCCAAATCCGTTCCCCCGATGTTTCGGAAGATAGTGAAGAGCCAGGCGCCGAAAGAATCAGAGATCAGCGCGCGGGTTTCAGCCTTGGAGCGCAGCGTAGGCTCACTCGCAAGCTACGGAGCGGTGCCCACACTTCAGCGAGCAGGTTATGAGTTCGAACGGGACTTGCACAGGGCGAACGGAAGAAAGGCGCAGGCCTACGCGGCGGCCAGGCGAGCAGTCGGGCGAGGTATCCCGCTGGGCAGCATTCGCGCGTCGCTCAGTGAGCGTTTCCCGCCGGACTTCGTTGCTTCGGTTATGCTCTTCCTGACGCGCGGCGATTGACTTTGTCCTCGGTTGCCGGATGGGGGCACCTGAACGGACGGAAACGTGTCCGTGAAGGCCGTTTCGGCGGCCTTCGCCGGAGGGCGGTTAGCTCCGCTGTTTGACGCCGGGGAAGGCGGCAGCTCTTCCTTTCGGCCCGTGGAACGAGATGCGGCTTATCGGCCTCTCGGCCTGAGCGAGTCGCGCGACGCTTGCCGTGCGTAAGCCTTTGCCATCACGTGACTTATGGCGTTCCAGGTGCCGCCGCGGCGTGTTCCGGGTGATACAGATCACAACGCAGGTCGTCCTGGACGCGGTGTTCGACCACCGCGGTCACGCCGGTCATTCCGGGGCCATCTGGCATCGCGCGGGGCTGCCGCCTCGGCGGGCGAATATTTGGCTGCGGCGTCCGAATCTCTGGGTGTCAAGCGGGCAGGGCCGGATTGGTGACGGCGTGTCCGCGTTTGAGGAGCGAAATCATGAACGAGCCCAGACGGATGTCGCCTTGGACGGCGCTTTTCATCGGTATCTTTTTGTGCGGCGGTCTGGTCATCGCCGGTACATCGAGCATGGTGCTCTACGCCATGCGCGTTGCCGACAACCGGATCACCGACGTTTTCGGCTTGGTCGATAACACGATCGAGGGCCTTCCCGGATTGATCGAGTCACTGCCGCCGGCGCTTGGCGACGTGCTCAATGATCGGCGCGCACCGGACTACATCGAGAACCTGGACATCGACGTTGCGTTCCTCGTGGACGAGCGAAACGCCGGTCTTCGGCCCGTTATGACCATCCAAAACAAGGGCGACGAGGTCGTCTCGATGCTCGCGGTTCGCGTGGCGGCGCTTACGAGCGAAGGCGTGCCCATGCGTGAATGGACCGAAGTGGTCGCAACGCCGATCGCGATCGACGACGAATGGCGAGGCCCGCTCATGCCGCACGCCACGCGGCACGTGACGATGCGGTATCGGAGCGGCTCGTTCGGCGAAGCCGACAACGTCGTGGCGTCCTATGAGGTTTCCGAAATCCGCGTCTGGGAGCCCGAGGCCAGTCGCGTGGCTCTGACCTCCCTTGGGCCGTAGACGGCCATAGTCGGCTTCGAGAGAGCGAATGCAAGACGGGCGGTCACTCCCATGACCGCCCGTTGCCGTTTCATTCATCAAAGCTCGCCGTTCGCCTTCTCTGATGCTATCGCGGTTAGCGGTCATGCGTACCGCGCGACCCCCCTCAATCCCCCCTTTGAAAGGGGGGAAGGTGGGAACGCAGCCGCTGCAGATGATCGTCAGCCGCTCTGAAGCAAGCTCTACTCAACTGCGACGTCCGGTTGCGGGTTTCGCCCGGATAACAACCGCCATGTAATGCTACACTTGCCCTGAATGTGCTCTATGCGCTCGGGACGGCGGCTTTTTCTTTCTCCTTTTCCTTTGTCTCTGTTTCGGCGGACTCGCTTGCAACCGGGACAGCCGTGATACGGACCTGACGCGCCGGCGTGAAGTACTTCGCAAACACCGCGCGGACTTGCTCGGCCGTGTATTTCTTGGACGCCTCACGCGCGCCCTTTTCCACGTCAAGGTCTCGCCCGTGCAGGTCATGGTAGCTCAGGATGTTCCACCAGTAGCCCGGCTCCTTCAATGCCGTGTCCAGATCGTTGCCGATCTGCTTTTTGGCGTTCTCGAGTTCTTCCTCGGTGGGAGGGGTCTTGGCGAGTTGCTCGAAGAGCAGCTCGAACTCGTCGGCTGTCTTCTGGGTGTTCTCCGGATCGCATGCGGCCATCCCCAACAGCACGCCGGCGTCCTCGTAGACCCAAACGGGGCGATGCATGCTCTGAGGTGAGTAGGCAAGGGCCAGCTCCTCACGGATTCGCTTGATGATGCGGTTGTTCAGTATTTGCGCGGCGATGTCCAGTGCCAGACGGTCATAGGTGTTTCTTCCGTGGCACCCGGCAAAGCCAAAGAGCGTCATTCCCTGCGGCGTGATTGTCTCGACGTCAATGTGGCGCGTCCACGGTCCGGCGGGCCGGTTCACCTTGCGGAGCTTGTCAAGGTATCCGGTTGATCGTGGGCGCTTCGAGAGTGATCCGATGTACTTCTCGATCAGTGACTGAGCCTTGGCGAGCTGGATATCTCCCACGACGGCAACCTCGATGGGCGCCTCGCGGCAGAGGCGGTCATACCACGCCTGGGCTTTCTCGATCGACTGATTCGCTACTTTCTCCTTGCTCATGCTGGTAAGGCGCGGATCGCCGCCGCCCATGACTTCTGCCAGAGTTTGGAATGCCCTGACCCTTGGGAGCTTCTCGTAGGCCTCGAGCTGCTGAAGCGTGCCTTGCTTCCACGTTTTGAATGCGGACTCCTCGATCTTGCCGTCGATCAAGAGGGCGTGTGCTTCCTGCAGGCCGATCTCCAGGTCCTTGGGGGAACCGATTAACTGAATCGTCAGTGCATCGCCGGGGTCGGTCGCGCTGATGCGGATGCTCTTACCGGTCATGATATCGCGGATGTTGGTGGAGCTGAGGCGGTGCGTGGCCGCCTGAAGCACAGCCAGTCTAGCGACTGTCGTGATGCCGGCGTTCTCGGTGGTCTCCTCGATCTGTCCGCCGGCCAGCGCAATGCTCACGAATACGAGGTCCTTCTTGTAATCCATGTATCTGTGGTGGAAGCGAACGCCGTTGTCGAGCCATGCGCTCGTGACACCGAGGTCCGCGCGGGTTGCGGTCTCGACGACCTTTCCGGGGATGGGCTCGGAAGCCAGCAGTGTCGTAGGGGCCTTCTCTTCCTCGACGGGTGTAACAGTACGGGCCCAGGCAGCGCGGGCGGCTGCCAGCACATCGTCACGCCCGGGTACATCCACGCCCTCCTTCTCGTTCGTTACGATGACATACGCGAACGTACCGGGGGCGAAATACCGCTTGAAAGTCGCGTTGATCTCATCCAGGTCGATGGTGGGAAGATGTTCCTTGTAGAGATCCAGCTCCTGCTGCGCTGAGAGGACGGGCTCGCGGCTGTTCACGCCGGATACGATCTCGGCGATGATACCGTTTGCACTGCGGGTCGGTTCGGACCGGACCGCCTGTTCGGCGTCAGCGAGGATCTCCTTCTTCGCCAACTCCCACTCATGCTCCGTGAATCCGAACTGCCTGGCGCGGTTCACCTCGATGACGAGCTCTTCGAGCATCTTGTTCCAGTCTTCGGGCTCACCAGTCGCCGTTCCCAGCGTGACCATCGTGTCGTGGAAGAAGCTCATGATCCCGCCGGAGGCGGAGAGATAGCTGGCTTCGCCCTTGTTGATGCGTTCCTCGCACCGTCGATCGAATATCCACGTCCCGACATATTCGACAAGCTCTGTCCTTGCCTGTTCCACCGTTACGGTCGGCGGGCGTCCGGGGCGCAGGTTCCACATCTGCACACGACAGGATGTCTGCTCCGGATCGGTGACGACCATGGCCCGCTGCTTCGTGAACGGTTTGAACTCCGGACCCGGCGGCGTTCGCGTGGGCGCGGTCGGTTTGTACTGTCCGAACCATTTCTCGATGAGCGGAATGATCCATTCGTGATCCGTGTCCCCTACAAGAACGAGTGTTGCGTTCTCGGGGCGGTACCACGTGCGATAGAAGTCGACGAACTCCTCTCGGGGAGCGTTTGCGATGATCTCGTCCTTTCCGATGATCATCCGATGTGCAAAACGCGATCCCTCGAACAGCTCGGGCCAGAGTTTGTCGCGGATGCGCTGGCCCGCGTTCTTTCCGGTCCGCGACTCCTCGAGAATCACGCCCCGCTCGTTGTCGATTTCCTCATCGAGCAGCAGAAGGCGGAATGCTTGATCGCTCTGCACGGTCAGGGCCTTCTCGATGTGCTCCTTCGTCGTGTCCGGGAGGTAGATCTGATACACGATCTGATCGAAACTGGTGAACGCGTTGACATCGTACCCGAACTGCATGCCGATACTCTCGAAGTACTCCATCAGCTTGCCCGCCGCGAAATGTTCACTTCCGTTGAAGCTCATGTGCTCCATGAAGTGAGCCAGGCCCTGCTGAGCGTCCGTCTCGTTGAGTGATCCGGACCGCATGTGGAGCTGCATGGCCATCTTGCCCGGCGGGTTGTCATGTTTGCGGAACATCCACGTCAGACCATTATCGAGCTTACCGGTGACGATGCGCGGATCGCTCGGTAGGTCTTTGCCGAGAGCGGCCGTCATCGCCAGCGACGATGCGAAAACGGCAACGGCCAGGGTCAACAATCGCATTCGTGAACTCATGGTACCTCCCTCATTCCTTCAAGCCGGAGTTTCTCAAAACAAGTCTTACCCAGTCCGCGCACAGAATGCGTGTTTAGCGATTCCCGTACGCGTCGGTCCCACATCACCGGACGTTACGATTCTCTTGCCCCTCCGGGACGGGGGCACGACGCCAAACACGTCCGCGCACAAAGTGCGGACAACGGAACTTAGCCTACCGAATAGACTTTCACAAGCCGGGCCGCGCGCCACATTGCCGAAGCAGACAGGTATTCACAATCTCAACGCATGGTGCGGGTCGAAGGCCGCTTCGCCGAGCGTCAGACTTGACAACTCAAGGCTGCAGCGTACCGTTCTTGTGAGGGAGCGGTGCATGGAAACGGAGGTCATCAAGGTTGATCGGCAGACCGGCCACGCTGAGGCAATCCACAGGGCGACGGAAGTGCTGGCTGGCGGTGGACTTGTAGCCTTTCCGACGGAGACCGTCTACGGCGTGGGTGCCCGCGTGGATCGCCCCGAGGCGATGGAGCGGATCCGCGGCGCAAAGGCCAGACCGCCCGAAAGGGCCTTCACCGTTCATCTCGGTTCGCCCGGTGACGCATTCGACCTGGCGCCTGACCTGAACAGCCTGGCCGGACGCCTGATTCGCAAGGCCTGGCCGGGACCGCTGACGCTGGTCGTCAACGTGAAGGAACCGGACGCGGCGCCGGTTATGTCTCGTCTGGACGGGGCGGCTGGTGCGGCGATGTATTACCAGGGTTCCATCGGGCTTCGCTGCCCGGATGATTCCATTGCGGCGTCGATGTTACGGGCGGTCGATGCACCGATCGTGGCCGCCAGCGCCAACAAGAGTGGTCAGGCGCCGCCCTGGACCGGTGAGGATGTTCTGAGGGGCCTGGAAGGGCGGATCGACCTGCTGATCGACGCCGGTCGAACGAAATACACGAAGCCTTCAACGATCGTCCGCGTCAAGGATGGTGATTACGAGCTGGTTCGCGAGGGCGTCTACGACGCGGGAAGTATTGCACGGCTTGTGGCCCTGCGGATACTGTTCGTTTGCACGGGGAACACGTGCCGCAGTCCGATGGCGGAGGGTCTGGCGAGGGACGTGCTGGCCCGGCGGTTTGGGATCGATCCGACGGAGCTTGCCGATCGCAGAATCGTGATCAGTTCAGCCGGGACCGCCGGCGGTTACGGTTCGGCCTCGCAACACGCCGTGCAGGTCATGGCCGGGCGCGGTATTGATATCTCGGCGCATCGGTCAAGCTACCTGTCGCCCGACGTGATCCGGCAGGCGGACTATGTTTTCGTCATGACGCGAGGGCACCGGGATCGAGTGATTGAGATGGTTCCCGCAAGCAGGGATCGAGTCGTTCTGCTTCTTGACGATGATGTCGACGATCCGATCGGCGGCGATAAGAACGAATACGAGCGATGCGCACAGATGATCGAACAGGGCGTACGTGCCCGGCTTGAGGAGGTGACACTATGAAGGTGGCCATTGCCAGCGATCACCGCGGGTTTCATGCGAAGGAGCAGATCAAGGGTTTCCTTGAGACCGTCGGACACACGGTCAGCGACTTCGGGTGTGACAGCTCCGCCAGTTGTGACTACCCCGATATGTCGATCGCCGGAGCGGAATCGGTGGCGCGCGGCGAGACGGATCGCGGTATATTCCTGTGCGGTACGGGGATTGGCACATCGATCGCATCCAACAAGGTCCGAGGAATCCGGGCGGCCCTGTGCCATGACGAGCTGACCGCCGAACTGTCCCGCCGTCACAACAATGCAAACGTTCTGTGTCTTCCTGCGGACCTGCTTGGCGAGGAATTGACGCGCCGCGTCATCGACGTGTGGTTGCGCACCGAGTACGAGGAAGGTCGCCACGAGCGCCGCTTGAGGAAGATCGCGAATTACGAGTCCAACGGACAGTGCACGGAATCGTAGCGACCGTCTTTCAGCGGGCATCCCCGCTGATTCAAACCACCCCGACGTGTGATTGCCCTCATCCCGCCATCGCGGCTGCAGCCCCGCCGGTGACGGCGAGGGAGTCGCTGTTGATGTTACAGTCCACGTGCAGATCGAAGGCGCCCGGATCGTTGAACTTTTGAGCGGCCAACCAGACCTGCGTGATCTGCGGGCTGATCCTCCGCAACACGTCGACCGCTCGGGCCATGCGATGCTCGTCGAAGAAGACAAAGGGTTCATCGAAGAAGATGAACTGCGATGTCTTGCTCGATGAGGCGATGAGGGCTTGCGACAGCGCCAGCCGCACGCAGAGCATCAACTGCCGGTGCGTCCCGTTGGAGATCTCCGCCAGATCGACGAAGTCGTTCTTCTCTTTGCAGAAGACGCGGACGCGAAGGTCGTCATTGACCTCGAGATGCTCGTAGCGGTCGTCGGTGAGGCGGGGCAGGATTTTCCCGATGAAACGGCGAAGCTCCGGGTGGAACCTCGAATAGATCCGGCGGCAGGCCCCGGCAATCAGATCGCACCCGAGCTTGCGAATCACGGTCCGCCGGCGCAGCTCGTCCGTTTTGGCCTGGAGTCCGGCGGTGGTCCGTTCGAGCGATTCAACCTGTCCCCACCGCTCGCGTTCCTGTGCGATGTCCTGCTCGATCTTCTCGACCGCTTCACGATTCTCCTCGCCCAGTCGCTTCTTCTCGGCGGCGCGGTCGGCTGTGCTCTGTTGGGACTGTCTGAGCGAGCGGACCGCGTTGGCACTGCCGTCGCGTATCTGAGCGAGCTTGGCCTGCAACGCATCGGGGCGAACGAGCACGGCCCCGTCACCCTCGACGAACGACACGACGGCGCTGCTGAGAAGATCGTTCCGAACGTTGCGCAGGGTGCGGAGGGCGTCGGGCAGGGCGGCCTGCTGCATCGCGTCGATCATCTCGATTTCGCTGCGAGTCGCCCGTGCCTCGGTCTCGATCCTTTCGGCCTGCTGCCGGCGTTGGCGCAACCGGTTCGTGGTCCGGGCGTAGAGCCATAGCGATAGCCCGGTCAGCGCCGAGCTGCCGATCGCGCTGAGAAGGAACAGCAGCAACCGCGCCGATTCACTCAACCCGACCAGACCCGTTAACCATCCCGCGACGGTGGAATCGGGAGCGGCCTTCAACACGGCCCACCCGGCCCATGCGACACACGCAAGTTCGACGAAGAAGACGCCGAGCACCAACACGGGTCGGCGGCGGGCTTTGAGGTGGCCGATCTGCTGCTCGACCAGCGCGCGACGGTGCGGGAATGTAGCTCCGGCGTTCTGCGATGTGTGCCACTCATTGGCACTCTCTTGACCGCCCTCGGACTCCTCATCCAGAAGGGAGGCGAGTCTTCGGCGGTAGAGGTGGGCCAGGTTGCGCACCTTCTCGTACTCCGCCAGCCCGTTCTGGAACGTCTTGACGGCGGCCGATGTGGTCGCCAGGGAACTCACGCCGGAGGCGAACCCGGATGCCTTCGAGACCACGGCGACGGCTGCCAGCCCGCCGGCAACGCTTTCGTTGCGATCCTGCCATTGCTGATAATTCGCACGCGGCGTGCTCTCGACGAAACGCCGGGCGGTATCGATGAAGCTGCTCGTGGCCTTGCCGATGGCCTGCTCGCGAGCGGTCAGCTCGGCCGATTCGGTCTCGGCGGCGGTGGCGGCTTCGAGCCTCGTCTCCCGCTGTGATTCGAGCCGACCGAGCCTGGCCCGGTCCAGACCCACCTCCGTGATCTCGTCCTGACAGGTCTTGATCTGCTCCTCGAACGCGCGGATCGCCTGGGCGGCGTCGGCCATTTCCGTCTTGATCTCGCCTGAGGCGGCTTCGAGCTTGTCCACGCCGATCAGTGCCTTGACTGTGTCGCTCTTTCCGTGCGGCACCTCCATCTCACGCTGCGCGAGGTAGAAGCTGTCCACGAAGCTCCTGTAACCGAAACCGCCGACCTCGCGGACGGCTTCGGCGACGGCCTCGACGCCGTCAGCCAGCGGTTCGCTCTCACCCGATATGTACAAACGGGCCGTGTGCCGACCCGTGTTGTTGATCTCGCGGGCGACCAGGTAGCAACCGCCGTCCGAACCCGTGAACTCCACGATGACCGAGCCTCTGTACTCACCCCACCGGATCACACGATCGAGCTGGTCCGGGCCGAGCGAGAACGTCCGGCCGAAAAGGCCGAAGCAGATGGTCTCGCCGACGGCGGTCTTGCCGGACTCGTTCGTCCCCGCCACGGCGATCTGCCCTTGCGCGGGAAGGTCGGTCAGCTCGAGATGACGGTATTTCAGGATGTTCTCCGCTCGGACGCGCTTGAGGATCATGACTTGCGGCCCCTCCTTTCCGGGCGAAGTTTCTGAAGGACCAGGTCCATCGCCTCTCGGTGTGTCGAGGCGTCGAACTTGGGGTTTGCACCGTACAGGCGCTCCACCTCAAGCCGTCCGAATTCCTCGAATTCCTCGACGGGGCTCCTGAGATGGAACTCCTCGACGAACCACTTCTCGGATGGTGTGTTCACGGTACGCCTCCATGCGTCCTGGTGTTTCCGTCCGCAACCGTGACATCCTGTCGGGGAGGGGCTGCGGCTGCAAAAGCCTATCTCGGCAGGCTCCATGCGGAAGGATCAAGAACCAAGGATAAAGGATGAGGGATGAATAACGCAAAGTTGTCTCTGTTCATCATCCTTGATCCTTGCTGTAACGTGTCCGCCGATCCGGCCGGTGCCCGTGGATTCGGAGCCGCTCCGCCCTTGCCCCAAGCGAGTCGCGCGAACCACAAGCCCGGGTTCACCTGCCTCAGGAGCCTATTTCGGCTAATCGGCCCGCCCGGCAACACCCTTTTCAGTACTGCGGGCCATGGCGCTTTCAGTGGTCTCGTAGCGTCCGATGGCCCGCGGGATCGGTGATGGGTATAAAGGGGGCGAATCCAGCTTATGAATCCACGAATCACATCCATCGAGAACCTCGTCGCCAGCGACCCGGGCGGTCGAAACATCTTCGACCTGGTCATTGCCGATCAGCTTCGGCTTTCGGCCCAGTCGCTTCGGTTGGCGAGGCGCGTCGGGATCGTCAGCGGTTTCTACGTGGTAGAGGCGGGCGCGGGCGAGACGGACGGTCCCTCCGGAGCTAAGGTCGCGGGAGGAGCCCTGCGGCAGCTTGGGATCGAGGTGGACTACATCACCGACGAGCTCTGTGCTCCGTTGTTTCGAGCGATGGGGATCGATCCGCTCATCGAAGTGGATGATTATCTCGACCGGGCAAAGCCAACCCATCTCCTGTCCATCGAGCGGCTCGGACGCGGAGCCGACGGCCGCTATCACAATATGCGAGGCGTCGATGTCACGGAGACGACACCACCTCTGGACGCGCTTTTCCTCGAGGCGAGCCGCCGCGGTTTGACGACCATCGGGATCGGCGACGGCGGTAACGAGATCGGAATGGGCAACGTTTTCGTCGACGCCCTGGCGACCGTACCGCACGGAGCCAGGATCGCCGCCACGGTCTCGACCGATTTTTGCATTGTCGCGGGCGTGTCGAATTGGGGGGCCTACGGTCTGGCGGGGGCGCTTTCGGTGCTCGAGGAACGTGATTTACTACCCTCGGCGGAGTCGGTGGCACGTGATCTGGAACGGATGGTCTTCAAGGGCGGCGCAGCCGACGGTGTGACACACCGAAGGCACCAGGCACCGACGGTCGATGGGCTTGACCTGGCTGATAGCCTGCGAATGCTCGAGGACATTCGCACGCAGATCACGCCATCGCCCTTCCAAGAGCGGGCCGCGGTGCTGAGCCCGCGCGCTCGATCGGCGCCCGACATGGTCCAACCGCGGCGCTTGACCGTCGGTATCCTCGGATACGGCGTGGCGGGTCGGTCGGCGGCGGCCCTGCTGGTCAGGTACGGCCATCGCGTGTGCATTTCCGATCGAGAATGCGTAATGCTCGAGCCCCCATCACAGGGCGACTCCACGGCGTGGATAGCCGGTGTGGAAACGGGCGGTCATTCGATCGAGTTTTTCGCCGCGCAGGATTGCGACGTTGTCGTCGCCAGCCCAGGCGTGCGTCTTGACATTCCCGTGATCGGTGACCTGCACCGCCGTGGGGTTCCCGTGATGAGCGAGCTGGAACTGGCGTTTCAGCTTGGCGTGGAGGGAAGGGGAGAACCCGCGAGGGCTCCCGACAACGTCGGGACGGGCCCCACCCGCGGCTCGTGTTCCACCCGCGGCCCGGCGAGGGGCAAGCTCATCGCAGTAACCGGAACAATCGGCAAGCGAACGACCGTGGAACTGCTCCAGCGGTTGTTCGAGCGGACGGGTAGGTCAATGACCATTGGCGGTAATCGCGGTCGGCCGTTGTCGGAACTGCTGCTCGATGAGCGCGCCAACGATGCCGTGGCGTTGGCGGTCTCCAGCTTCCAGTTGGAGTCGGTCGTTCACTTCCGCCCCGACATCGCCATTCTGCTCAACATCGACGAGGCGCATCTGGACCGGCACCGGTCGGTCGCGGAGTACATTCGGATCAAGAGTCGCATTTTCATGAACCACAGACCCGACGACGTGCTCGTATTGCCCTACGATGACGTGCGGGTTCGATTGCTGGCTCGCAAACATCGCGGCAGAACGTTCTACGTTTCATTGAGACAAACCGTCGACCGCGGTGCGTGGCTCGTGGGTGGTCAGGTGTACCTCAACATCGACGGCGGAGTCCAGAAGCTCGGGCCGGTGGATCCCGAGTTCCCCGAGAACCTCCTGTCGTCCCTTGTGGCGGCCCGGCTGGCCGGCATCTCGACGGAGGAACTCGCAAGCGCGCTTGAACAACTTCCCTAACACCGTTTCAACAAAGGTTGTCCCGCTTCCTTCCCCCCTTACCAAGGGGGGATTGAGGGAGGTTCATGCAGACGGAGAAGAACCTTCCCCAACCCCTCCTTGTCAAGGAGGGGAGGAAGAAACACCACACCCTACCGTTCGACAAATTCCAAACGATACGGTTTGTCGCTTTGGAAGAGTGTGATGCGATGTTCGAGCTCGCGCGTGAGACGTTCGTTGCCGTCCCGACCGGCCAGGTCGAGAGCGCGAATGGCTGTCTCGACCGCATCATCAAAGCGTCCGACCTCCGCATAGGCTGTGGCCAGGGTGGTAAGCGCCGAGGCGTGTTGATTCCCTCGGGCTGCATTGACGTACTGTGCCAGGTTGACTGCATCGTCTCCGTCGCGGACCTGCTCGTCCGGATGGGCGGCGAGTATCTGAGCCAGAAAGTCGATCATCCCCAGGTTCCGAGGGTCAACCCCGATGCCCTCGCGCAACACGCGGACCGCCTCGACAGCCCTGCCGCTTTTCAGGAGCAACTCCGCCAGCGCGCGATGCGCGCCGGGGCGATGTGGGTCGAGGCGGATCGCCTCGGTGAATCCATCGATGGCCAGGTCCGCAAAACCGCGGGCCCGCAGGACCCGGGCGAGATGGTCATGGGCGATGGCATCCTCCGGATCGAGTTCGAGACCTCGTTGATAGTGGCCCACGGCTCTGTCGAGCATTCCGCTTTTCGCCAGGGCGTCTGCCAGGTTCACATGTGCCACGGAACTGTCAGGGCTCACCCGCACGCCCCGCTGCCACAGACGAATCGGGGAATCCCATATTTCGGTCTGAAAGAACGTCAGGAAGAACAGGATCGTCACCACACCGGAAGCGAGCAGTGCGAGCAACGGTCGACGCCCGGACATCGCCCACCAGGACCCTGCGTGAAACCCTCGCAACAGCAATACGCCCGCCAGCACCGCGAACCCCAGACAAGACAGGTAACTGTACCGATCCGCCACGAGTTGCGGCCCCGTCTGTACGAGTCCCAGAACGGGTGACAGGACGACAGCATAGACCGCCAACGCGGCTGCAATGCCGGGGCAGGAACGCCTGAACCGCAAAGCTCCATACACGACCGCGATCAGGACGATGAGGCTTCCCCAGAACATGAAACCTGTCAGCAGGTCGCGCGGTGGGAGCTGATACAGCGGGCCGAGACCGATCGGAAGAAGCGTCTTCCAAATGTAGAAGACCAATCCGAAGCAGGCCTGCGCGAGGCGGGCGAACAGATCGTGCTCCACCAGCGAATAGACGTTTCCACCCTCCTGCTGGGCGATCAGCGCGCGGATGCCCGACGCGACGGCCAGCAACAGGAACGGCAGCTTCTCGATCCATACGCGCCGCGCCGGCCCGGCCCGGAAACCCCTGGCCCCGCCGAGACGGCGGAGGGGATATACGTCGAGGATGAGCAGGACAAACGGGATTGTCATCGCCGATGCCTTGGCCGTAAGCGACAGGACGCAAAGAAGAATGGAACCGACATAGAAGGACCGCGGGCGATCATTCGTGGTGCTTCGAATGGCGTACCGCAAGTAGCAGAGCACGGCTGCCACATACAGGAAACCGCTCAGCACGTCCCTTCGTTCAGCCAGCCAGGCTACGGACTCCGCGCGCAGCGGGTGAATGGCGAACAGGGCTGCGGCAAAGGCGGCGGACAGCGCGATGGGGCGAGAACGAATCGCGTTGTCTATTGCACGCGGAGCAGGTCCCGCTTTTGTGTAACGCTCAACTCCCCCGATTCCCCCTTTGTCAAGTGGGGATCGAAGGGGCATTCCGCTACGTGACGTCGTAGAATGCTCCGGACCGGCAAGTGCAACACCGAGCAGCAACCGTACGACGTAATAAAAGGCGACCGCCGCCAGCGCATGGAGCAAAGCGTTTGTCAGGTGAAACCCAACCGGATTGCCGTCCCAGAGTGCGTAGTCCAAGCTGTAGCTCAACCAGGTGAGCGGTTGGAAGTGGCCCGAGTAGGATGTGGTGAACATCCAGCGAAGGTTCTCGCCGGTCAACTCCTGATAGCGTGTGTTCTCCACGAGGAGCAGGTTATCATCCCAATCGACGAACCCGGCCAATAGCGCGGGCATGAACGCCAGGACAACGAGCACCGCCAGCATCACCGGCAGGAGATGTCGCCATTTCCAGGGATCGGAAGACTCGAATGAAGTCCGTTCGGTTGGGCTTTGGCTGTGGGACGCGGCGGACTGATCCGGCATCGCGCCGCCATCACTCGTTTCCGTGATCTCGGATGCACTCATCAGCGCATTGTAGAATGCTCCGCGAGCCCGTCCAGGAGTGCATAGAGACGCCCTAAGTTGAGGGCCGAGGCGCCGGCGTCTATACTCTGCGTGTATGATCGGCGGGCTTGAGGCGGACTGCTCGTTCGGCTCGCCTTCGACCCGGGTCCGGGGTGGGTGCATGGCCATGACGCGCGGCAGAATGGGATTCCTACGCGGGTTGACATTCCTTGTCGGGTTCGCGGGCGTCGCAGGTCTCGTTCCGGCTGACGAGGATCGGCGGTTAACCGCTCCGGCTGACGATAACGAGATTGCCTCTCTCATCCGCGATCTTGGCGACCCGTCCTATCCAAAGCGTGAGTCCGCCACCCGGCGTCTCTGCGCGATGGGCGAACAGGCCCGGCGGATGCTCGAGGCGGCCGCCAAGAGCGATGATGCCGAAACAGTCCTGCGAGCCAACCGCATTTTGAACCTGCTTGCCGGGCAGTGGTTTGCGGGCGCCGATGTATCGCTGGCATTGTCGAAGACCACGATTGCCTGGGGCGAACCCGTCGATCTTCGCGTCACCGTCACCAACCGTTCGGACTACCCGATGCGAATTCCATTCGAGATCAACCAGACCAACCGTGCCGAACTATCCGCTACGGCCGCCCAGGTGGGAGATATGCTTGATGTCGCGGACTTCCTTCACGTGCGGAGCGACGACGGGCGGGAGATCGACCTTCGGATCGACGATATCAGCGCCGATCCCGCGGTGACGGCGGCTGTGCAACAGAGGCTCAATGGCGGTCCGGTTACGATGATCGAGCCTCGAGGCAAGGCCACGATCATCCTGCGGGCCTTCAACAGCGGCTGGGCTCGATACCCACTGCTGGATGCGGGGGCGTACACCGCGACACTGACCTATGTGCCTCAATGGGATGACGAGGTACTTGCCGCGGCACAGGTAGGGCGGGTCATCAGCAACGCGGCCACCCTGACGGTTGCGAGCGGCGCACCGGAGGCGGTTTCGCGCTGTGGCATGATTGCCGAGGTTGTCTTGTCACGCGATCAAGCCGACCTCGTCGCGCAGCTCATCAACAAAACGGATCAGATCATGCTGGTCAACAGGTGCTTCGGGTCCGACGTCCCCTTTGCCGAGGGACGTTGGGTGTTCGTGCTGGAGGATCAGGTTGTCGAGATACCGGTGATCCCGAACCCCGGCGCATCCTGGGCCGACTTCGATCCGGCGATGCTCGTCGAGGTGCGGCCGGGGGATGGTGTCGAGTTGGCGAGGATGGGGGCCACGCGACTACGCGATCGGCTGACCGATGCCGGGGCGGACCTTTCCGGTGATCGGTGGCGGGTGTACTTCGGCTATTCCAACATGTGCGACCGGAGCTGGCAGGTGCGGCGGGGGACCGCGCTGATCGGCAACGACGAGGCGCCGTCCATCTTCAGGAAACCCCTCTCTCGACTCATCCTTTCCGCCCGATACAACAGCAACCGGTTTGGGGCTTCGTCCATGCGCTGACCCGCCCGGTCCGCACCGGTTTGACGCCTCCGGGCGACGTTCCTAGAATCCCGTCCGATGACAAGTGACTCGGCGCGATCAAGCGGAGCGGCATCCAACTCACGTGGCAATGCCGTGAACGCTTCAAGGATGTCGTTCGGCGACCACCTCGACGAACTTCGGAGTTGCCTGATTCGAGGGCTTCTCGGGGCCGCGCTCGCCACGGCGCTCTGCCTGTATCTGGGCAAGGGAATCCTCGTCATCGTCATGCAGCCGTTGATTTACGTTCAATACGCCAACGGGTTGCAGCCGAACCTTCAGGCCCTTTCGCCGGCGTCCGGGTTCATTGCTTACCTCAAGATTGCTTTCCTCAGCGGTCTGATTGTCTCGATGCCGTGGCTCTTGTGGCAGGTCTGGCGTTTCATCGCGATGGGTCTCTATCCGAGAGAGCGGCGCTTCGCCAGATGGCTCATCGGGCCGTCGGTGATGCTGTTTGTGCTCGGTGTGTTCTTCCTGTATTTCGTCGTGCTGCCGCTGATGTTGCAGTTCTTCATCAGCTTCAACCGGGCCTTCGGTACACCGGATCTGACGCCCTCGGTGTTTCAACAGTTGCTCTTGCGGGACCGTGAGGAGCAGGTGGAGACCGCAGAGCCGATCGACATGTTGAATGTGCCTGTCTTGGCGGAGGACCCGACCGACTCGGCTGACGGTGATGTCTGGGTCAACTCGACGCTGCATCGACTGATGGTCAAGACGACGGACGGGCTCTGGTCGGCGGGGTTGGAGCCGGGACGCGTCGCGCCGATCATGAGCAGCCAGTTCGCGATCGATTTCTATGTTTCCTTCGTCTTGATGCTCGCTCTCGCGTTCGGTATCGCCTTCGAGACTCCGCTTGTCGTGTTCTTCCTTTCCTGGACCGGGCTCGTTCCGACCGAGGCGATGAAGAAGGGACGACGGTATGTCCTGCTGGCGACGGTGGTCTCCGCGGCGGTTCTCACACCACCGGATGTGATCAGCCAAGTGCTGCTGGCCGGGCCGATGTACTTGTTGTTCGAGGCGGGCATGTTTGTCGCGTGCATCGCGGAACGCAGATCGGCAGGGGAATCGGCCGAGCCGGCGGCGGAATCGAGTGACGATGAGGCTAGCCCGGATTCAGGGCAAGTGTAGTATCACATGGCGGTTGTTGTCCGGGCGAAACCCGCAACCGGACGCCACAGTTGAATAGAGCTTGCTCTATGTAAGCTGACCGGTCAGATCGCGGACCGAAGATAAGCCGCGATCTTGAAGGTAGCGAGACAGCCCCTCGCAGATGTAGACGGGGGTTCGCGGATCGACGAAAAGGGCCGTCCCAATCGCCACGGCCGATGCGCCCGCCAGCATGAATTCCACCGCGTCACGCCAGTTGGCGATCCCGCCCATTCCGATGATCGGCACGTTGGCCTTTCGGGCCACCTGAGAGTAGACACGGTGGACCATCTGGACGGCGACGGGTCTTATGGCGGGTCCCGAGAGCCCACCCGTTCGATTGGCCAGCATCGGTTTCCACGTGTCCACGTTGATTACCATTCCGCGCAGCGTGTTGACCATCGAGAGAATGTCGGCGCCGCCGGCTATGGCAGCCGACGCGAGTTCCGTGACCTCGGTTACGTTGGGCGAGAGCTTGACGATCAGCTTGCTTCGCTTGACCTCTCTGCGGGCAGCCTCGACAAGCCGGGTGAGGCGGTCGGGGTCGGTGCCGAACTCGAGCCCGTCGGCGACGTTGGGGCACGAAACGTTAAGCTCCAGCGCGGCGATGCAGGGGATGGGGTCAAGACTGCGGCACACCCTCTGGTAGTCCTCGACGCAGTGCCCGACGATGTTGACGATGACGGGAACGCTGAGCTGCTCCAGGTAGGGCACTTTTTCCTTGATGAACGCATCGAGCCCGACGTTGGCCAGGCCGATGGCGTTGAGCATTCCAGCCGGCGTCTCAACCGTCCGCTCCGGCGGGTTTCCCTTCCGGGGCTCGGGCGAGATGGCCTTGGTTACGAAGGCCCCGAGCTTGTTCAGGTCCATGTGCTCGGCGTAGTCAGACCCATATCCGCTCGTGCCCGACGCCGTCATGACCGGGTTGGCCAGGCGGATTCCAGCCAGGTCTACGGAAAGATCGACAGGCTGTCCTGTGGCGGAGGCCGCGTTCATGCCGACCAACATCGCGCGAGCGACCCCACCTGTCAACCGGACCGGAAAGTGGCCGGTGGCAGGATGCGAACGAGGGGCGGGACGGGCCTTCCAGCTTGCCGGTGGCTCCGGTGTCCGCCGCCCCTTCGTTTGGACTGTCAAGGACCCCGCCGGGAGATTGGACGATCCACCGCCGATCCCTACAATGCCGGCTCGAACTGATGGGAGCCGATCATGGCCAAGAGTAACGCCTCACGAAGTGCAAGCGCCGTTCACACTGCCGTTTTCCCTGGGATGTTCGACCCCCTTACGCACGGGCACCTGGACATCATCCAGCGGGCGAGCCGGCTTTATGAGAAGCTGATCATTGGTGTGGGAGACAACCCGGTCAAGACGGAGGTCTTCACGCAGCAGGAACGGCTTGACATGCTCATCGAGCACACCTCCGACCTGCCCAGTATCGAGGTCCGGGCCTACAGCGGATTGACCGTCGAGTTCGCCCGCTGCGTCGGGGCCGGCGTGATCCTCCGGGGTATCCGTGACACGGTCGACCTGCACGCCGAGTTGGAGATCGCTACGACAAACCTCATCATCGGTGATATCGAGACGGTCTTCCTCATGACCAGCGGCCAGCACATCCTCACATCGAGCACGCTCATCAGGCAGATCGTCGAGATCGGGCAGTACGACACGAACCACATCGCGCGCCTTGTCCCGCTTGATGTGGCCAAGCGCCTGGAGCAGCGATTGTTGAAGGGCAAGCGGTGAAGCCATGGCATTCTCGGTTTGTTGTTGACGAGCCGTGGACTTGAAGACCTCGCGGATTCTCGCTCACAAAGCGGTATGCAATTTCGGAATCTGCTCTAATGCAGGAATCCGCAAGTGGTGTCGGAGTAGGAATCCCGGTTGCCCGGGACCCCCTCCACAGATCCCAGCGTGCGGGACTACCGCACTGGGCTCCTGCCTCGGGTCATAACGTACAGGTGTCGGTCGGGGTAAGGATGGATGATCTGGGGAACGGGTATCCATTGCTTGGCCAAACGGCTCATGCGGGCCCAGGTGAACCGGGTCTTCTCGCTACGACGCCCGGAGTCACGCGGTAGGCAGTGCCCACCCCACACGTTTCGGTCGTCCCTCCGGGACTCGGAATCACGCGTCACCGATTCACCCCGCGATGAATCGCGGGGGGGGTCTCATACAAGATCCAGTTCCAGAATGCCGACTCCCCGCCAGCGAGCCGCGGGCTGCCGCAAGGCGGCTCTGCCGCGCCCGCGCGGACCCGAAACTGCGGGAAGACGCCAGCAAACCTGATGCGACGAATCGGCACTATTAAACTCCCCTTGGTATCAGACGGAGAAGAACCTCCCCCAACCCCTCCTTGTTAAGGAGGGGAGGAGGAAACACCAGTCCCCCTATTTCCTTCCGTGGCAGTTTTTGTACTTTTTGCCGCTTCCGCAGGGGCAGGGTTCGTTTCGTCCGACCTTCGGCGCCTCGCGGCGGATGGTCTCGACCTTCGCTTCGACGCCCTGGGCACGCATGGCAGCCGCCTGATCGCGAGTAGTGCCTGTAAACCCGGCGCCGGTTGAGTCGGCATGACTCATGGCCATGTCTGCCGGTCGACGTCGGGCAGTCGCCTCGGCGGGCGAGGGCGTTGCCCTCACCTTGAAGATAATGTCGGTCACGCGGTTGGCGATCCGGTCCCACATCTGTGTGAACAGGTCGCGTCCTTCGATGGCGAACTGGCTTTGCGGGTGCGTCTGATCACCGCCGAGCGGGCGCTGCATGATCGCGCTTTTGAGATGGTCCATCTCGAGCAGGTGATCCTTCCATGCCTGATCGTAGATGCGCAGCAGCACGTATCGTTCAAGCTGGGTCAGTTCCCACCGGAGCATCTCGCGGCCCATCGAGAGGATGACATCCTTGAGGGAGTCGCCGGATTGTGTCCGCGCGGGCTCAGGCCCGCGGCTCGGATGCTCACGACTCGTCTCGCCGTCGGATTCCTCGAAGCGTTGCTGGTTCCACGTCGGTCCGAACCGGTCCTTTGCCCACTCCGCTACGGATTCTCGGTCCTCACCCTCCGTGTGCCGCTCAATCTCGTGCTCAAGACCGTGGTCGAAGAAATCGCGACTCATCTTCACGAGTCGATCTCGAATCTCCAACGGGTCCCTGTTCTGCACGTCGGCGAGGCTCCATCCGGCGCGGTATTTCTGGTTTACCCAGCGCACGACCATTTCGGCGGCTACGGCGTGGTCCGTCCCCTCGGCGCCGAAGGCGTGTTCGAGGCATGATTCCACCGGATAGAGGATTTCGCGCTCGCGATAAGCCTCGCGCACCAGCTCGTGGAGCAGTGCCGCGACCTCCGCCTTCGGACTCTCGATCAGCGCATCGTCGTCGAGCTCGGTGTTGAACTTGGTCCTGACCCACTCACCCAGTGCGCGAAGTGGGTATTTCGGATCGAGGTAGATTTCGAGCGCGTCGAGATCGGCCTTCTCATAGTGTTTCCTGGCCGCGTCGAACAATGCGTCCTCGATGTCCATCGGCTCCATCTTACGGAGCTGGTTTTGTGTCATAGACACGGCATAGATCCGCTGTGCCCAGGACAGGAGTCCGCCGACGTCCCACTTGTTGGGCGGCTCTTCCGGGTCGATGTATTCGCCGATCGACGTGCGGATTTGATCGAATGCCTCGTCGATCGCCTTCTCGCGGACGCTCGCCGCGGCCGATTCGAGGTCGTCCATGTCGATGGCGTCCTCGCTGATCGTCAGATCGAGCTTGTTGCGACACCACTCGACGACGCACGTCCGGTTGTAGTGTCCGGAGAGGTACTGATCGAGCGTCGAGCTGATCGTGTTGTCGATCGTGTTGAAGATCAGACCGGGAAGATCGCGCTCCTCGAGGATGCGCTGACGCGCCGAGTAGAACTCCTTCCGCTGGAAGTCCATCGGCTCATCCCACTCGAGCAGGTGCTTCCGCGTGGAGAAGTTGCGCTCCTCGACCTTTCGCTGGGCTCGCTCGATCCCCTTGGTCAGCCGCTTGTCCTCCAGACTGGTGCCGTCGGTGAACCCGAGCTTCTCCATCATTTTGAGCATCCAGTCCGGCATGAACAGTTTGAGAAGGTCATCCTGAAGCGAGAGGGAGAACCGTGACGAGCCGGGATCCCCTTGTCGTCCCGATCGCCCGCGAAGCTGATTATCGATCCGCCGCGCCTCGTGTCGCTCGGTCCCGATGATGTGCAAACCGCATGGCACGTTGAGGCGGCACACGTTCCGTCCCAAAGCCGGGAAGCGAGGATCGATTCGCGGTTTGAAGCAATGTGCGCAGTTCGTCCCGGCGTCATACTCCGTGCAGTACAGGCAGCACTTGGTGATCCCGGGCGGGTAAAGCGGGCTTTCCTCGACACCTTCAGGCAACTTCTCGGGCACCCTGCATGTTTCGTAGACGACACCCGCCCCGAGCTTGATGTCGGTGCCTCGACCGGCCATGTTCGTTGCGATGGTCACGTTGCCGAGCGGCGTTCCGTCACCTCCGGTCGCAGGCATCGTGCAGAAGCCGGCCTTGGCCACGATCTCCGCCTCGCGCGCGTGGTTCTTGGCGTTGAGCACCTCGTGCTCGATCCCGTATCTTCGTTCGAGCAGTTTCGAGAGCTTCTCGGAGTTCTCGACGCTTGTCGTTCCGACCAGGACCGGGCGACCGCGGGCTAGGTCACCCATCACCTCGTCATACGTTTCGAGCATGAAGCGGATGACCTTCTTGTCGCCGAGCTCGGCCTGGTTGAACTGTCGGAGGGCTTCACTGATTTGATCGGCGCCCTCGCCTTGCTGGTCACAAATGGGTTTCAACGCCGTCAGTACATCCGCGATGATGAACGGGTCAGCCGGCCGCCCCTTCCTGCGAACCTCGTGAATCTCGTCGACGATCGCGTTGTATTTCTGCTCGGTGTCCCGATACATCTTGTCGTTGTGGTCGAGCCGATTGATCGGACGGTTTGTCGGGATCTCCACCACATCGAGGCCGTAAATCTTGTCGAACTCGGTCGCCTCGGTGAGCGCCGTACCCGTCATGCCCGCCTTGATCCGATAGAGCTTGATGAAGTTCTGGATCGTGATCGTCGCGAGTGTCTGCGTCTCCTCCTTGACCTTGACACCCTCCTTGGCTTCGACGGCCTGGTGCAAACCGTCCGACCATTGACGTCCGTGCATCAGGCGGCCGGTGAACGGGTCGACGATGATGACCAGCCCGTCCTGAACCACGTAGTCCCGGTCGCGCTGATAGACCTTATGAGCGCGAAGCGCGTTCTCGATCAGGTGGGGCCATTCCATGTTCGCCCCGGCATACAGGCTGCCCATATCGAGCAGATCCTGCGCGATCGTGACCCCGTCATGCGTGATGCCGACCTGCTTGCGCTCCTCCTGGACGATGAAGTAGCGATGGTACCGTTCCGATGCCGGGATACCGAGTACATGCTCCTCATAGGTTTGGACGGCCTCGACCTGATCGTCGGTCAGGAAGTCGGGTCCGAGCGTCGGCATTCCTTCGCTGCCCGGTTCGGATGCGTCAGGTGTGTCTTCATCGGCTGATGCGGTGGCGGCGTCCTCGCCCCGGTCGCGTCTCTTCCGCTCGCGATACCCCAGGATGTTCATGGCGTCCTGGAGCTTCTGGATGTTCCGCGCATCGCCATCGTACTTCGCCACTGAGGATAGGACCTTCCGATCCCAGGTCACTTGTCTGCGCACGAGCTCTCGGGCGACCCGATCGGCCCGCGGATAACGCGTCACGTCGTCATGCGTAGGACCGGAGATGATCAGCGGTGTGCGGGCCTCGTCGATCAGGATCGAGTCGACCTCATCGACGATCACGTACTGGAGCTTGCCCTGAACCTGATCCTGGCGGTACTGCTTCATGTTGTCGCGCAGGTAGTCGAACCCGAACTCGCTGTTCGTGCCGTAGGTGATGTCGCAGGCATAGGCCCGCTGGCGGATGCCCTCTCGTCCGCCCGGGTCAACCTGGCCCTGGATGTATCCGACCGTGATGCCCAAGAGGGCGAAGATCGGCGCGGCAAATTCCGCGTCACGTCTCACCAGGTAGTCGTTCACGGTGACGATGTGCACGTGGTGTCCCGAGATGACCTTCAAGAAGGCCGCGAGATGGCAGACGATCGTCTTGCCCTCGCCCGTCTTCATCTCCGTGATCTTGCCCTCGAACAGGACCCGACCCCCCACGAGCTGACAGTCGAAGTGCCGGTGAGCCTGCGCCCTGCGCGACGCCTCGCGAAGCACGGCGAATGCTTCGGCGAAAAGGCCCTCCCGATCGAGGGTGTCGGTGATCCTGGCATGACGCTTGCGAAACTCGTCCTTGAAGTATTCATCGAGCCGTTGCCCCGGTTCGAGGGATTCCCACCATTCGTAGGTGGGTTCCCAGTGCGGTTCGAGCCGCTCCTTGAGCGATTCGGTGCGCTCGCGAAGATCCTCGCTGAGTTCGTGGCGAATCTGCGCGAGCCGCGCGTCGCGTTCCTCCTCCGGGAGTTCGTCGACACGCTCAGCCCGTACACGTTCGGCGAACTGCTCGTCGTACCGGGCACGCATGCTCTGTTCCCATTCGCCGATCGGGAGTATCTGCCGGTTGTACACCTTCAACATGCGGTCATTGTGCGTGCCGAACATCCTCCTCGGAAGGTCCTTCACACGCTTGACAACCGATGAAGCCACATCGATGACGGACATCACGAAACCCCACTAAGCTGGTCGGAGACGTTGCGGAAAAAACGAACGGAATTGCAAGGGGACAGCCGCGATTCGCTGCCGCCCTCACGGGCCGTACAGACCCCCGATCCGCGCGAGCCGCACCTGCCGAAGGCGGGGAACGTCCGCAGCCGGCGAGGTGGTCACCGCTACGAGAAACGCACCGATCGGGAGAATGGCCATCGGCTGTGATGAAGGAACAGTGCAGTCAAAGTGGACCGGTGACACCGGCGCCGCCGCCCGAACCATCTGTGCGCAGACGGAAGTGCCCATCCTAACCCGAGGCATGGCGTGGTGACCCCAGTGTACGATGGCAAGGGAGGTGACGGCCGCGAAGCCGAGTTGCCCCGCAAGTCGCATCGAAGGCCGGCTAGAGCATTTCCCGTTTCTGTGTGCCGAGCCGCGGGCTGCCGCAAGGCGGCTTTGCCGCGCCCGCGCGGTTTCACGTGCGTCAGAGGGTATCCGGCGAATGAAACGCCGGAACACAATAACGGGTTTCGCTCTAGGGCTCTCGCTTCCTGGACCGGTCGGTAGCATGACGCGGATTATACCGCACCGCATCGGCGGGGGAAGGAAAAAGAAAGCCCCGGTCGATCCCATCAGGAGACCGACCGGGGCCGATTTATCATCGAAAGCGGAGACGATCGCCAGAACAAGTTCTGTTTTGCTGTAGCGTCCGAATCCCGAGGTTTCCCCGGAGATCCTCAGGCGTCGGACGCTACAAGACCACTGAAAGCGCACTAAATGCGAAACCGTCGCCGTGTCAGACGCATCACGGACAGCCCGAGCATGCAGCCGAAGAAGCTCATCACCATGCCCAGACCGCAGAAGGCCCCGCCGCGTTGATTACTGCTGTCCGGGACAGTGTGCCCCGTCCCGGGGTCGACAACATCGTCGTCATCGTCGTCGCCGTCGATCCGTGCCGTCACGCGGACGATCTCGGGCTCGGTTCTGGCCACCCCGCCCCGGCCGTCCGACACCTCGAGGATGACGGAGTACGTGCCTTCCTCGCTGAACACGTAGGAAATGATCGAGCCGGTCGGTGACGAGATTATGCCGTCGTCTCGCAGGATATCCCACGTCCAAGTCAGCGGATCGCCGTCCGGATCATAGGAGTTCTCTCCGTTGAACGTCAGCGTCAAAGGAGCGGTTCCCGTCCTGGGCCCGGTCCCGACATACGCGAACGGCGCGTGATTGTCCTCATCGGAGGTCACCGTGATTGTCATGGCCGCGTCGTCGGAGACGCTGGACGTGTCCGTCACGGTCAGCGTGATGCGGTACTCGCCGGGCTCGTCGAAGAGGCGGGCCACGACCGGTCCGTTCAGGCGCTGGCCGGCGAGGTTCCAATCATACGTCAGGTCGTCCTCGTCCGGGTCACTCGAGTTTCGACCGTCGAAGATGAACTCGGTTATACCGGCGATCCCCGTGGTCTCGTTCGCGTTGATCACGGCGTTAGGCCGGCGGTTCGTGGACGGTTCCAGCCCGCCTTCGTCATCCAGCACATGCACCGTCTTGCTACGCGTGCCTGTGTTGGGTGGGTCCTCGTGGTCGAATACGACCAAGGTGATCGTCTTCATACCGGGTTCGGTATACGTGTGCGTGGCGACCGGACCGGAGCCGGCATCGGTGCCGTCGCCCCAATCCCAGGCAAACCGCGCGGGAAGACCGCCGTGCGGACGATCGAAGGAGAGACGCCCGTCCACCTCGAACTCCTCGTCGAGCAGCGGCGGATCGGGATCGACCGTGAACGAAGCCATCGGGTCGGAATAGCCCGCCAGAGCCTGGCTGACGGTAATCGTCACGCCCGGCCACGCTGCGGACGCACCGAGCTCGTCCGTAACCACCGCCGATGCATGGTACGAAAACGTGTCCGTATCGGCGGGCAGATGGAAGATGTGCGGTACCTTGCCGTCGCCCGCGGGACCCTCCGGCCGGTAGGTCTCGTTCGGCGTACCGTCACCCCAGCTCCATTCCACCCAGAGCGCGTGGTCCTCGGCATCGCTCGAGCGGCTGGCATCGAAGATGACCTCGTGCGGGTCGGACCCTCGCGGACCGGGGAAGTACGTGATGTTCGCAACCGGCGCCGTGTTGCCCACGTCGATCCGGATCGTGTCCGTATCTTGCTTTCCACCCCCGTCCGTCACGGTTAGCGCGGCGATGAACGTGCACGGTGCGGTAGCCGTGCACATCGAGCCGCCCGCGTCGTGAGAGTAGAAATGCTGAGTGTCGATCAACACGCCGGGCGTGCCTCCGGCGTTGGCTGTCGTGCCGTCGCCGAAATCCCACTGGTAGATCAGGTCCTGGGGATCCGTTTCCATATCGCTCGACCGCGAACCGCTGAAGTCGACCGTCAACCGCTCGCCGCCGCTGGTGGGCTCCGCGCTGATCCGTGCGATCGGCGAGTTGTTGATGACCTCAATGTCGACCCACGCCTCGCCGAACCGGCCGCTCCGCGTGTTCGTCGCCGTCAGCCTGACGGTGAACGTGCCGTGGTGGACGTAGGTGTGGTTCACCTCGGGACCCGTCGTTTCAGGACTGCCGTCACCGAAGTCCCATCGGTATGTCAACGGTTGGCCGTCCGGGTCCGTCGAGCCAAAAGCGTCGAACTGGACGGGCAGCGGCGGCGGCCCCGACAAGCGGTCTGTGTTGATTCTGGCCGTCGGGTTGGCGCGAATGCTGTGATCCTCTACGGTCACGCCGCGGCTTGTGTCCGTGATTCCCGTCGTCGCGAAAGTGAACGAGTCACCGACCGTGAACGCCACACCGCCCTCCGCGATCGTGAACGTCACCTCGCCGCCGACCGACGTGTACTGCTGATCGGTAAAGGCGTGCGGCCACGGATCCTGATTCGGGTCCATGTCCTCCGGTACCGGCTGTGACAGCGTACCGTTCACGACCCACTCCTGATTCGTCGCATGGATGCAAGTGAGCGTCCACGACTCGAACCGCGTACGGTTCCCGTCGATGTTAACGGCGTTGACCGTTGCGCTGCCGTTCCCCTGATTGTTGCGGCCGGGCCTTGGGTCGGTATATTCGATCTCCATTTGGTTGTCGGCGCCCACACCTGGTTTCAGCTTAGCGAACAGGTAGTACTGGCCGTCCGAAATACCGCTCAGGTTCCAGTCCATGCTGAGTCGACGCGTGCCCGGCGTCGTCTTGTCCATGATGCCGATACGGTTGGCACCGCTGATCGATACGTCGTCCGGGTCCTGCGTATAGTAGATATAAATGGTCGTTCCACCGTGAACATCGGTGGCGTCGAAGTCGATCTCGTACTCATGGTTGATCGATGTGCCGCCGGGCGGCGTGATAAACCGCAGGCTTGGGAGGTCTGTCGGGACCCAGTTCACGGTGAATCGAACCGACCCGTTTCCATCCGGTGTAATCTCACGGATGTCAAGACCGGTCCAGGTGTTCTCCGCGTACCAGGTCGAACTCGGGAACGTGTGGAACGTGAACTCGGTCGCACCCGTCGAGCCCGGCCAGAAGTCACCCTCGTTACCGTACGGGAAGATGCCCGCCTCAAGCTCTCCCAGCCCGTCCGCTTGGACGATCAGGTAGTAGAAACGCGTCCCGTTGGTCTGATACGGCGGCAGAGCGTCGGGATTGCTGCCCACATCGGTGTGCAGAATCAGCATTCCTTCGCCCGGAAGCCCGCCGTTAATCGGGCCGTCCCGCGGGAAGCCTCGTTCGTCGAAGGTGCCTTCCATTCCGGCGGAGTAGAAGTAGTAACGCTCTCCGGGGCTGGCTTCGTTTTCCAGGAAGTAGACGCTGCTCTCGGCACGGTTCAGCTCGTACGGCGAGATCGTGAGCGTCGTGTCCACGCCCGGCGTCAGGATCGATGCCAGATCGACCGGCTCGATCCATTCGGTGCACGACTTCGCCTTCAAGATCGGTATGGAGTGCACCAAGCGCAGCGGCGGTTTGCCGAATGCGTGGGCCATGATATCGAACTGTCCGATCGGCGTGTTGAACACCGCCCCGTCCGTGTGACCGTCAACGTCATACACATACGGGTAGTCCTGCCACGTGCGAAGATACTCCCGGGCGGAGTAGCCGGTCATATAGTCGCGTACCAGGGGCTCGTCTTCGTCTGCGCTCTCCGTTGGGATCCTGATGGAAAGGTCGTGGAAGAACAGGTTCCACTTGATCTGCTCCGCTCCACCGGGCGGGAATGCCTTGGCGGAACCGTCGTAGTCCTCGTTGTGGATCGGATAATAGCGCGGCTTGCCTGGGAACCCGCCGCCGCCGTAGGCATCCGGTGGCAGTAGGATGATGCCCGAGTTGAGCCCGTCCGGGGATATCGTTGTACCGCTGCCGCCGTCCTGGTACTGAATCGGGATGTCCGAGCTCTGTATACCCCAGTTGCAGACAACCGTTTCCAGCGACATTTGATCCACCCAGTCGTCGAAGTCGATAACCCGATCCAACGCCTCGATGCAGTCCTCCATCATGCGACGGCGGTTGAATGGGTAATTGCTATCGGACCCATTGTTCGCTGTTATCGGATTGGAGTCTTCGAGGTAGCTCTCCGAGCTCGGCACATAGTCAGTGGAGCCAAGTTCCGTGTTGGAACCGCCGAAACGCGACTCGCCCAGGTCGATCAGACCGTCGAGGTTGAAGTCCCGAAAGCCGAGGTTCTCGCCCGACGGGCCGGCGTACGGGTGTTCGCGCGTGCGTGGGCGGGGGCTGAAATTGAGATCATTCTCCCACGCGACGCCGTCGGTGAACGGAGGTCCGGTCCGCCAGGTCAGCAACTCCAGCGTCAGCAGGTTGCCGCCGTCAAGGCTGTCGTTACCATCGATGTTCGTTGCCAGCGGTCCCGCGGCCGGAATGACCCCATCTGGATGGGGGATCGCACCGGGAATGTGCTGGCCGCGGTCGTGGCCCCAAATCTTGTTGTTGAAGGGTGAAGTCACCTCGCCGAGGTATTGGTCGCCGGCCCGGTGATACTTGGACGATGGAAGGTCGTCGTGCTCGACCCACCCGTCAAAGTAGACGGGCGCGTTATTGATCCCGTTCACCTGGTCGGGAAGGATGGGGTGGTTGCAGAAGGCCTCGAACCCGATAACACCGAGGTTACCGGTCTCAAACATGATCTCGGAATCCAGTGGGCTGTTCGTGCACCCGGACCATCCCGTGCCATCACCATTCGTCCCACCGGCATTGGCCTTGAAGAACCGCCGGTTCTCCGTTGGGTCGTAGTTGTCCGCATCGGGGTCGGCGTACGGGCGCACCTGCCGGATGTTCTCTCCGCCTGTCGGCCACGGCGGCGGATCAGCCGGAACGGTCAGCGGATTGGTCGGACTTTCGGGCTGGCTCGGATCAAAGGTGGGGTTGGGTACGCTGTAGCGGTCCATCCACGCCTGCGCGTGCCAATCAGGCCGGGGTGTATGCTTGTTTCTAACGTAGCCCACCCGGTCCGACCCCGGAATGTCGGGCGCGAGTTGGATCTTGGTCGTAAAGACGTCCGTATTGTCAGGCCCGTTTTCCGTGGTCTCGTCGATCCAGTCGTCGGGCGGATCGTACTGTACAGACTCCCCGATGTAGCACAGGTTCATGATGTCGAACCCCTCGTTCACGAAGCTCCAGTCGCCGGGGTCGAACTTGGTGCCTGGAATCCAGGTGACCTGGTATTCGAACCCGGGCGGTAGGCCCACGCCGTCCTGGACGAGCTGCTCCTCCTCGAAGCAGAGCCGTCCGCTCGGGCAGAAACAGGAGGGCGGCGGGAGCTTCTGGAGTGGGTCGTGTGAACCGATGATCATCCGACCGCCCGTCTCGGCGATCAGCTCATCAACGCCGGACCGGCACGGTTCGTCCTCGCTGCAAAGAGAATCATCCGACGTGCAATCGATTCCAGTAAACGCGCAGCGCTTCCCCAGGGCCGGGTAGTTGTCCCGGATGTAGGAGTCGTCGCCGTAATCCACCGAATACAGCGGATCGCTGCAGGTTGCGGTAAGCGGGTCTTGTGGATCGTACACCTTGATCCAGTGGGCCTGCTCCACTAATCGGTTGGGAGGCGACGCTTCGGGAGCGATGATGCACGGGTCCCACCGGCGCAGGAAGTTCTCAAACGGTTCGGGGATGTCAAACTCGTTGTCAAAGTCGCCGTTGCTGAACTCGCAACGCTGCCTGGGAATCCGCGGGGGGTCCAACGGCGTGCAGACCGCGCCGAGGGCGTCCGTGTCGAAGCATATACCACCACCCAATCCACCCTCTTCGAACTGGCACTCATCCGGTATCAAGTCGGGTGAAGGCTGGGGCGGGTCGCCCGTGAACGGGAGCTGGTCTCCGCTGCGATCCCGGTCCGGCAGTACATACCCGGTCCAACCCAATGCCGCGCACGCCGCCGCCGCATCCGGGTTGTCATCCGGATTGATGTCGCACGCATCCGGTATCAAGTTACCGTTGCAGTCGATGATCAGACCCTGCGGCGAATCCCATTGGGTGGCCGGGCAAACCGTCTCATTGTTGCCCCAGCCACCGTAACGGTAGCACCCTTCCACATCCGGACCGGGTCCGTTGGGGCAGCAGTCGGGATTGCCGTCATTGTCCGAGTCGGCCAGGTAGATGCAGGTGGCGGAGTACTCCGCCTGACCGTTGTCATTGAAATCAATCCACGGCCCGGCCAGGTCGGGATGGCCGTCGCCGTCCTCGTCCGTCATGTTGTTCGCTTCATCGAGACCGTCCCACCGGCCGTCTTCGTCCATGTCGACGAACCGTTCGCCCGGCTTCCAGACGGGAGCGCCATTTGTGGTCATGTGCCCACTGCCCGGGCCGACGAAGAACGGGCCGTCATCGATTCCAAGGGGGTCGCCGGTCAGGTCGAGAATGATGCGGGCAAAGTCATTGTCGATGGTCTCACTCTCGCCATAGTTGTAGAATCCGTTTCTGTTCAGGTCGTACCATTGGGCGGCTGAGTGACGTTCGGCGTCGCCGTCGTCGATCGGTGGATTCTCCGGGTCGTCGTCCTCGGGATCGAGCAGCGGCGGCATGATGGACCAGGGCAGGTCGATCCAATCGGTCACGTTGCCGAGGATGCTGACGTCGCCGTAGCTGATCTCCTCCCAGTACTCCGCGAAAGACCCGATTTCGTTCCCCGGGATCTTGTCGAAGTACTGGATATAGATCGCAGTTGGTGAGAGGTCGGGGTTGTCGGCCAATCCACCCTGAGGTTGGCCCGGCGGGTCTCGGTCAGGACCCGGATACTGCTTGGGTGAGTTCGCCAGGATGACGAGGAACTGCCTGTCGGCGGCCTGTGCGAGCTCGGCCGGTAGGATCAGACCGGCGATCGTGGCCAGAGCAAGGACAGTCGCAATCCGTACCGTTTGCCTTTTAACTTTCCGCGAATACATGCGCTTGTCACTCCAGTCGGCTGTCACATTACGTACGTCTTAAGTCGTTGGGTCCTGTGCGTGGCCCGCCTCATCGCGGGCGCGTCGGCAACCCACCGTGGCTCCCAAAGCCGCGTTCGGTAACGCGACGGGACACCGGTCACGGGTCTGCGCATCACCGATGGTCGGATGAAGTCACCGTGCTTGTCGCACAGCGCCTCGAGCGCTCGCCCCCATGTTCTCCAAGCCCTCGTCGCGCTCCGCGCGTTGGACCCCGAGACTCGTTCCCGTTGGCAATCGTATCGCGTGTGTTAAGTGTCTGTCAACGAAAATGGGCGCCGCCGCCGCTGTAACGCCTGATCCGGCGCAATTATCGGCTCTGGTCGGGTTTATGGGAGTCTGCAACCCGCTTGAAAACCGCTTGAAAACGCCGCCGGTGCCCGTTCGCGCCGCCTCGGGCTTGCGCCCATCGTGCGCGCGTCCGAACATGCGTGCACGAGTGTTGTGCAGCGGTCAGCCGGTCCTTGAACGTGGGACGGCGAAGGCGATCCGCCGACACCGCTTCTTTCATGCGGTTCCCGCCGGATTGGGAACGGTGACTCGGGTTCGATCCGGCACGCTACGGACCCGCGACGTCCCCTTACGGGCTTACCGTACTGTAGATCAAATAGGCCTCGCCGCCGTTTTTTATGCCGACCCCGCTGTTCGGATCGATACGCGGGTCAGCCAGGACCGACCCGATCAGAATGTCATCACGCCCGTCGCCGTCGACGTCACCCGCGGTGGACAGGCCGAACGAACGACCGCGACCGGATTTCTCACTGAGCCCGCCCTGGAATGCGCTGCCCGCGTCACCGCCGCCGATGCGATCGCCCGCGCGACGACCGGCGATCATGTACCCGCGAAGCCGCGTGGAGCCCAGCTCCTCGATGCCGATTGTGATCTCGCCGGTGGTCAGGTCGGGCGTGATCATGTCAAGCCGGTTGTGGCCCCAAATCACGTATACCAGACCCGCGTTCGTCAGATCGCTTCCGGAATCATCGACACCGTCAAAATTGGCATCCACGCCAATCTCCGTCAGCTCGTCCACGCTGTCGGTCGGGTTCGGGTCGTAACGCGGCGAGGCGTTGGGGGCCGCGATCAGCAGGTCGTTGTATCCATCGTTGTCGATATCGCCCGCATTGGCGACGTTGAATCCGAACTGCCCGTTGACATCGAGTGCCAAGCCGGTGATCTTCGCCGCCCGCGGCAGCCCGGCCTGGTTACGGGTCGACAGCAGCTCGCGGACGTAGATGCCGTCCTGCGGGCTTATCAGGTTTGGATCGCCGAATACGATGATCACTTCGCCGGTTCCGCTCATGGCGTCCGGAGCCCCGATCACCAGATCGGAGAGCCCGTCATCGTTGAAGTCGACCCCGGTCGCCAGGCTCGAACCGAGTGCGTCCGTCGTGTCCGCCACGATCAGCACGCCGGTCAACCGCTCCGGGTCGGTCGTCGGGTCCAAGGCGAGCTTTTCGAGGACGTAATCACCCTCGATCGACTCCGCCCGGCGGAAAGCGACGTAGACGCGGCCGCGTCCGACGTTGGCCGTCGGCGCGCCGATGGCAAAGTCATTACGGCCGTCGTTGTTGAAGTCGTCGATGCCGACGATGTTGGTGATCCGGTCATCCTCGAATCCCGCGATGCGGATGGCGTCGATGTTCGGAATCAGCGAGAGCGGTCCGCCGCAGTGACTCGCCTCGCCGACGATGTACTGGTGCGGTTTGGGCGGTGTGCGGCCCTGCGAGTCGTCCGTCCAGAGGCTTCGCAGCTCGAACAGATACGCCACGCCGGAGTCGTAGTTCGTCTGGGGACTGCCCGGCGAGCTTTCCAGCCCGTCGATCTCGCCGCCCTCGTCCGGTCCACCCGTGGGGCCGTACAGGATTCCGCGAGCCGTTCGGCCCGGTGCCGACACGATAATGTCACCCGTGCCGCTTCCCGTGGCGTTGCTCAGCGTCAAGGAAGTGCCGAACGCATCGGCAAACCCGACGCCGATGATGCGGGCGCCAAAGGGTTCCACTGGGTTATTGGGCGCTTCGTCTTCGCCCACCGTACTAGCGTAGAACCCGGAGTGCTGCGAGAGCTTCGGGAAGTTGAACGGATCCACATATAGGCTCGGGTCGCTCGCGTACTGGTGTAGCCCCGGCGAGAACGGCTCACATGCCGGCAGATCTTCCGCGCAGTACTCGTGCGGAACTGGCGGAGACATTTCCATGAGACATTCGTGCGTGCGGAATTCGACTGAAGAGACGCACGCATTGGAACCGCCCCACAGGTCAAAGCTGTATACATAAGTCCAAAAGAAATCGCGGGCCAGCGCCGAGACGAACCCGAAATTGAGATCCGTTGCATCGGACTGTCCGCCCGTGCTCGGGTCATCGCAACTCCCGCCACACGGGTCGTCCGCGGTCGCGTCGTCGTGCACATCCCGCGCGAAGTCACCGTTCTCAAGATCGTCAGCGATGACGCACGTCGAGTCGAAATCCTGTCCCACCAGATCGAGATTAATAACCTCCGAGTCGGTACCGGGACCGCCCAGCGCGCCATTGCGGCTACTGACGATGACGATGCCTCCGTTGAGGAACTGTCCCTCTCGCTCGAGTGTCGCGAGTGATCGTGGGTCAGCAACGCCGTCCTGCTCCGCGTCAACGTTATGCCCGCGCGAGTACGTATAAGGGAACCCAAAGACGATCTCGTTGTTTCCATCGCCATCCACGTCGGGGATGCTCGACGTGGAGCTCATCCCGGCCGTGTAGTCAGTGCCCTGGGGCATTCGGATTCCGGTGAACGTCACGCCGGGCACAAGCTCGGTCCCGACGGAGTTCAGGTTGACGACGCCGCGCTGACGCGAGGCCGAGCCGAAAACCAGATAGGCCTCGCCGGCCCCGATACCGCTCGGATTGACGAAGAACGGCTTGCCGTATCGAGCCCCGACGACGAATTCATCCGTCGAGTCCCCGTCCAGGTCGCCCACCGTTGTGAACGACGAACCGGCGTTGTCCTGGATGTTGACACCCTCGAAGATCGTCCCGTCGAACTGCGGGTGAAGCATGGCCAGCGACCCCAGCCACAGCACCGTCGGAAGCGACGAGACACGGACCAACTCCGACGCCGCTTGTACGAGCGCCGCCCGGTCGGGATCGTTGAACGTGATCCGCACCGAGATCTGGTACAGACCAGGCGTATAGGCGTAGAATTCGGCGCTGGTGACATCCAATCCCTTCGGTTCGAGGATGCTGATCTCGGCCCCCGTCGGCGTCTCGGACGCATCCACGGCCCGCGCGAACACGTCCACCAGGCCCTCGCCCACGGGTACGTTGGTTGACCATTCCACGGGAACGGTGATCGGGTCCTCGCCGGGGCCGGCCGGCGGGATCGCGTAACTCGTGCTCGGCTCGGTTACGTGAAGGTACGCATCTCGAATGATGATGACCTTTCCGCTGGCGTATCGAACCACGCGCGGATTGACCCCGTCACGGATCGAGGCCCCGATGTAATAGCTGCCGTCCTTGACGACGTACTCGCCATCATCTTTCTCCGCTATATCCCATTCGAGGGACGTGGTTGTGTCGGGGAGGTCCACGTCAATCAGGAAGATGCGGTTGTCGTAGTTCGCATCGTCGTCGTAGAAAATGTCCACCAGGCCCGTCGCGCCGGGTTCCTCAACCGTCGCCGCGAACTCGATCGTGAAAACCTGATCGCCGAACAGCTCGACGTCCGAGTTGCCCGGTGTGGTGATCTCGACGGAGGGCGGACTGGCGACACGCTCCTCGTTGATGCGGATGATCGGTCCGGAGACCGTCTCGCCCGTCTCCTCGGAAACGCGCGGGATGGTCACGATCCGGTCCAGGTCCCCGTTGGACACGGTTGTGGAGATTGAGAATCCCGAATCCGTGGCCGACAGCGCGATTTCGTAGTCGCCCGCCGTCAACCCGGACGTCGAGAAGGTGAAGTTTCCCACGTTCCCCGAGCCGACCAGCAGTTGCGTGCCGAGCTCATGTGGCGAAGCATCCCGGGAATCGTCCGCATCCAGGTAGGCCAGCCGCCACTGGACGACGCCCTCCGGATCGCCGGCGTCGAAGGCGATCGGCACGTCCGCGCCGGGCGAAACTTCAGTGATCCCAGTACAAATCTCATCAGGATCGCTCGGATCCGGGAAGCGCGGGTCGCACGGTTGCACGAAGAAGGGATCAGGCGGACCCTCCACCCGGATCACGCCGATGCTCTCCTCGAAGTACTGCTGGTCTCCGATCGTGATGACGATACCGACCCGATAGTTGCCGACGCCGGCCTCCTGGGGATCAAAGCTGAAGGCCTGACTCGTCCCGGTCGGAAGAACGGGATGCGTGATGACCCGGTCGCCGATCGGCGCAGCCCCGGCGCTCGTGTCCGCCACCGGGACGTAGAACCCGCTGATCTGCGAGATGGACGCATCGAGCTCGGCGTCATAGATGACCGACACGGGGGGCTCGAGCTCGGAAACACCGAAATCGCTCTGGAAACTGACAATCCGGGCGTCGAGTCCGGATGTTCCGCCGCCGGTGCCGTTCAGGTCGCCGTTATCGCCGTCGGGCTGGGTCTCGCCCGGAGCGCACCCCACCGTGACGATGAGCAGCCCGACGCAAAGCACCACGCCGAACCACTGAGCCGGTTGACGAAGAGCAGTACCGGTAGTCCGTGAAGTCATCACCTGGTCACTCCCAATGGAAAAGGGCGCGAACACCGCCGCGGCTCGACACGGTGAGCGAAGCTAGTGCCGTTTCAACAAAGGTTGTTCCGCTTTCTTCCCCCCCTTACCAAGGTGGGAGTGAGGGGGGTTCCTGCAGACGGAGAAGAACCTCCCCCAACCCCTCCTTGTCAAGGA
>CBDUZO010000014.1:0-56147 GCA_965371725.1 uncultured Phycisphaerales bacterium
TTGTCTTTCAAGGGGTTACGTCAGTAACTTTTTGGGAGGAGAACCAAAAAGAAGGGCCGGGCTCGAGGCATCCTCGAACCCAGGCCCTTGTTATCAACTACTCTGCTAAGAGGTTTGCTGCGTGTCGCCTCTACTTACGCACGACGGCGACGCAGGACGGCCAAGCCACCAAGCGCCAGAAGCGCCAAGCTGGCCGGCTCCGGAACGACCGTCATACGCGCAACGCTACCCGTGATCTGCGGCGGCATTGTGTTGGCAAGCCAGGTCGTCGGGGTCACGAAGTCGTAGTCAATGCGCGCCGTGGTGTTATCATTCGTCGAATCGGCGTTCAGCGCATCGAGGTCGTACGTGCCCATGGCCATCGGCAGGGTCACCTGTCCGGTGCCGTAGCTCAACGAGCCACCGCCGGAGGCCGGAAGCAACAGAATGAAATTCGTAGGGTGGGTGACGGAACTGTTGACAACGTTCACCGTCGGATAGTCCAGGTACTTCGCGTACAGGAAGTCACCCATAAGCGTGCTGAAGTCCCAAACAAAGTCGCCGACAAAGGTCAAGGCCGGATCACTGTCCGAGAAGTCCATGGCTGCCAGGCGCAACCCGATCTCCGCCTGGGTATCCTGCGTGGCCGAAACCTCAAACGTGACGGTCTCACCCGGATCATACATGCCGGCCCCCAACGCCCCATTGGCCGACGGCGACAGGGAGATATCCAAGACAGCATCCGCATTCGCGACCGACGCGAGCCCAAGAACCAAGCAAACCACTAATACGCGCTTCAACATCACCTCTACCTCCTCACAGAAGAAATCAGTCTCGCTCTTGGGAAAAAGGGACCCCCATACTCGCGTGGCCCTTCCCCTCTTTATCCACGGTACACGCCACTCTCACGAGAGGCGTGAGCACGCCGAGCACGACACCCACACAACCCGATCTGCCACGCCCTCCGACGCGGCAAGTGTCACACTCACGAGATGCTAATTTAACTGGCTTACCGGGTGTGAGTCAAGCGCCTTACCCCCCATTTCCCAGTTTTTTTCCTAAAGTCGTCCGGCCGGCACATCGGGAAGTCACAGGTTCGGGTCGGAGTAGGAGTCGTTAATTCCAGTGGAAATTCACACGCTGGCTCCGCCACGACCGGCGAATCGCAAAGCTCGCTTTTATAAGGCCTTACGACGATGGAGGACTCGGCCCACCACATGTGCAGCGCGTCGAAGGGCACACCGAGCGAGCGGGGCGGCGGCTGGCGGCGGGCGAGTCAAGTCGGCGTCGGAGACCTCGACGTCCGGTAACCGTCTGCCGTTGGCGGTCCGCACGGTGATATGGGACGGTGGAGAGGTTTGATCGGGCGTTTTCCGGCGGTTTTCCGTGGCAACGTTGTGATCAGCGCCGCTTCGTCGGCGACCGAGGCCCCCGCCATCCCCTTTCTTCCTCCTGCCGTGGTTAACGCCCAGGGAGCGGCTCATCGGGTAGTCCCCGGACCTTGTGGCGCAAACCGTCGCTCCTCCCCGCAGGACAGCGACTCACAGGTGGACATTGCCAAGCCACCCGTCGATCGAACGGAGTGGGCGGTTGCTTGACAACGCCGCCGGGGGTCGCTTCAATCGAAGCAAGCATGGGCTGTGGTGCAATTGGTAGCACGTCTGACTCTGGATCAGAAGGTTCCAGGTTCGAGTCCTGGCAGCCCAGTACCCGGGCCGGTCTGACCGGCCCTTTTCTTCGCGTTTGGAAACCTCATCCGCTGAGTTGCGCCCCAATACGCCTCCCCGAGCAACCCGTTACGCAGACCCGAGCAGACATGAGGCCGGCACCGCAGGGTCCGTGACGGAATCGGCAGGTGGGGTCGCAGGCTGAAGGCCTGCTCTGTCATAGCCGGGGGCAAGCGTAGCGCCGCCCCCGGAGGACGCTCCACGCCCGCCCGCTTGACGTGGAGCAGTCCCCGTTGGTAGTATGTGGGTCACAAGTCCGGTAACCGGGACACATCGGCCGAATAGGAGACAATGATCATGTCTGCGAAACTAATGGTGCTGTTGCTGTGCTGGATGTCGCTCAGCGCTCTTGTGCCTGGGTCTGACTCGACGTGCGAGGCCCTTGACGTGTGGGAGGCGATCCAAGTTCGCATGTGCTGGAACAATGACGATTGCCGGCCCGATCAGTTCTGCGCGACACGCCTTGGCCAATGCGACGGGCCGGGGGAGTGCGTGGATCGTTTGCCGGATGTCGTCCAGTGCCTGGCTGTCTGGGATCCGGTGTGCGGGTGCGACGGGCAGACCTACTCGAATGGCTGTTATGCGATGAAGGCAGCCGTCAGTATTGACTACATGGGCGAATGCGTCGAAGCGTGCTTCGAGAATGGCGATTGCCCTAAGGACCAGTACTGTGACAAGCCCACCGGTGATTGTGACGGCCCGGGTGAATGCGAGCCCTATCCAGCTCTCTGTCAGAACATCTGGACACCCGTCTGCGGTTGCGACGGTGCGACCTACAGCAACGCCTGCTACGCTCATCGGGAGGGCGTCAACGTCGCCCACGATGGCGAGTGTCCCGGTGGGTGCTTCGACAATGAAGACTGCCTTCCAGACGAGTACTGTCTGACGCCGCCAGCCTCATGTGATGGCCCGGGCGAGTGTGTGGCACGGCTCGGCGATGTCGTCCAGTGTCTGGACGTCTGGGATCCGGTGTGCGGGTGCGACGGGCAGACCTACTCGAACGGCTGCTACGCGGCCAAGGCCGGCGTCAGCGTCGATTATGAGGGCGAGTGCTGGTACTGAGCCCGTCAATGAGCAAGGGCAACGGTTTACGAGGGCCGGCACGACCTGTCGCGTGGCGCACGGGCATCCCGCAGTCCTATGGGACTCTAGCGCTTTCAGTGGTTTCGTAGCGTCCGATGGCCAAGAATCTCCGGGGGAACTTCGGGATTCGGACGCCACATCGGAATGGAACTTGTTCTAACGTCGCAGCACGAAGTCAAGTGCCGTGCGCAGTTCTTCGTCGCGGTTGATGGGAAAGGCGTGGGCGACCTTCGGATAGATGCGGACCTTGGATCGGAAACCGGCTGCCACATAGTCTTTGGCGGCCAGGCGCAGTTGCACTGCCGGAACCGCACGGTCCCGCTCGCCGGCCATGAAGTAGAACCGTGGCGGCCGATCGCCGACGGCCTTCGACGGTTCGTCGAACTCTCGAAGGTAACCGCATCCCATGGGAATGACGCCGGTGAACAGGTAGGGCGGCCGCGGTCCTACCATTTGACTCATGAACCCACCTTCCGAGAAACCGGTCAAGACGGTACGTTCCTTGTCGATCCGGTAGTTGTCCATGGCGAATTCGACCGTCAATCGCACGAGAAACTCAGCGTTGTCGCAAAGGCTGTCGTTTGTGTCTGCGTTGTTCCAGCTGAAACCAGGGCCCATCGGAATCACTGCCTGCGGGGCAATGAGCACGGCACCCATCTCGGCAGCAACATTGCGCCATCCCTCGGCTATCCCCGGTGCGCGGGCGCCCTTTCCGTGCAACGCGACGATGCGTGGGGCCGCTTGATCCTTGTCATACGCCGGCGGAAGCACGACGTGCATCGGCGTCTGTTCGAATTTCGCTTTGAGTGCGGCAAGTTCTCCTTCGCGGTTCTTCTTCACAATAGACAGCGCAGCCTTGTATCCCGCATGGGGACGCAGGTTTGCCAGATCGGGATCGTTCTTGAAAAACCTGAGAAGGGAAAAGCCATTCGCGGCGGCCTTGGTGAGCCATACTGCCGCCTTGTCGGGTTCCGTGTTGCGGGCGTACGCGCAGGCCAAGTTGTACTGGTGCTCGCTGTTGCCGGGAACGAGTTCGTTCAGCTTCAGGCTTACTTGGATCGCCTCAGGCCACTTCCCTTGTGCGTGGGCCTCCGCATACTCCCTTGCCAGGCGGTCGGCCTTGCCAGGCGCCGCCCCGTCGCCCGAGAGCAACGCTTCCGCCGGGAGGAACACAAATGCGGACGCCGCCGCCGCGACCAGAACCACAGCCACGTGCCAACGCTTCATTCGGATGGGAGTTGTAAGCCAACTCATCATTCTGCCTGCCTTGTGTAACGTGTGTGATCCTCGCCATTCCACTCGTCTCGGCCAGGCACGGGATTCGTGCCCAAGCCAAGTCACTCCAGACCGGAATCACCCGTTCCCTTCCGCAGAATGAAGCTCAAGTAGATCCAATCCCTGTCCTTGAACTTCCTATAAGTCCGTGAGCCCTTTGTGCCCGCGAATTCGAGGAAGGATTTCACCAGGAACCTATGGACGTGTGCCTTTATTCGATCGGCTTTGCGTACGCTATCCAAGGCCAAGGCTTCAACAACATTCGGCGTTATGTCCGTCTCCTTGATGATCGTCAGTCCTGACGTGTGCAACTCTCGGCGAACAACGTCGATCGTCTCTTTGGGGCGAAAATCTGCATAAAGGAAGTGCCCGCCTTCACGTAGTACGCGCTCAACCTCTGCTAAGAACCCAGCCAACGACCCGTAGCAGTGAGAAGACTCAACGTTCACTGCAACATCAAAACTGCCGTCGGGAAACGGGAGCGATTCGGCACCGCCGGTCTCGAAGGAGAGTCCATCGCCGGCATAGTGCTCGGTGCAGAATGATACGGCATTCTGTGATATGTCTACGCCTACGACGGATCTTGGTTTATGATAGCGTCGGACGAAGTCCGCGCCGCCGCCCCGGCCGCTTCCGATTTCCAGCACGTCAAGACCCGTGAGGTCAACAGCACTCGCGAGGTGATGATAAAGTTGGATACAGGAGCGGTTTTCCTCGTCCGTTTCATCCAGCAAGAGCTGCTCGGAATCAGCGTCTACGGGCGCATAACCGTAGTTCATGAACGTCCAGTCGCTCCTGGGATAGAAGCGCGCAATGAACTCGTACCATTGCTTCCAGAGTGCGCGTCGCAGCCTCGGAGAGATACGGCAGATCATCGTAAACAGCTTCGCCAGGCTCATTTCAGAAGCTCCACATTTACCACGCTCCGAGGCCGTATCGTACCCGGGCAACCTACCGGACTCAAACGAGAACAGGAAGACGTCGGGCCGAGCCCGACCCGCGCGCTGCCAGGCTGAAAGCCCGTCACACGTACTTCAACATTGCGGTACCGGGGGCAGAGTCCGGGCGATGATCCCTTTTGTGGATTTCGATCTCCATGAGTTGCCGACGATCGGAAACCAGACGAAATCGGCGCCGAGTAGGGTGGCGATACTCTCAGCCATTTGCCAGGTGTGATCAAAATCGCCGCTGAACACGAGGAACGACGGCGCGGGCATGTCCGGTGTGGGGTAGTCAAGCCAGTCACGGATTTGCTGCAAGTCCGCCTCGACGGCTTCCTGATGGTCCTTCGTTCGTGAGTCGCTCACAACAACGAAGGCGAAGGGCTCGTCCGGCATTGCCATCCGGTTGCCATAGCCAATGCCGCGATCCGCCGAAGTGGACATCCGGACGGCGTCTTCTTGCGGTGCATCGAAAGCAGCGAGCGCGGTTGCCCTTGCACCACTGCCAATCAGCAGCAACAAAACCGAAAGCGGCGCAGGCTCGGCGCAGCATCATACCCGTTCCACGTAAAGATTATGTCCCGACCGTTTTGATGCTTCTGAAACGTGACGACTCCGGAAGTGTAGCGATTTCGCGTCATTGGGTCAAGAGGGACAGCTCGTGTCATCCGGGGCCAAAGGCGGGAGAGGTGCGGGGGGCCGTGACGGGGTGCCCCGTCCTTTTCGTGAGAAAAGGGTAGGGAATGGATTGAGCAGCCGAAGACATCTCGAACAATCGTCTGTCCCCCACCCTTCGCTCCGCGAAGAATGGGGCACCATGCTGAAGACATCTCGAACAATCGTCCGTCCCCCACCCTTCGCTCCGCGAAGAATGGGGCACCATGAGTGAGGCGGCGAACACGTCAGAGAAACCGGTTCATCGTAAGGGTCAGTCCACGACCTGCTTCCACGTGCCGGGGATGATTACGTAACCGCCCTTGGCCTCCAGAATCTGAACCTGCGCCTTGGCGCGGGCCTCGCCCTGAACGCCCGTGCCGGTCAGCGTGATGACGTTTTCCGCCTTGAATGGCAGGATCCTTCCCCCGACGTCGATCGTCTCCCCGTCACCGGGCTCCTCAGGGATCTGCAGTGCACCGGAGTGATTCACGTCCAAGATGAACATCCCCGTACCGATCGGCTCGTCGGTGAACCATGCCCCGCTGGCGTGCCCGGTGCGCCAATCGGAATTGTCACGAATCCGCAGGAAGCCCATCTCAACCGCGGACTGCGCATAGAACATCGCCTGCGCGAAGTCGTTGCCACCTTGAGCGGACCTGTGCTCGATCCGAAAGGCCATCAGCGCCGCCAGCCCGATGACCATGACACTTGTGGCCGCTCCGAGCACGATGGCGTAGACCGAACCGCGACGGCGACGTGTCCATCTTGTAATCGTGAGCGCCCTTTTCATCCCGGATACTCCATCATCAACCACCGCGATGGTCGTCAGCCCGCTGAAAAACGCGGGCTCCGCCACAATCGTGTAGCGTCACCCCTCGTGGGTGACGCCTAAACGGTGCTTCGCCGCCCACGAGGGGCGGCGCTACACTTTTTCACCGGGCGGCTATGGGTTCCCGTCACAGATGCTTCCATCGCCCTCGGCCGCCTCGAGAGTGCCATTGCCGCAGCAGTACCGGCCGGATGGACTACCGTCTAGCAGACTCGGGCAATCGCTCGGGCATACGTAGCAATCCTCGGAGGCTTCACATACGCCGTTGCCGCAAACCGGAAGTTGGCACGCCGGATCTGTGGAGCAGTGGATGTCGTCACAGTCGGTCGCGCCATTGCAATCGTTGTCCAGGCCATCGTTGCAAGTTGCACCGGGCTTCTCAGAGTCCGCCGGTGGTCCGCAATCCTCTGGACACGTGCAAGGATCCTCGCCGGCGCCACAATCCTTGTCACCGCAGATCGTCGAGGAGGAACCGCCGTCTTCCTGGTTGGCGGCCCACTCAATGGCGCGCCGCAGCAGCGTCTGACCGTCGGCGTTGAGCGCATTGAAATCGAAGAAGACGGCCCCCCACGGCAGTTGAACGCGTCGGGCGGCGGCTGTCCCGCCTCCGTACAAGATGTCACCCGCTTCAAGAACCGCCAGTGATGGATAGTACTGCGGCCCGACTGTGTTCGTCCGAGCGAGGACTACCAGATCCACCGAGGCAAAGCCATTAAGCACGTACACGGGTTGGCTCGACGTGAAGACCGTCAAAAAACCCGTGTTGAAACCCGACGTGATGTAGTGGGTGTTGTCCACGATATAGATATCGCTCTTCGTGGTAGCGGCCGTACCCGAGGAGATCCCAAGCTCGTCATTCAGCGACTGCTCCTCGTTGACAACGCCGATGGCAGCATCCCTGAGTTTCGTACCCAGCTCAGCCGCCGAGACGCCCTCGGGTAGGTACGCCACATCCGCGTCCGCAGCGGCCTGGGTGAACGCGCCGATGGGATCCGACGCCCCGATCGTATTGACCTGATAACCCCACGAGTCCAGAAGGGTCATCCTGTCCGCCTCCTGGGAGGTCAGCACGGCGTTGTCCTGCACGACCATCAGGATCGTGGTGGAATCGCTTGGCGGCGGAAGACTCGGTGTGCGAAGGGCCACAAGCTCAGCCATCATGGCATCGTTGTGGCTGACCGTCACCGTAATTCGCTTGATGTCCGTAGGCGACATCGAGATAGAAGTGAGATCCGCGGGTAGTGCCCAGACAACGGCTACATCCCGAGCCCAGCCATCCAATCCCGGGATCGGCGTGCCGTCCTGATGCTGCGGCGGCGCGGAAGTCCAGGCGTCGTAGTCGTCGACGTCATCAAAGGCTGTACGGCCCGGCGGGTTTTCCCCACCCTCCAATCCGAACACCGGCGTATCGTCCGGGTCCTCGTAGGGCTTTGCCATGATCTCCGACATGAGGTCCACAGCCAGCAGATGCCCTCGCGCGTGCCCGCTCATCCGGTGCCGCCCCATGACCGAAGCGCCGGTTGTCTCCAACGCAGCTACGAGCAGCACACTCACGATCGCAATCGAGATGACCGCCTCGATGAGACTGAGCGAGCGCCGTTTGCGTCGGCGGGTCTGCATGGATGTCACGCTCTTGCCACTCACGGACCGGCTACCTCCGGAGCGTTGAGGATTTGGGTGCTCGTTTCGACACGTGCGTTTGGATCACTGCCCACTTGGAGCGAGATACGAATCCCCGTCAGGGTGGTCTGCACGTCGTACGCGAGGAGGAACTCCTGGACGTCCTCGGCCACGTCGATCATCGTTCCGCCGTTGTACTGGCGCGTGAGCGGATCGCCGGGCGTACCCGACCATTCATACCGGATGATCTCGGGTGTGTCGTCGCTGTCACGATCCGCCACGGTGAACTGGACCGCCGAGTTTCCCATCTCCGCAAACGCCGTCGCGAATTGAAGTTCGGCCCCCAACTGCTGAAGGACTTCCGCACCCTGGACGCTTCGCTCCAGCGGGCTGATGCCGTCGGGGATGGCTCGTGTGGCAAGCATGATGGCTGAACCGAGCCCCGTCATGATCACACCCATGACAACCACGCTCACCATCAGCTCAGCCAGCGTGAAGCTGCGGCGCCGAAATGGACTATTCCTCGGCAACTTCCTAATCGTCTCCGTCATCGTCTCCGCTTTGCTCGTTCTCGATGTCCCAGATTCCATCTTGTGTGCTCGCCCGGCCGCTTTCGGCATCCACGCTGATGGTCTTGTTGTAGCTTCCCACCTGGACCGTGATCGTCCCGCCTGCGTCCGGTATGCCGTAACCGTCAAAGATCACATCCGTATCGCCGCCGAGATCGCACGATCGAATCGTGGCCTGGTAGGGTTCCTCCTGGAGGTGAACCGTGTAGTCTCCGGCGCGGTCGGGATCGGGCACGTTCCTGAGCGTGTAGTCACTCCTCCCAACGCTGACGGCGACGGTGACACTCTTGCTCGTGGTCTTCGCCAGACTGCGCGCATACGAAAGATCCGCGATTAAGCGCCTCGCCGCCGCTTCCACGCGTTGGCGAGCCGTAAACTGCGCGTATCGCGGGACGGCAATGCTCGCCAGAACGCTCATGACGATGAGAACAACAAGCATCTCGAGGTATGTGAACCCGCCCCGACGCCCCATCCTTTTCGTTGGAAAAGGGTGGGGAATGGATTGAGCAGCCGAAGACACCTCGAACAACCGTCCGTCCCCCACCCTTCGCTCCGCGAACGATGGGGCACCCACGCCGAAGACATCTCGAACAACCGTCCGTTCCCCACCCTTCGCTTCGCGAAGGACGAGGCACCCATGCGATGGATCATCGCGTTCCCCACGGCTAAAGCCATGGGCCACCCACGACCCCTCAATCCGGGGCTGTCGGAGCACTAGTCTGTTCCCGCGGATCCGCACCGCTGCCTCTCCACGAATCGTTCCTTGTGCGGCTGCCCCATCCTTTTCGCTTAGCGCCGGTGCCCCATCCTTTTCGTTGGAAAAGGGTGGGGGACGGATTGGCAGCCGAAGACATCTCGAACAACCGTCCGTCCCCCACCCTTCGCTTCGCGAAGGACGGGGCACCCATGCGTCCGTCCCCCACCCTTCGCTCCGCGAAGAATGGGGCACCAGCGCAGAAGTCTTCCGCAACGTTCTTCGGCGTGGTAGGACCGCGCGTTTGAATTATGGAGAGATTACTGGATGGACCGTCCCATATTGACGGCGGTAACTCGTCGGAAATGACCGATGTCCGGCGCACGGGCCGGGGACTATTTTCGCTCGGCGCAGGTCAATGTAGCGCCGGGGCTTGGCCGGGTGGCCCGCCTCCTCCGGAGGTGGGGGAGGCGATGATCGTCGCGGATAGCATCACCGTATTTTTTGGCCGCTGTGTGGACCAGATGGGGTGCGCAACCGAGCGTATGTCATCCCCCGCGTTGCATAAAACCCGGCTCGTAGCTGGCGGAGGTTTGACACGGATCGTTCATTCTTCGAGAGCCTCTGGAAGCCGAAGTCCTGGGAGCAAGCGTATCGGTTCGTGTTCGTCCGCAAGCGAGCGAAGAAGCAGCGGAAGGTCCTCCTCAACCGGCTTGGTCTGAGGCTACCCCAACGACTGCGGCGCCTCGACGGGGTGCGCCAAATGTAGTGAAGACTTTGCCCTAAGACTGGCCTTGGCGCCATCCTCAGGGCCGCTCCTGTCTCGCAACTCCGTAACTTGGGTTAAGAATCCGCGGCTCATTCCATCAGACGGTTTGAACAGCGGAGGCAGGCCAGGTGATTGTGAGCGTATCACCGTCAATGTGTTTGATCGTCACGGGAACGTGGACGGGCAAAGGGTGCATCGGCCATGTATGCCCGATCTGAGAAGTGACAAGGATCGGCACGGATCGAGTCGGTGGAAAGTGATAGCGCAGCAACGACACGACAGGCTCGATCAGATCATCACCATCCCGATGGAAATCGCCCAGCAACACACCCTCGCACGACTCGAAGTACCCGGCCAGCGTGAGCTGCGCCATCATGCGATCGAGGCGGGCGGGCGATTCCCGGTAGTCCTCGAGGACGAGCCACTTGCCGCCCGGCTCGATACAGGATCGATAGGGCGATGCCGGCAACGTGGTAAGCACCGTGAGGTTGCCGCCGATGAAGGTTGCCTGACATGACTCGGAGACACTGCCGCTGACCGAACGCGCGGTGAGCCTTCGCCCGGTTCCACGCCCCTCGATCATCGAGACAACGTCGTGGAAGAACGCGCGAAACTCGGGCACGAGGCGCCGCCGCATCCATTCCTCCGGCGACGCTCCATCAAGCACATCCGAATCCGCATGGGCCTCGGCGAAGCGCCTCAACCCGTGGACCAGAAATGCCGGTGAGTTGTCATACACGCCGCGGCCCTGCTCGTACGCGCCGATGATATTGACCAGAGTCGTGATCTCGCTGAAGCCGAACACAGCCACCGGCCGGGTTCGCCGGTTCAGCACGCCGAAGTCAATGGACGGCAGCACGCGCGCGAGCCACGCCCCGCCGCGCACAGCCACGATGGCCGCGACATCGTCGTCCCCGAGCGCTCGCACGAGATCGACGGCCCGCTCCCGATCATCGCGACGACCGCCGCGCCGTTCATCCTCGTCGGCATCGATCAGTTTCTCGCAGCCGGTTACCTCATACCTCGACCCGACGGCGTCCTGCACCAGAGCAATCAGCCCGCTTGCCGAGCCGATACCCGATTCCTTCAGGAACTCCCGGCACGATCCCGCGGGGGCGACAAGATGGATTCGTGGAAAACTCACCCGCACCTACCCCCGTCCGGCGGCCCGGACGAATGCTCGGGCAAGCCCGGCCACGATCGGCCTGGCCGGATCCCGATCCGATCTGATCCCCGTTCCCACGATCACACCCGCCGCCAGCGTAAGCAGATTCCCCACCGTCTCGGCCGTCGCACCGCTACCGACAAACACACGTCGATCGGGGACGGCCTCGCGAACCTTTCGCAGGTCATCCGGGTCAACCGGCTCGCCGGTCGCCCTCCCGGTCACGATCAGACCGTCAGCCAGCCCGCGATACGCCGTGTCCCTGGCAGCCTGGACGATGTCCGGTTCGCTAATGGGTGTCGCGTGTTTGACATGCACGTCCGCGAGGATGGCGATGCGCCTACCGAGCAGTTTGCGATAGCGCAGAGTCTCGTCCGCCCGCCCCTCGATCAGACCCTGGTCCGTGGCTGCGACGCCCGTGTGAACGTTCACGCGAACGAACGACGCACCGGTAGCAGCGGCGACGCCCAATGCCGCGAGGGCATCGTTGCGCAGTGCATTGATACCGATCGGGATTCCCACCTCGCGCCGAACGTGCTCCGCCACCACCGCCATCGCGGCGACACTCGCCGGCGACAGCGCCCTTGGCACAAAGGGAGCATCACCGAAGTTCTCCACGATGGCCGCATCGAACCCAGCCTCTTTCAGCGTCCGCCCGTCGCCCAGCGCGCGCGTCATGATCTCGTTCATGGAGAGTTGAGCGGATGGACTTCCGGGCAACGCCGGAAGATGAATCACGCCGATCAGTGCGGGAGTGGGTAGATCAATCATGGCCGGCTCGCTTGGCCTGGGCGGGCGACTTGACCGCGCCGTGACGATCGCCCGATCTCAATCGGTCTTACGGAAGACGGCCACGACGTCTTCGAGCGGCACGACGTAGAGGTAGTTGTCGGCGTCAAACTCGACGGGGATCGCCTGCTTCGGGTTGAACAGCACGCGATCATACTGCCGGATGGGAAAGTCTTCGTCGTTCTCGATCTGCGCGGAGATGGAAACGACCCGACCGGTGATGGTCGGGATCTCGATCGAATCGGGCAGCTCGATCCCGCCCTTGGTGACCTTCTTATCCTCGTCCTTCCGAATGAGAACGCGCTTCCCAAGCGGTTCGACGGTCTCGAGCTTGGGCATCTTTTTCTTCTTCTGGGTCCGGTCAGCCATCGATGTCACCTTCCCTATCGACCACCCGGCGATGCGCGCCCGGGGCCAGCCTCTCCTTATCATTGTATGCACAACCAGCGCCCAAGGCCAGGCGATCCGCCACCGGCGAAACCGCGTCGCGTGACCATCGGTTCCCGGCCCAGAATGACCCCGGACTTGGTCCGGTTTCCATCCAACTCCGTGTTGCGGTATCCTCATCGCCCTGGGCATCTCACGATCCTGCGACGCGGGACGCCCACGATGATTGGAATGTCGCAGGCGCGAAACAACCTTCGCCCGGACCAACGCGCCCGGCGAAACGGGGATGGACCATGATCGACCCACGTATGACCAAGCTGGCGGAAACACTGATTCACTATTCCACGGAACTGAAAAAGGGTGAGAAGATCCTCATCGAGGCGGTGGACATTCCGACCGAGATGACCTGCGAGCTGATCCGCGTCGCCCGCCAAGCCGGAGGCGAACCGCTCGTCAGCATCAAGAACCACCGTGTCAACCGCGCCCTGATGTTGCACGGCTCGAAGGGTCAGATGGATCTTATCGCCGACACTGAGGCGCTCCGCATGGGCAACGTCGCAGCCTATATCGGTCTGCGAGGCAGCCACAACATCGCCGAGCTGTCCGACCTGCCCGACGAGGCCCACAAGCTCTATCAGGGGACTGTGTGGAAACGCGTTCACCTGGACATCCGAGTTCCCAAAACCCGATGGGTCGTCCTCCGCTGGCCCCACCCGGCGATGGCCCAGCAGTCAAACCGCAGCACCGACAGTTTCGAGGACTTCTACTTCGACGTTTGCACCATGGACTACGCCCGTATGTCCCAGGCGATGAAGCCGCTTACCAAGCGCATGACCGAAGCGGACCAGGTCAAGCTCGTCGGGCCCGGAACCGAGCTGACCTTCTCGGTCAAGGGCATCCCGGCTGTCGGTTGCGATGGGAAGCTCAATATCCCCGACGGCGAGGTCTTCACAGCCCCCGTGCGCGACAGCGTGAACGGCGTCATCCAGTTCAACGCCAAGACCATCTACCAGGGCGTCGCGCATGATGACATCCGCCTCGAGATGTCCGAGGGGAAGGTTGTCAAAGCCACGAGCACCAACACCGAGCATCTCAACAAGGTCCTCGATACCGACGAGGGCGCCCGCTACATCGGCGAGTTCGCGCTTGGCTTTAATCCCCACATCACCGAAGCCATGCTCGACATTCTGTTTGATGAGAAGATCGCCGGATCGTTTCACTTCACGCCCGGCCAGGCCTACGACGACGCCGACAACGGCAACCGCAGCACCGTCCACTGGGACATGGTCTGCCTCCAGACAGCCGACCACGGCGGCGGCGAGATATGGTTTGACGGCGAACTCATCCGCAAGGACGGCCTGTTCCTCCCCGAGGATCTGAAACCGCTGAACCCGGAGAACCTGAAGTAGGGAAACGCCTGCGAGAATCGGACCCCTGCGAACGAGCCGCGGACTTCAATCCGCGCGGACCCGCGCGGTATGCGCCGCGGATTTGAAGTCCGCGCGGACCTGGGTTACCTTGTGGAACGATCGAGGAACGGAGGGATGGGATGATATCCCACGGGTTCGGAAGGACCCCGCCCGCCCTGCGCAGTGCTTGAGGGCAGGCGTCGTCAGAGATTCTCAACGAACAGCGACTTGCGGCGCATCGAGCGCATGCGCGTTCGGATCGCCTCGGCTACCTTCTCCGGTTCGGCAATGCCCTCGATCATCAACTCCTGATCCGTGGCATCGGTCGAGCGGATCGCGACCGTGCCCAGCCCGAACAGTCGATCGAGGAAGCTCTTGTGCAATCGGACGTCGTCGACGCGAATCAACTCCGTCTGATCGACCGTCTGACTCAAAATGCCCCGCCTGATGAACAACCGTTGCGTGGTCAGTCGGTAACGGTGTCCGAGGATCGTGAGCGCGACCGGGCCGGCGACGAGAATCCCCGATACCACAAAGATGGCGAGGATGGACCAGAACACGCGACCGCCGGTCAGCCAATCCCAACTCGAACTCAGCCAGATGAGCAGGATCAGCGCGACGATGTTGCCGAGGACCCACAGGGAGAACCTCCCCATGAAATGTTTCCAGTGGGTTCGCCCCGTCCAGATGTCCGTCTCGGATTCGGGACCCAGGTCGGCCCCATCACCCGCGGCGAGCGAGACGGCTGGCTCGGGTGAGGCATCGCGTGTCTTGTCGACGGCGGCGCGCTCTTCCGCGTCGGGCGATGGAGTCTGCCCGCTCGATTCGTCCGGAACATCATGCGAAGTGTGTGCGTCCTTGCTCATGCTCGATCCTCCTATCACACCGGCAGTGTACCGCAGAGCGCAACACCTCACCACTCCATGGCGCGCCACCTCGGGCGGAGCCTGTGTCCACCTCAGACACAAACGATGGCGGAAACGGGTTCATCCCGCGGCGCGAGTGAGAACCTCCGGGCTCAATGAGCACAACTCCCGGTGTGTGACAGCCACCTTTATCGAACCTTTCGCGTCGGGCACATCCGGTAACCTGCGTGCGTCAAGTGATCCTCAAAGCCGTCCGATGCAAAGGATATGGCAGAGACCTACAACGGACCGGAACGCCGTGACAGTCGCCCTGAGCGCCGGGCAGCGGCTGAACGGCGATCGGGAATGGACCGTCGACGCGGGCCAGGACGCCGAAGGGGCGAGGTGCGCCGAGCGGCCGAGGAAGGTGAGATCACCGGCGAGCTCCTCGAGTTCATCATGGCGATCGACGAATACAAGCATGTGAACGAACGGCCGTTCCCAAGTTGGTCCGAGGTGTTCGAAATCGTCCAGTTCCTTGGCTACCGAAAGGTGGCCCAGCGCGCGGAGCACATCAATACCGCCAGCGGATCGGAGGTCCTGAAATCGGCTGCGGGCCAGGCCGAGGAGTAGGGATAGAGCGGTTTTACTCTTGTGCGGCGGACTTGAAGTCCGCGCGGATTCTCACCGTCGAAGTGTAATTCCCCAGCGCGCAAAACGATCACCCATGACGGTCACGTTCCTGGCATCCCCCCTTGCCAAGGGGGGAAAGAGGGGGGTCGGGTGATACGCATGACGGTTAACCGCTCGAGCCGCCAAACCGCTACACGAAAACAGAACGTGCCCTCCTCGCGCGATTGCGCGCACACACGCGCCACCTGCCGGTTCACGCTACGCCCGAGAGTGCCTCTCCACACGAGATGTCCGCGCTGCCCTCGCGGCGCTCGGGCGCTCCATGCGTTTGCATACCGGTCCGACAAGGAGCGGCCGGCTGTCGTCGGATGTTTCCGCAGCCTCAAAGACCGTGCGCGACTGTGCGCGAAGTTCCTTGTACAACGACAGCAGATCGTCGCGGAAGCGATCGAGGCTGAAACGCGTGATCGCCAATTCACGAGCGGCGTCAGCCATGGCATCGCGCCGGGCTACGTCCTCGACCAGGCTGCGCATCGCCTGCGCCAGCAACTCGGACCGATGAGGCGGTACGAGCAATCCCTCTCGCTGGTCGGCGACCACCTCGGGAACGGCTCCAACGCGAGTGGCCACAACGGGAAGACCCGAGGCGAGGGCCTCGAGAAGCGAGATCGGCATGCCCTCGTGATGGCTCGGTTGAACGTATACGTCAGCCGATCGCAGCAGGTTCGCCTTCTTCTCACCATGCACGGTGCCGACATAGCGAACCACGCCTTCAAGCCCGCGCGCCTCGATCTTTCGTTCCAACGTATTCGCATCACCGGCGCTGCCGGGCGGACCGGCAAGGATTACCTCAAACTGAACTCCCGCTGTGCGTAGGGACTCACTCGCCGCAAGCAAATCGTCAATGCCCTTCCACTCGTCCATTCTTGAAAGGAGCAGGAAGCGACACCCGTGATCCTCGACCCGCGGCGACGGGTCCGCGGGGATCGGCACGGCATTTTCGATGACGACGACCCGGGCATGGGGAGCCATGCGGACAAGCGCGTCCCGCCACGTCTTGGACAAAGCGATCACGCGGTCCGCGCGAGAAAGGGACCAGGCAACGACCTTCCGGCCAAACCAGCCAAGACCGGCGAAGAACTTGTCGAACTTCGCGCCGTGGATATGAAGAATCACGCGACAGCCGGCCCGGCGCGCAATGAGCAGATCGAGAGTCAGCCGGAAGAACGTAAACCCACTACACGTGTGGATGTGAACGAGCGTTGTTTCGGTGCGCCGAACGGCCGCCCGAAACGCCGACAGATGACGTAGGTGCCGCAAGGCCCGCCCAAGGAAGCCCTCGCCCGATGCGGGAGATCGGGTGAACGGAAACAGCTCCGGCCGAAAGGCGGGGCCGAGGTCCAAAGAGAGCATCTGCTCGACCACGCTGGCCATCCCGCCAACCTCGGATGACGAGGGGCCAACGACCAGAACCGTGTCGGATACCTTGTTCCCGAGTCCCTGCACGCGTGCCTCCAGCGGCTGCCCGATCGCCGCCGCGCAACCCTGCCGCGCGTACGGCGACCCTAGAGCGTTTTCGGGAATCGTGTAGTGGAACCCCCCTTTCATCCTCCCTTAACAAGGGGGGAAAGAGGGGGGTCGGTCGCCACACAAAAACAGATTTTGCTCTAGAAGGAACCCGGCCGCCTGGCTGGATCCCTCTTGTTCTTCGGCTTACCGGACGTTGCGCTTGAAATGGGCGCAGCCGGAACCCATCAGGCCCGTGAATTCCGTCCGTGAGACAGCCGCGGGCAGCGGCAACCGGGCCGTCGAGCTACGCCCGCTTTTTCTTCGCCCCGGACCCTTTGGCGGCCGCCCGCCCCATCGATCCGCGAGGCGAGGCGCTTTGGCTCTTACTCTCGCCGGTTTTCTCCGGCGGTTTCGGTGTGCGTTTGGCGATGACTGCGTCGCGCAGCTCGTTGAACACATCCGGATTGTCACGCAGGAACTGCTTGACATTCTCACGCCCCTGCCCCAGACGAACGCTCTTGTAACTGAACCAGGCACCGCTTCTGTTCACCAGGTCGTCGGCTGTCGCCAGGTCGAGCAGGTCGCCCTCGGCGCTGATCCCACTGTCAAACATGATATCGAACTCCGCCTGGCGGAAGGGTGCAGCCACCTTGTTCTTCACGACCTTTACGCGAACGTGGTTGCCCGTGACCGTATCACCCTCCTTGATCGATGCGATGCGGCGGATATCGAGACGAATGGAGGAGTAGAACTTCAATGCGCGCCCGCCCGGCGTGGTCTCGGGATTGCCGAACATCACGCCGATCCTCATGCGAATCTGATTGATGAAGATCACCATGGTGCGCGTCTTGCCGATGGCTGCGGTGAGCTTGCGCATCGCCTTGCTCATAAGCCTCGCCTGCGCGGCGACCTGCATATCGCCCATCTCGCCCTCGATCTCGGCCCGAGGGATCAGAGCGGCGACCGAATCCACGATGATGACGTCAACCGAACCGCTGCGCACCAGCATCTCGGTAATCTCGAGCGCCTCCTCGCCCGACTCGGGTTGAGAGACGAGCAGCTTCTCCAGATCGATCCCGCACTTCTTCACCCAGGGTGGGTTCAGCGCGTGCTCCGCGTCGATAACCGCAGCCACACCGCCGGACTTCTGGGCGGACGCCGCCACGTTAAGCGCCAACGTCGTCTTTCCCGACGCCTCCGGTCCGAACAGCTCGATGATGCGCCCGCGAGGAAGACCGCGCCCGCCCAGCGCCAGGTCCAGCGACAACGCGCCGCTCGATATCCCCTCGACATCGGCGTCCATCTTGTCAAGCTGCATGATTGCGCCCTTGCCGTAGGCTTTTTCGATTTGCTGCAAAGCGCGACCCAAAGCCGCCTCCCGCTTGCTCAATTGATCATCGTTCATGATGACTCTCATTCCAGGGCCCCCGTATTGCGAACCTTCATCCAGTCGAACCAAGGGCCGGCCTGCTCAACGGCGTGTAGGTCGGTCCCTTGGGCGAAAGCACGGACTGCATCAGAGTAAACGAACGCACCGACTGTTCCACCTGCTCGAACGTGAACGGCTCGACACCCGCCCGAATCCGACCTCCCGATCGATCCTCTCTCACCCGACCGATGGTGATGTGCGGCGAGAAGGGTCGGCGCTCTCGCGGAAAGCCCACCTCCTCGAGCTCGCGGTTGAGGACCTCCACGCACTTCAGCAGCGTGCCTGTCGGCTCATCGATACCAACCCAGACGATCCGCACGCCTCCGCGCGGCGGAAAGCAACCGGCACCGGCAAGCGTCATCTCGAACGGCTCCGCTCCGGTGGCCGCACGTGAAACGGCCTCGGTGATCATGGGCACATCCCCGTCCGACACCTCGCCCAGGAACCTGGCTGTTATGTGCAATTGTTCGGCGGGAATCCATCGCACACCTTCGGACGCCCGCCGCAGACCCTCCTGGACCTGCCGCAACCGCGCCCGGACACGCTCGTCCAACTCGATCGCCACAAACAACCGCATGTTCTCTCTCGCCCTTCCACTCCCCTCGCACGTCCAACTCGATCGCCACCCGTGCCGCAACGCACGAACGGCTTACCGCGACGGCCAGTACCGTTTCAACAAAGGCTGCTCCGCTTTCTTCCCCCGCCCTACCAAGAAAGGAAAGGGGGGGAACCGCTTTCTTCCCCCCTTACCAAGGGGGGAACGAGGGGGGTTCATGCAGACGAAGAAGAACCTCCCCCAACCCCTCCTTGTCAAGGAGGGGAGCAAGAAACACCATTACCTTTCTGGAAACGGCACTATAGCACTCTCCGAATTTGTGTAGCGGTTGTAGCGCCGTCCCTTGTGGGCGGCGCCGGGGAAACCGTTCGTCACCCACAAGGGGTGACGCTACACGAAAAAAGAGCTTGCTCTAGTCGACCCGCAACATGCCCACAAAGCGATCCACGCGCCGATCAATTTCGGCACGGGTCAACCGCTCCACCCGACGAAGCGAAAAATCCTCGATCGCAAACGAGGCCGCGACGGTCCCGTGGACCATCGCCCGCTTGAGTGTCCGCGAATCACCCTTTCCCTGTTGAGCAATGTAACCCATCACGCCGCCGGCGAAGCTATCGCCCGCGCCGGTCGGATCACGGACGTCCTTCGTCGGGAAAGCGGGGAGTGCCGCAGGGCCGTCACCCGTCACCAGCAGCACGCCGTGCTCGCCTTTCTTGATCATCACGAACGTCGGCCCGAGCGCCAGGATAGCCTCACCCGCCTCGATCAGGTTCGCCCGCTCCGTAAGCTGACGAGCCTCGCTGTCGTTGATGATCACCCCCGTGACGCAAGCCAACGTTTGAAGCAGCGATTCCCTCTCGTTGTCAATCCAGAGATTCATCGTGTCACAGACGGCTGTACGAGGCGATTGAAGCTGAGAGAGTAACTCGCGCTGAAGCGTCGGGTGCGTGTTCGCAAGGAAAACCGTTTCACTATCGGCGTATGCAGTGGGGACCTTCGGCCCGTGCTCCGCGAGGACGTTCAGGTCAACCGCAAGCGTCTCGCGATCGTTCATATCAGCCAGGTAGCGAGCGGACCACCGGAAGGTGCGGCTCCCGCGGCGCCTTTCCAGACCCGCCAGGTCAATACCGCGCGACGCGAGCACGCGATAAAACTCGTCGGGAAAATCGTCACCAACCACAGCCACCAGCCGCACCGGAACGTAATGGCAAGCGGCAAACGCGAAGTAAACAGCCGAACCACCGAGCACCCCCTCCGCCTCCCCAAAGGGGGACGAGACGGTGTCGATCCCAATACTCCCGGTCACAAGCAAGGACATACCGCGCCTCCATCTTCCCTGATCAAGCAGATACGATACCCGATCATCAGCCCGACCTCAAGCCCAATGTTAGAAAAATGTTAGGTTACTTGCCCTCTAGCCCGAACACGGGAAAAACAGCCCTGACGCCCGCAAAACGCGGCTTTCCAGCCCCAAAACAGGAGACATCCAGGCGGAGTCGCGGGCCTCTTCGGATGCGAACACTCGGTGGCCGGTCGCCGATGCAGCCACTCACGTGCGCAACAGCCTCGGCCTTGCCACACGGCGCGCACCACGGAAGTGACTCACTCCACTCCGTCAAAGTGCCCAATAGCGCAAGATGGGCTCGCCGGAGGATTACTGCGCTATGGCCATGGCCAGTGACATGTAGATCGCCACGGAGACAACGTCGTTCGTTGTCGTGATCAGCGGACCGGATGCGATGGCGGGATCAATCGAGAGTCTGCGGAACGTGAAGGGCAGAATGATTCCGAGCAGACCCGCGACCAGAATCGCCGCCGTCATGGCACAGCCGACGGCCAGCGCGACCCGGCCGGGATTGGCAAGCGCGGTCACGCCCAAATCAAACTTTTGGAAGAGCGGGAAAAACAGCTTCACCATCCCCCAGGCAAGGACACCACACACGGGCGCAATCGCCAGGGCAACCCGACCCTCGCGCGAGATCGCCCGAAGGAGCTTCGTCGAGCCCAATTCCCCAGTAGCGAACCCACGGACAATGACCGTCGAGATTTGAATCCCACTGTTACCGCCCATCGCGGCGATCATCGGCGCGAAGATGATCAACGCAGCAAACAGCGTCGCATCGAACTGTGACTCGCTCAGCCTCATGACCGATGCCGCAAGCAACAACCCGAACAGGCTCGGTAAAAGCCATGTCAAACGGATCCGCACAACGTGAAACAGCGAGTGGCTTTCGAGCTCCGCCGGGTCCGTACCGGCCATGCGGTACAGGTCCTCCGCCGCCTCCTCCTCCGCCACATCGAGCAGGTCATCGTGCGTGATGCGACCGAGCAACCGCCCCGCCTCGTCGACGACGGCCGCCTCGGCTACGTCATACTTACGGATGATCTGAACGACCGCCTCCTGATCGTCGCCAGCCAGCACGCTGACGGGATCGCGATCGCAGATGTCGGCGAGCTTCGTGGCGGAAGGCTGGGTCACAAGACGCCGTAAGGGAACCACGCCGACGAGCCTGCCATCGGAATCGACGATATAGACCTCGTGCAGGTCCTCCTCCTGCGTGGCCTGACGGACATACTCAACCGCATTGGCGACGGTGGCGTCAGCCGGGACCGCCACCACGTCCGGCGTCATGATCCCGCCGGCCGTCTCCTCATCGTACTCGAGAAGCTCCTCGATCTGCTCGGACTTCTCGTCCGGCATCTGCTCGAGGATTTCTTCGCTTTCCTCGTCATCCATCTCCCCGAGGACGTCGGCTGCGTCGTCCGGCGGAAGCTCGGAGACAATCTCGGTCAGCGACTCCGTGTCGAGTTCCTCGACCACCTCGCCACGAATGGCCTCATCCAGCAGACCCACGACCTCGGCAGCCGTATGGGGCGGGAGTGAGAAGACAATTTGGGATCGTTCCTCGTCGTCGAGCTCCTCGAAGCACTCGGCGATGTCGGCGGCATGGGCCTCGGAGAGTTCGTGGGCGAGGCGCACATCATCCGCCTCTTGAAGGGCCTCATGAAGGCGTTTCAGAAGATCGCTCTGTTCCGGCTTCATCGCTGCTTCGCCTTACCTCTTAACTGGCGACACCGTAAGCGGAGCATTATGATCCTGCACAGCCCAAAAGCAACGAGGATTCACGGCGATCGCAGGCAACGGGCTTGGTCACGGATTGTAGCATCGCAGGCGTAGTGCGGGTTGTATCCACCGGATCCGATGGGAGAAGGACCGTGGCGCTGACCATCTATGGAGCGAAGGATGCGGATCTCACCGCGCTGCTGGGCTTGACCGTGGCTGTCATCGGCTACGGAAACCAGGGGCGAGCCCACGCTCAGAATCTCCGGGATTCCGGCGCAACCGTGATCATCGGTCAGCGCGAGGGAAGGAGCTTCGATCGGGCACTGGAAGACGGCTTCGAGCCTACCTCCCTCAGCGAGGCATCGGCCGTCGCGCACCTGATCGTGCTGACCCTCCCGGACGAATCGGCGGCGCAGACCTACGAGAAGGAGATCGCCCACGCACTGCGGTCGGGACAAACGCTCGGCTTCGTGCACGGGTTCAACATCCGCTTCGGGTTCATTCGCCCGCCGCGCGATCTTGACGTGATCATGGTCGCTCCGAAGGGGCCCGGAACACTGCTGCGATCCCTTTACGTCGAAGGGAAGGGACTTCCTTCGCTGATGGCGATTCATCAGGATGCGAGCGGTCGGGCGAAGCGCACCGCGCTGGGGTGGGCAGCCGGGATCGGCTCAACCCGCGCGGCCGTCGTCGAGACCACTTTCGCCACCGAGACCGAGACCGATCTGTTCGGCGAGCAGGTCGTCCTCTGTGGCGGTGTGATCGCGCTGGCCAAAGCCGCCTTTGAAACCCTTGTCGAGGCGGGCTACGAGCCTGAATTCGCCTATCTGGAGTGCATGCACGAACTCAAACAGGTCGTCGATCTGATCTATGAGCGTGGTATTACGGCCATGCGAGACCGGATCTCCAACACGGCTGAGTACGGCGGTTTGACGCGGGGGCCTCGCATCATCAGCGACGACACACGCGCCGCCATGCGACGGATTCTCGAAGAAATCCGCAGCGGCGCGTTCGCCGCCGAGTGGATCGCCGAGTGCCGATCAGGCGGGACGGAGTTTCAGCAGCTTCATCGCGCGGATGTTGACTCGTTGATCGAGCGTGCCGGAAGGAGTGTCCGATCGCTGATGCCCTGGCTGTTGGAGAATGAGCAGAACACCTAAGGCCTCCGCCGGGCCGCCCGAACGTGGAGCTTGTGATGACGATGAGGCAAATGATCTCGCTGGCCTTGACTTGCGTCTTCCTTTCGACGGCTGCAACGACGTCCGCCCAAGACAACCCGAGGCTCGAGGATCTCGCCGACCGGTATTGGGAGATGACCCTGGAGCGGTCCCCGATGTGGGCCACCGCTTTGGGCGACTATCGGTACAACGACCGCCTCGACGACTTGAGCGAGCGAGGCCGAAAGGAGTCACAAACCGGTCTAAAGAATTCGCTCGCCGAGCTGCACCGCCTGCCCGCGACAGACCTTTCGGCGGACGATCGCCTGACACGCGACTTGCTCGATCGCGCTCTGCGAGATTCTCTGTTGAAGCTTCGATTGCCTCGACAGTTCATGCCGCTCGATCCGCTCTACGGCGCGCACATCCGATTCCCCTTGATCCTCGTGTCACAACCGTTCCGCGACAAGGCCGACTTCGACGCCTACCTCTCCCGCCTCCGCGGGTTTCCCAAGCAAGTAACGGACATCATCGCCAACATGCGAGAAGGCATGGCCCGAGGAATCGTGATGCCGCGCGTCGTGGTCGAGCGGGTCATCCCGCAGATTCGCGTCCACATCGTCCGTGATCCGAAGCAGAGTGAGTTTTACACGCCCGTGTCCAAGCTCGGCGCCTTAGATGAGCCGGATCGCGAAGCGGTCGCCCTGGCCCTCGAGAACGCCATCGCGTCGGACGTGGTTCCGGCCTATCTGCAACTGCTTGCGTTCGTCGAGGATGTGTACCTTCCACGGGCTCGCTCGACCGTTGGATTTGGCGATCTGCCAAATGGGGATCGTCTCTATCAAGCGAGGATATACCTTCATACGACCCTTCAGATGTCTGTGGATGAGATTCACGGATTGGGGTTGACCGAGGTCGCCCGCATCCGCGCCGAGATGACCAAGATCATGGGCGAGGTCGGGCACAAGGGCAGCCTGGATGAGTTCATCGCGCACCTGCGAACCGATCCGAGTCAACGGTTTGAATCCGGCGACGAACTTCTGGCCTCTGCCAATGCCATCTTGAAACGCGTCAGACCGCTTCTGCCGAGGCTCTTCGGTCGCCTTCCCAAAACCGACTGCATCGTGAAGGAAATCGAATCCCATCGGGCGGTATCTTCACCGGTCGCGTGGTACAACCTGGCGCCGGCGGACGGGGCCAGGCCCGCCTACTTCTACGTCAACACGCACGCGCCGGCGCAGCGCGTCCGCTTCACGCTCGAAACGCTCGCCTACCACGAGGCCATTCCGGGACATCATCTTCAGATGGCGCTCGACCAGGAGAACACGTCCCTTCCGACGTTTCGCCGTTACCTTCAGTTTGATGCCTACTGGGAAGGCTGGGCGTTGTACGCCGAGAAGCTCGGGTATGAGCTCGGCGGGTTCACCGACCCGTATCAAAAATTCGGGCAGCTCACCTACGAGATCGTCCGGGCATGTCGCCTTGTCATCGACACCGGCATCCACGCGAAGGGCTGGTCTCGCGAGCGGGCCATCGAATACATGGCAGCCAACGCCGCCCTCAGCCGGCTCGACATTGAGACCGAGGTCGACCGGTACATCATCTGGCCCGGCCAAGCCCTGGCCTACAAGATCGGCGAACTGAGACTCCTCGAAATCCGCCGGGAGGCCGAACGGGCACTGGGCGATCGGTTCGACATTCGCGCGTTTCACGATGCCCTCCTCGCCGGCGGCGCGATGCCCCTCGACCTGCTCGAGATACACATGAGCGAATGGATCGCCGCGCAGGAGAAGTAGTACCGCTCGCTGTGAGACCACCGAAAGCCCCATAGCGTCGGGCCGGCGACCCGGCTATACTCCCGGGTGCGGTCCCGATCCAGACAACTGAATCATGAAGATTGAGACTGATGCCGTCCCCGTCATCTCGGATGTGGGCCGCCAATACCTACGCCTCCATCTCACGACCGACATCGGGCCGATCCGATGTCGCAACCTGATCGAGCACTTCGGCTCGCTCGACCGCGTGCTGGGCGCGTCGCTCGCGGAGCTCGAACGCGTCGACAAGATCGGTCCGCGCGTGGCCGAGTCTCTCTTTCGGGCACGCGACGACGACACGGTCGACCGGGAGATCGAGCGGGTGGTATCCAGCGGCGTTCGCATCATTTGTGCCGAGGACCCGGATTACCCCGCCCCGCTCAAGAACATCCCCGATCCACCCATCTGCCTCTACGTCCGAGGGCGGCTCGAGCCGACCGACTCGGTCGCGATCGCCATCGTCGGAACGAGGCGCTGCTCCCACTACGGACAGGAGCAAGCCCTCCGGTTCGGAAGCGCGCTGGGCGGGGCCGGGTTTACGGTCGTATCGGGCCTGGCACGCGGTGTGGACGGATATGCCCATCAAGGTGCGCTGCAAGCGGGAGGGCGAACAATCGCCGTGCTCGGTAACGGCCTGCCCTCCATCTATCCAACCGAGCATCAATCGCTGGCGGACCGCATCTCCGAGGCCGGTGCCGTCCTAAGCGAGTCCCCCATCGGCACCGCGCCCGATGCGCAAAACTTCCCCAGGCGCAACCGAATCATCATTGGTCTTTCACTCGGCGTGCTTGTCGTCGAAGCCGGAAAGCGCAGCGGCGCGCTGATCACGGCCAGGCTTTCGTCGGAGTACAACCGTGAGGTGTTTGCCGTTCCCGGCCGGGTGGATCGGCCGGAGCTGACGGCCGGTGTCAACGGTTTGATCCGCGAGGGCCAGGCCAAGCTCGTCACCTGCCTTGACGACTTGCTCGATGAACTGGCTGAGGTCGGTGAGATTATGCGCCGCGAGGCTGCGGGCGCGGACGGCCGAACCGGTGACGCATCTCATGACGGACCGCCGGCCATAACAACCCTCACGGAGCACGAGCGGGCCGTCCTCCAGGCTGTCACCGACGGCGCCGAGGACGCCGATGCAATCTGCTCCACCGCCAAGCTCGACGCCGGCAAGACAACCTCGACCCTCACCGCGCTCCAACTCAAAGGTCTGATCAAAGCCCTACCGGGAAACCGATTCGTCACACGACGCTAGAGCATCATCAATCCTTTCGTAGCGTCCGGTTGCGGGTTTTGCTCGGACAACAATCGCCATGTGACGCTACACTTGCCCTGAATGCGCTCTAACCGCCGGTTGTGAAGATGCCGTCGACGATGGTACAGAACGCGTCGGGTTCTTCGAGCATCATTAGATGGCCGGTGGCGGGTTGTTCGAGATAAGAGGCGGCTGCGGCGCGGACGAAGTCGGGCACATCCCAGGCACCGGCTGATCGCTCGCCTGCCAGCAGGTGAATCGGGATGCCTCGATTGACGACGTGCCGGACAGCTTGCAGGTATTCGGGTGGGGCGGTCTCGCTGAGGATGGCCCTCGACATCTTGTGCAGCGTCGACGGCGGCTGATTGGCCAGGATCGCCTCAGCCCACCCGACACGCAGATCATTCGGCTCAACGCCGCACTTGACCAACCACGCCGGTACGTCGGCCTGCATCGCGCGATACTCATCCTCCCACTTCTCGATGCCCTTCCCGGCGATCGACTTGGACCAGAAGGCATCGTTGAGCGTGAAGTTGCCTTCGACGTTGATGACCCCCGCGACGCGGTCCGGACATCGGTCCGCCAGCATCATCACCACGGCGCCGCCCATACTGTGGCCGAGCAGCCAAACGGGATCAGTCCCGAGCCGGTCAAGATGTGCACGCACATGATCCACCTGGGACACAAGCGTCAGCCGTTCAGGCGCCGCATCGCGCTGCGAACCGTAACCCAACAGGTCAATCGTATGCACGTCGGCATGATGAAACCGCGACGCCGGCGCAAAGTAGTCGAGCGACCCGACAATCCCGTGAATCATCAAGAGAGCTGGCTTTGCCATTGTCTTGCAGGATCACCAGCAAAGACGTCGCGGCATGGAATCGGGGATGCCCCATTCCCAAAAGCACTCTAATCTCGGCGCCGCTCGACCCGAGTGGACTCGCGCGTATCAGCTTCGATCTCGGGTTCGTCCGCCGAGTCCTCCCACACCGCGCTGTCCGCATCGATCCACTGCTTTCGCGCCACGAGCCCGTCCGCATCGAACTCCACGATGGCGGTCAGGTGCTTGCCGGGCCGCAAGTACAACCACTGATCCCCCAGCTTCTCATCAGGCTCGCCGATCATCCGCGCCACCTCGACGTGGGACGAACGATGCTCGTAGATCTGCGAGAAGTTGCCCTGGGTGAGCAGGTCCCGACAGCCGGTCAACATCACCACGACGGCCACGAAAGGCACGATCGGCATCCATCGGTATCGATACACTCGCATAGCGATCACCTCTCCTTCACGTTGGCCTGCGGCTCCGGCAACGTCCGTCATACCGCCCACGCCCGCCGCGACGGTCATCTTCTCGATGGGGCGCGGCCCAGTGATGTTTCGGGCGTGCGGTGCGTGATCAGGCATTCATCCGTCAGATGCTCGCCGAGCGGGGAGCTGTAGGTGACGGCCAGGATATACTTGTCCGCCGGCGTAATCGGCTCGGGGTCAACCTGGAGCAGCAGCTCGTACATCTGCGTGATCTCGTTCCAGTGGCGTTTCTGCTCCTGGACGGTGGTGAGCGCGACCTCCCAATATTGGAACCTCCGCCCCTTCTTGTCCCCGCTGGCGGGAACGTGCTCGAACAGTTCCACGCGAATGTACCCCGCCACGATCTGGCCACGATGCCCGAGGGAATTGACAGCCTGCAGCAAAACCTCGATACCGTCGGGGATGGCGTCATTGTCGAAGCTCGTGACCCGCGTAAACGGCTCGACAATCTCGATTCCCGTGGGCATAAGCAGTTCGAGCATCTGACGCTGCTTGGCCTCGTCCGTCGGGATCGGAGTCGTCGCACAGCCGACAACACAGACCACAGCCAGCGAGCCTGTGAGTATGAATCGCAAGTGCATGATGTGCATGTCCGCCAAACGGTCCCTGAAATCAACCGCGCCGCGCCGGGAAGTGTATCCACGCCCGGCGCCCGACGTCAACCCGCCATCGGGCGGCGTCAACCCGCCACCCCTGCCGAGCGGCCCGCGACTGTGGCGTGCCCTGTCCATCCTGTTTGGGTGCCTGATTGCCTCGACAACCGGGTGTTCGCCCACTACTCGCCCCGTCCTGCGCACAACCTACCTCGTCGCGGCGAGGTACGACGTTGAGCCGTTGATCGTGGACCTGGGCCGGCACGGCGCCATGGATACGGTTCAGCACGATTTTCAGCGTCTCGCCCAACTCGGTTTCGACGGGGTCGTCTTGCGCCACCTCGACGAGGCTGACCGGAGCGCCATCCTGAACACGGCAAACGAAACAGGGCTGCGCGTGGCGATCCCGGACCGGCGTCTTGATTTCTACACGACGGCGGGCACCTTGCCGGTCGGGTTCCGAAGCGAATCGGACCTCGTGCGAACGGTCGCCAACGACCTGGCGGGTCGTCCCGGCGTCGCCGCAATCGTGATCCACCGCCCACCCGACCCCAAGGCAACGCGGCGGGAGACTTCCCTCCGCCGCCGACTGGGCACGCGCGGTGTGGCGAGCGTGTCGACCGGTGGGTCGGACGCCGATCCGACGCCCGCCTCCTTGATCACCCTCGACGTTGCCACAATCGAATCGGCCGGGCAATCGTCCGTGCTGGAAAGCTGGCTGGCACGCTACCACGAAGGCCTCCTAGACGGTCGGACCGCCGGACTGGTCATGGACCGAAGCCGCCGTCCGCCCGGCGACCCGCGCGGATTGATCGACCCCACCCGGGCTCTCGGACCGGCGAATCTCACAGCCGTCAAGCAGATCACGAGAAGGGCGAAGCGGTGGGGTGCGTGTCTGAACCGGGCCGTCGCGACCCCAATCCGGGACGCGGCCTGGACCGTGAAAGACCTGGCGACGGTCGCGCTGACCCGCGGCCAACGCCGGTTCGTACTGATCTTCAACCGGTCGGCGAAGCGGTTCGCCAGAGGTGAGGTGACGCTTCCCGAGTCGGTCGCCGGCCGGGCCGTCACACGGGCGGTCGAGGTGCCGCCGACCACGACCAGCCCCGCCGGACACGTCAGCGAACCCGCGCAGGGGCGTATCACGCTCCCCGTGGCCCTTCGCCCGGGCGACGCCGCCCTCTTTGAAATCTTCTGACGGAACCGCTACGCTCCGGGCTGCGTGGGCTCGGTGTGGGTTCTGCCGCAACCTGTGCACACGACAGTTGCGACCTTCAATTGCGACAGCGGGAAGGCGACCATGGCTAACGTACTCGTCACGGGAGGAGCCGGGTTCATCGGCTCGCATCTGACAACCAGGCTCATCGCGCTCGGCCATCGCGTGCGCGTTCTCGATGATCTCTCCACGGGAAGCCGTGAGAACCTGATGCACCTGGAGGGGAAGATCGAGCTTGTCGAAGCCGACATGTGCGATCCGCGGGTGTGTCTGCACGCCTGCGACGACATCGAGTTCGTCTTTCACGAGGCGGCTATCCCATCCGTGCCCAAGTCGGTCGACAATCCACAGGAGAGCCACGACGCCAACGCCAACGGCACGTTCAACATGCTCCGGGCGGCGGTCGATCGGAAGGTTCGGAGGTTCATTTACGCCGCCAGCAGCTCCGCCTATGGTGACGCGGAAGTGTCACCGAAGCACGAAGAGCTCAAACCCGCACCGCTCAGCCCCTACGCAGTGCAGAAGCTGATGGGTGAGCACTATTGCCTGGCGTTTCACGAGTGCTTCGGGCTCGAGACGATCAGCTTGCGTTACTTCAACGTGTTCGGCCCGCGGCAGGATCCGCGCAGCACCTACGCCGCCGCCATCCCGGCCTTTGTCACCGCCATTCTCCGTGGCGAGTCTCCGATCGTCTACGGCGACGGCGAGCAGACACGTGACTTCACGTTCATCGACAATGTCGTGCAAGGAAACGTGCTCGCCATGGACGTAAGCAAGACGCACGGCGAGACCGTCAACCTGGCCTGCGGCGACAGAATCAGCGTCAACCGCGTGATCGAGGCGATCAACCGGTTGCTCGGTACGAACGTCAAACCGGACCACGTTGATTCGCGTGCCGGCGACGTGAGGCATTCGTGCGCGGACGTGCGACTCGCCGGGACACTGCTCGGCTTCGAGCCCGGCACCACGTTCGAGGAAGGGCTGAATCGAACGATCGACTACTACAAGGCACTTTCATAGCGAGGAAACCGTCCGACAAAGCACACACCGCGAACCGCGGAAGACGGACGCTCCGGGGGGACGACAATGACGCTGGACGAGCTTCAGGCACATATCGACAAGATGTACAGCGACAAGGATCGCGAGCGAGGTACGCCGGCGACGTTCCTCTGGTTCGCCGAGGAGGTCGGCGAGCTGGCCGGTGCGCTTCGTGACGGGTCGCCCGAGGACGTGTCGGGCGAGTTTGCCGACGTGCTCGCCTGGCTCGTCACCCTCGCCAACATCAACGACGTCAGCCTCACCAAAGCCTATCAGGCCAAATACGGCGGCGGATGCCCCGGATGCGGTCAGAGGGTCTGCGCTTGCAACGCCAAGCCGTAACGGTCGCCGCCGATGGCAAGACCGGATGGAAAGCCGGTCCCGCGTCTTTCCGGTTTTGTTCAATAAGCCATTGCCCCGGAGCATGGGAGCCCCGCTGTTTCTCCTATGTCCCGGCCGGTATAATGGCGTGTGCGTAAAGCCGCAGCGTCGCCCGGACCCGTGGAGACAGCGAGGAACAAGTGCCTGACCTGATCATCACACTTCCCAATGGTCGCACGATCCATCACGCGTTGGGCGCCGAGCCCGTGGTGATCGGGCGAGACGCCACGTGCGATCTCTGCGTGGATGATCCAAGCGCGTCACGCCACCATGCCAGGTTCTCGCTGACGCCGTCCGGCTTTGTCGTCGAGGACTTAAGCAGCAAGAACGGAACGTTGGTCAACGACGAGCCGTGCACCACCCGTACACTGGAACAGGGTGATCGCGTCCTGATCGGATCGACGCTCGTCGTCTTCTCCGAATCCGAGCCTCAGCCGTCGCACTCGGTCATCATCTCCGAAGAGGACCCGACCACGTTTGCCACCCGGTACGTCAGTGGAGACAAGGAGCTGGCACTTCCACAGAAGCGCCTTCAGATGATCTACGAGTTGTCCGAACAATTAACCACGCTGCAAGGCCAGGACCTCCTGCTCGAAGGCGCCATGAAGATCTGCTGCGAGATGTTGGGCTTCGAGCGCGGCGCGATCGGCGTTCGCAAGCCGGGCCAACGCACGCTCGACTGGCCCGTCGTCCACAACCTGCGCGGCGCCGAGGGCGAGCTGACCATCAGCCGAACGCTCCTGAACCGGGCTCTGGTCCACGGCGAACGGGCGATCTTCACGGATGACGGGAGCGGGGCGGCGGACCCCACCGTGAGCATGGCCCAGCAGGGCATCCGATCCGCCATGTGCGTGCCACTGCTTCACCGCGATCAGACCCTCGGCGTCGTCTACGGCGATCGCATCAGCACCTCCACCAGCTACACCGACGAGGACATCGACTTCCTCGCCGGAATCGCCCGGCAGGTGAGCATCGGGCTGATCAACTGTCAGCTCGTCGAGGAGCAGCGGGAGATGGCGCGTCTGAACCAGGAGATTGACCTTGCCCGCTCGATCCAGACCGGTCTATTCCCGGCGGCGTTTCCGAGCCGGGCGGATTTCAAGGTCGCCGCGATCAACGATCCCGGCCAGCGCGTCAGCGGCGACTACTATGACGTGATCGAGACCGGCGACGGGCGTATCTGGTGCCTCATCGCCGATGTCACCGGTGAAGGCGTACCCGCCGCGTTGCTCATGGCCAATCTCCAGGCGGCTGTCCGCCTCACCATTGGTGAGTTCGATGACCCTGAAGCCCTGCTGGTGCGATGGAACCGGCTCATCTACGCCAACACCGAACCCAGCAAGTTCATCACCTGCCTTCTCGCCCTGATCGACCCATCCGCGCGAAGTATCCGCTTCGCCTCGGCCGGGCACCTGCTTCCGCTCGTTGTCAGGGGCGACGCCTCAAGCCCGGATGAGCTCGAGGTCGAGTACGGCTTCCCGCTGGGAATCGTCGAGACAGCCGAGTACACCGCTCGAACGGTGGATCTCGGCAGCGATCCCTGCGTGTTCTTCTCGTACACGGACGGTGTTACCGAAGCGATGGACGTAAATGACAGGCAGTTCGGAAAGGACCGCCTGCTGGAAGCACTCGGTAGCCTCTCCGATCTCAACCCGCTCGCGCTCGTGAAGCACGTCCGGCGCGAGGTCTCCCACTTCACCGAAGGCACACGTCAAGGTGACGACATCACGATGCTGGCTGCCCGGGTGGGGTGACGGGTCCGCGACAGTTTAGGCGGCTTCAGCGTCGTATGCTGATACAGCCTGAAAGGCTGACCTACAGTAGCCGCGGGCAAGTCCCGCCGAGGCGGGACGCCGCCCACGGTAACCCTCAAAATCACCGTATCACAGCGCAATTCGCTGCCCACGCCGAGCCAGTTCGACGTGATCGAACCCCAGACCCTCGAGCTTCTCCGCCAGGACCTTCCGCTGATTCGGTTCGCCGTGTACCAGGATGACCTTCTTGGTCTGACCCTGCAGCGGGCCCAGCAGGCCGAGCAAATCGCTCTGATCGGCATGGGCGCTGAAACCGTGAATCTGCACGACATCCGCCCGGACGTGGTACTTCTCATGGAACAGGTTGATCTCTTTCGCGCCGTCAGCCAACCGGCGGCCTAGCGTGTGAGCAGCCTGGTAGCCGGCGATGAGGAGCGTATTGTTCGGGTTCTCGATGTTGTTCTTGATGTGATGGCGGATACGCCCGGCTTCGCACATCCCGCTGGCGGACAGAATCGTGAACGGTCCCTTCTTCGGGTGAAGTGCCTTGCTGTCGTTGACATCGCGAACGTACGTGCAGCAGGACGGGCCGAGCAGATCACCGGTCAACGCCTGAAGTTGGCGGGCGTCGGCGTCGTAGCACTCCGGGTGCATGAGAAACACCTCCGTGGCGTTGATCGCCAACGGGCTGTCCAAGTAAATCGGATGATCCGGCAGGTTGCCCTTCTCGATCTCCTCCTGAAGGTAGTACGCAATCGTCTGTGTTCGGCCGACGGAAAAAGCAGGGATAATCACCTTCCCGCCACGGTCATACGTCCGCTTCACCACACGGATCAGCTCCTCCTTCGCTTCCTCGGCCGGCTCGTTCAACCGGTTGCCGTAGGTGCTCTCGCAGATCACCGTGTCGCAGGGAGGGATCGGGTACGGGTCGCGGATGATCGGCTTGTTCGGTCTTCCGATGTCACCGGTAAAGAAAAGTGAAGGCGCATGGCCGTTGCGTTTGGCGAACTCGAGATGAATCCCGGCTGAGCCGAGCATGTGCCCCGCATCACGAAAGCACGCGATCATCCCGGGCACGACCTGAAACCAGCGGTCGTAGGAGACGGTTTGCATGAGCCTGACCGCAGCCACGGCGTCTTGACGCTCATACAGCGGCTCGACCGGATCGAGCCCCTTGCGCGCCCGCCGCTTGTTCACGTAGTAAACGTCTTCCTCTTGAATATGCGCCGAATCGGGCAGCATGATGGCACAGAGGTCGCGCGTCGCCGGCGTGCAATGGATCGGCCCTTCGAACCCATCCCTGACCAGTCGCGGCAGGCGGCCCGAGTGATCGATGTGCGCGTGTGAGATTATAACCGCGCTGATCTCGCCCGGCGGGACGGGCCAGTCACGGTTCTTTTGCTCGGTTTCCGCTCGGCGACCGTGGAACAGGCCACAGTCAAGCGCAACCCAGTGATCATCCACACGGACCATGTGCAGCGAGCCGGTCACTTCCTCGACCGCCCCGTGAAACAGTAGCTCAGCCATCAGCACCGGACTCCTTTCACGGCCACAGAGTGGCCTTGTCGCCACCAAGTGGCCTCGTCACATTGGCCATTCGCCGGTGAACACCTCGACAGCCGGACCGGTCATGTGCAGGTGGTCGTCGTGTGTCCACTCGATTTCGAGATCACCGCCGGGCAGCGTTGCGATGATCTTGCGTTGCGTTCGCTCCGTAACGGCGCCGGCTACGCAGACCGCGCACGCTCCCGTACCGCAAGCTTGCGTTATCCCACTACCGCGCTCCCATGTTCGCATCGTCACGCGCGCGGGTGAATCAGCGCGCGCGAAGTGTACGTTGATGCGCTCCGGAAACTCGGGAGCGTGCTCGAACTTCGGCCCGATCGACTCCAGGGCAATCCCGTCAAGATCGCCGACGAACACGATCGCGTGCGGATTGCCCATAGAGACGCAGGTTACCTCGTACGCCACACCGTCAATCGAGAGCGGATGATCGATGATCCGATCCGCACGGACCGTCGAGGGAATCGTGCGCGCGGACAGCGAGGGTGTGCCCATATCAACCCGAACCGACCGAACCCTACCGTCAACGACACGGCATAGAGCAAGCTTCACGCCGGCATCGGTGTCGATCCGAAGCTCCGGCCCGCTCGCCAAGCCGTGCTCGACCGCATATTTCGCGACGCATCGAATCCCGTTCCCGCACATCTGCGCGAGCGACCCGTCGGCGTTGTAGACCTCCATGCGGACGTCGGCCCGCCTGGACGGCTGAATCAGGATCAACCCATCGCCGCCGATCCCCGCATGACGATCGGACATCGCACGGGCTAATGAGACCGGGCCCTCGACGTGCTCCTTGAAGCAGTCGACGAAGACGTAGTCGTTCCCCAGGCCGTGCATCTTGACGAACTTCATGCAGGCCATTCTACGGGCGGACCGACGGTTGGAAACCGGCAATGGGGTGGCCTTACCGCTACCGGAGGTCCTCCGGTCGAAACCCGTCACCAAAGTGTGCGATGGGTTGGTCCGCTACACCTCCAGGTCGAGGTGGAATTGCCCGTCCTCGTCGCGGGTGATGCCCTCTGGAATGGTCTCACTTTCCGCCTCCTCTTCGGGCTGGGTATCCTCCTCAAAGGGTCGCCCCTGGCTGCCCGTGCCCTCGGCGTCGGCGAAAATCGCCGTGTCACCGTCCTCGGTGTCAATCGTGGCGCCCCTGTCGGCGATGTTCTTCACGCCTCGCTCAGCCGTGTGCGCGGTGGCAGCCCGGTTGGCCTCACGTTCCTTGGCGACCTCCTTGGCCTTGTAGTTCGCGGGAGCGATGGACGAAGCAATGTCGGTCGGCCCTTCAGCCACGGCAAACCTCCAGCCTCGCCAGCGCCGCGCGGCGGCGCGGAGCAGGCAGACGGGCAATCTCTCACCTCTCTGTATCGGATGTCGATAGCCCGTATCACCAGCCGTTCAGCGGAGTGGCAGAGCCCCTTCGTGGCCGGTCCCCCACGTCATGCCGCCGGGCGATATGAGATTACGCCGTTGGTGGTGCAACGCAAACCGCCACCCGTGTCCGGAGGGCCCCAAACGGAGACAACCTCGCATCGCAACGCGACAGTCCGCTTTGCAGGCATATCAGCCGGGAGGTCAATCCATGACACTCGCGCGGTGCGCACCTTGACCCGTCTTCTACAGTTACTTTTGGGCGGGTGGCGTTGGGACCCGCCGTGCGCGTGGCCCCAAACCACCACGGCCTGGCGTGACCGGCTGTCCCACGACGAGACGCCCCTGTAGTGCCAACGCCTCTGCGCGCTGACGTAACCTTCGATTCTACAATAACATACGAAATGCAACTGTCGAAGACGGGCCTGAGTAGCCCCGTAACTCTGTGGCAAGAGCGCGATGACGAGCGAAACGGCTCGACGATTCTCCGCCCGGATATCGAGGCACCACGCTGGTTCGTGGTCTCCCTGGGGTGGGGCGGTTGGCCGTGTCGCGTATCTCTCAGGGGGCTTGGAATGTAATCGAACACCGACGCACGACGAACATGTAACGTCAGGCCATGCGCACTTCGTAGAACGTGACCTCGTCTGATCGCGTATCCAGCGTCGCCACGGTCGTGGGGTTTGCCCGGTGCAGCGCGCCGGGGTTGATGATGCGTTTGCCGTGGATTCTCTCGTTCCGCGCGGCGTGTGTGTGGCCGTGCAGGAGGTAATCGACGTCGAGCGTGCGGATCGCTTGCCTGAACCTGGGCTCGTGACCATGGAACACAGCCAGGGACTTGTCATCCAGCGTGAGTCTGAGGGGAATGGATGTCGGAACCCGGATTCCGATCGTCTCCAGGAAAGCAACCGTTCCTGGGTCGGGAATGTCCATGTTGCCCCAGACGAAGCTGCAACGATGCCCGATGAACTCCTCGAAGACCGACGGCCCGCCCACGTCGCCGCAGTGAATGATGTGGGACACGCCCAAACGATCGAACAGTGCCATTGCCTGTCGCACGGCGAGGTACTGATTGTGGCTGTCGGAAAGGATGCCGATGAGCAAGCTTCAGTCCTCGTCGGGCAGGAATTCCGCAAGTTCGTCGGGGCCCCAACCCGGCGGTGGGTATCCCCAATAGAGCTTGGGGTTGTCCCAGATGATATCCCCGTGCCGGAAGTCGCGGTCGGTGACCAGATCATCGGTCTTGCAGTGGCCCACGCGACCGCTCAAGTAGAGGATGTTCGCATAGTCGCCGTGGAATCGTCCGGGACGCTTCCCCTTCCAATCCATCTGATACTTCGTGGCCACATCGCGAGGCTTGCCCGCCGGCGAGTTCCCCACAATGTCGAACAGAAACACGGTACGCGGTTTGCGCGCGAACGTGTCGGCGTGTGGTGGGTTGGCCGGACCCTGGTCCAGGAACCCGGGCGCATCTTGTGACGGGCTCGCTTCGGTTCCGAGTCCGTCGAGCACTTGGTTCATTCCGTAGTGGAACTGGTTCATGCCCGAATTGCTCTTGTAGGCATCGGTGAGATTCTTGGCGGGGCAGATCCAGACGTGGATGTTGGGAAGTTCCTCAATCTGGTCGCCGGCTCCAGAGAAGTCTTTGTAGGGCGGCAGGCCAAGGTATGGCGGTAGCGAGTTGAACCAGGTGCCCCTCTGGTCGATGTTCCCGGCCGATCCCTCCGTCGGGATGAAGTCATGGTGGTCTGTCCGGTACGCATGCAAGGCCGTTCCCCACTGGCGCAGGTTATTGGCGCAAAAGAGCCGTCGCGCCTTCGTTCGGGCCACGCCGAGCGATGGAATGAGCAGCGCGAGCAGCAGTATGAGGACCGCGATGACCACCAGCACTTCCGGGAGGGATATCGCCCTGCGATCAACGAGACGGGAGCGACTCGCGAACTCGGAATGTCGTGCGTGCATCGTCGCTCGGCCCAAAACGTTTTGGAGATGACGGGACCCACCGGCGCCGCTGATCGTCCGCCCGCGCGCGGGGCGCCTGCCGCGGGCGGGGCGCCTGCCACGGACGGGACGCCTGCAACGGATTGTACTCGGGCGTCTCTTGTTACGGAAGGGGGCGCTTCGCCGACTGTTCCGCTTGGGATTGTCAGCGACACGCTACGGGGTCAGCCTGATCGATCGGCAGGTGAGGTCGAACAGGCGGTACATGGGATCGTCGATCGTGGTCGGAGACACGTCCAACAGGACCACAAGCGCCCGACCTTGTGACACGGCCGCCACGCGGGCGATGCGGGTGGCCTGGGGTGCCAGGAGTTCGGCCCCATCCAGCGAACCGAGCCGCTCCGTGTTGCAGGCCGCCGCCGGTGTTGTGTGGCCATCCGCACCGACCGCCCAGCTTGCAATCGCGCAATCGGTATCGGCGGGGGCATCGTCCACCAGCATCACTGCAAGCGTCGCGGCGGTGCCCTGGCCCGTGGGGCCGACGAAATGGCGGGTGCCACGCGGAATCCACACCTGGGGTGGCGGGGATGAGAAGCTGCGCGGAACCTGGAACGACAGACCCCAGCCGGGCGGGCTGATCCGCTGCCCGAGGGGGTGCGTGGCGCGGTGCCAGGTCATGTGGCCTGCCAGCGCGCCCGTCCCAAGCAAGAGCGCAACAGCCGCGAGCATCGCACGCCCTTGAACCGCCGGTTTGCCCGTGGTGTGGACCTCGATGAGCATGTTCGCATCGTAGGGATACCGATGCCTCGCCACAACCGTTGACGCCCGGACTGTGCTTCTATAGGATGTAACACTGTGAGACGTGCATTTCGCGCGGCTTCACGTCTCGCAACTTGGCGGGAAAGGGCGCCGGCCCGGCTCGCGGCCGGGCTGATGGGAGTGGCGGTGGCCTGTTTTCATGGATGATTTCCGTCGATTCTTTTTGCGCGGGCTGGGAGCCCTGATCCCGACCCTCCTGACAATCGCCATCCTTGTTTGGGCGTACTCGCTGGTCAACGGCTACGTGGGGATCCACATCACGCGGGGGCTGCTTGTCCTCTGCTCAACCCTTCGTGCCCAGCCCGCTCCCGGACTGGTGGATGAGGAGAGGGACCCGCTCATCCACGGTACACCGCTCCTGGAGTGGAACGACGAGGGACAACGCCTCACGATTGAACATAAGGTCATACATCACAAGGCGTTACGTCACCCCAGCCAGGAAACGAGAGAGCAGGCTCAGGAGGCGAAGAACCTGGCTTTGTGGCAGATCGCCTTCAAGAAGTATAAGCTGCATTTGCTCGGTTTCTTGATAGCGATCATTCTCGTATACTTCATGGGCTTTTTTCTCGCCAGCTTTGTGGGTCGGAGGGTCTGGCGAGTGGGAGAACGCCTGCTTAACCGGGTGCCGTTGATCCGAGCGATCTATCCGCACGTCAAGCAGGTAACGGACTTTTTGCTCTCGGAGCGGAAGGTCGAGTTCTCCGGCGTCGTGGCTGTCCAGTACCCTCGAAAGGACGTCTGGTCGCTCGCACTGAGCACGGGGGAACCGTTGCGTGCGGTGCAGGGAGCTTCGCCGTATGAGTTGGTGACTGTATTCATCCCGAGTTCGCCGACTCCGGTGACCGGGTATGTGGTCCAGATTCCGCGGTCGGATGTGATCGAGCTCAGTATGTCGATCGACGAGGCACTGCGGTTCACAGTCAGCGGCGGCGTCCTCAAACCGGGAATGACGCTCCCGGAACCGGGTGATTCCGAGGACTCCGATTAGCGATGCGGGCTTCTCGGGTCGTGCGGTGCGGAGACTCGGGTGGCACTCGCCTTTTTGGGAGGTTTGGATGTGAACATACTCGTGACCGGGCGGCACGTGGAGGTTTCGGATGATGTTCGGGCGTATGCCGAGAGCAAGGTAAGCAAGCTTCCCAGGTACTATGATCGGATTCACGAGATCGAAGTGGTCTTTGACCACGAGTCGGAGCAGTTCACGACGGAGATGATCGTGCGTGCGGACCATCGCCACACGTTTGTGGTCACCGAGGCGGGGCCCGATACCTATGCCCTGATCGATCTGTGCGTGGAGAAGCTTGAACGTCAGCTCACCAGGCACAAGGAAAAGAGGCGTAACCGGAAACATGAGGGCAAAGGTACGCAGCGGAGCGAGGGCTGACTTGGACCGTCGCCGGCGAACGATCTTGTCGAGATTCGGTTGCACGCGGCGTTGGATAACCTGGAACCGTCACGACCCCGGAAACGAGAATGAGACTATCCGATTTGATCCATGCTGACTCGGTGATTCCGGAACTGAAGGCCACGAACCGCAACGGTGTCATTCGTGAGCTTGTACAATCCCTTGCGGATCACGGCGTAATCGAACCGGATACCGTGGAAACGCTCACGCGGGCTGTGACCTCGCGAGAGAGGCAGGGTAGTACGGGTTTTGGCAAGGGAGTGGCCGTCCCCCACGTCAAGCACGAGTGCGTCAAACAGATGACGGCGACGATTGGTCGATCGAGTCACGGCGTGGATTTCGCCGCGCTCGATCGGGCTCCGGTCTACACGGTCGTGTTGCTGCTAAGCTCGACGAGCAAGCCGGAGGATCACCTGGCGGCGATGGAGAGGATCTTCCGCTACTTGCAGCGAGAGAACTTCCGACGTTTCCTGCGGCAGGCTGATACGCAGGAGACGATCATGGAACTTGTCAGGGAGGCGGATGACCTTCAGGATGACTAGTGCCGTTTCCAGATTAAGGTAATGGTGTTTCTTCCTCCCCTCCTTGACAAGGAGGGGTTGGGGGAGGTTCTTCTCCGTCTGCACGAACCCCCCTCTATCCTCCCCCCTTGGTAAGGGGGGAAGAAAGCGGGACAACCTCTGTTGAGACGGCCAGGATCGTTCCTGGCTGGGTCCGCTCGTTTTGTAATCGATGAGGCAGACCGCGATTGTCGGATGTCGAGACTGAAGCAGCGTGCGAGATAACCGTCCGGAACCCAGAGGGCCTGCACGCCCGACCGGTGATGCGGTTCGTCGATCTGGCGTCGACGTTCCAGGCGAGCATCTCGGTCAGCAACCTGTCCGGTCGGCGTGAAGTGCTCGATGGCAAAAGCGCGATGCAGATGATGCTGCTCGAGGCAACGCATGGATGTGTGCTCAGAATCGAGGCCCAAGGGCTGAATGCCCGCAAGGCGGTCCGAGCGCTGGCGGCTCTTATCGAGTCCGGTTTCGACGACTCACATCAAGCGTCCTAGTGATGGCTGGGGAAGGACGCCACGGAGGCGGGGCTGGAGAACCCGACGAACGTGCGCGGCGAAGCGGTTGAGCCAGGCCGTCATGCGAAAACATCCGCCAATTGACGGCGGTCGTGTCGGATATCTGTGCGGTTGTTGGACTGAACGGGCCGGCCTGTCGGTCGTCGCGTTTGAGCCGGTCGGGTAATCATTCGCCGGTCCCGTTCGGGAGGCGCGAAGAACCGTGGTCGGCGGCGTGGACAGCCGACCCAAGTAAGGTGCGTGGTAGCTGGGATGGAGATTCTTCGTGGTATCACGGTTGCTCCCGGAGTCGCCATCGGCGAGGCCGTGGTATTGGAGGCGGAGGAATACCGCATCCCGTACCGCACCGTGCCGCCCGAGGCCGTCCCGGACGAGATGGCCCGTCTCGATGAGGCGTTCACCCGTTCCCTCGATGAGCTTGCCAAGCAATCCGAATGGTTGAATGCCCACCTCGGACGTGATGCCGCCAACGTCTTCGACTGGCATGTCGGTGTTCTTAAGGATGACCGTTTGCGCCAGAGCATCGAATCGCTGATCACAGAAAAACACGCCGCCGCCGCGTACGCCGCGAGCACGGTCATGAGGAACTACCAGCGGCGCTTCATGCAGATGACCGATCCGCTTCTGGCGGAGCGCATCCGCGACGTGCAGGACATTGAGCGGCGACTCTTGCGGCATATCCTCGGCGAGGCGCGCGAGGACCTCGCGCACCTGACGAGCCCGGCGATTCTTGTTGCTCATGATCTCGAGCCGACACAGACCGCGCGCCTGCCCGATACCAAGATCGTGGGCGTTGCTCTTGACGCCGGGGCGGAAACATCGCACACGGCCATTCTGTTACGGTCCTGGGGACGACCGGGCGTGATCGGTCTTGATGACGTGACGACGCGGATCAGCGGCGGCGACACGGTCATCATCGACGGGACCAACCAGCTCGTGATCGCCAACCCCAACGAGGCCACGCTCGAGGAGTACCGGGCCCAGCAGGCCAAGTACGCAAGGCTGTCCGACGAACTGGACGAGCTTAAGGCGTTGCCGGCTGTCACCCCGGACGGCGAACGCGTCTTCATCACGTGCAACATCGAGTTCCCCCGTGAGTCCGCCACCGGCGTGGAGAAGGGATCCGACGGCGTGGGGTTGTATCGCACCGAATTCCTCTTCTTACGTCCGGAAGGTGCCCCCGCGGAGGAGCAGCAGTACGAGGCCTACAAGGAATCCATCCTTGGCGCGGACGGTCGCCCGGTCACGATTCGCACATTCGATCTCGGCGCGGACAAGTATACCCAGCAGCGGCGCTATGAGCCGGAGCGGAACCCGATGTTGGGGCTGCGCTCCATCCGCTACAGCCTTCAGAACCTCGAGATGTTCAAGACGCAACTGCGGGCGATTCTCCGGGCCTCCATCCACGGCGATGTGCGGTTGATGTTCCCACTGATCAGCAGCCTGATGGAATTCCGCCAGGCCAAGATGACGGTTCACGATGCGATGGAGGATTTGGAGGAGGAGGGCATCCTGTTCCGCAGGGACATCCCCATCGGGATGATGCTGGAGACGCCGGCGGCGGCCATTCAGGCCAAGGAGTTCTGCAAGGAAGTCGCCTTCATCAGCATCGGGACCAACGATCTGATCCAGTATTTGCTGGCGGTTGATCGGGGGAACGAGCGCGTTTCTCACTGTTTTAACGCCTCGCACCCGGCCGTCTTGCGTGCGCTTCGAGATGTGGTAAGAACGTGCGACGCCGCGAAGGTTGATTGCAGCCTGTGCGGTGAGATGGCCGGTCAACCGCTGTACACCATTTTCCTCGTCGGAATCGGCCTGAGGACCCTGTCGATGGCCCCGGCCAAGATCCCCGAGGTTAAAAAACTGATCCGTCTGGTGACCACGAAGCAAGCGCAACGGATCACCAGGCGTGTTCTTGGTTTTGATACGGACAGGCAAGTAACGAATTACTTGCGCGATGAAACAAGGAAGGTGTTACCAGAGGACCCGATCTAATGAACGGCGTCAGCCTCGTCGGTGCGGTCAGGCCGATACCATCGCCTGCGGACCGTGGGCGACGTACGGGAAACGCTGAACCGACTTGCGCGGTCGGACACCGCACATGAGCGATCCGCAGCGATGCCGGTGTGCGATTGGGTTTGCCGTCGGCGGAGACTTGCGGTTTATCTCGCACCACGACGTCTTGCGGCTTTTCCGCCGTGCTCTAGCAAGGGCAGTGCTCCCGGTCAGCTTCACGGAAGGGTTTAACCCCCATCCACGGATGGTGATCCCCCTCCCGCGCCCCGTCGGCATTGCATCGAGGGCGGAGATGCTCGTCGTCGAGTTCGCCGACCCGGTCGATCCCGACGACGTCCTTCGCCGCCTCGGCGAGCAGATGCCCGCGGGATTGGAGCTGTCAGGCGGGCGGCTGCTTGCACCGGGGGAGAAGCTCCGGCCGGTTCGTGTGAGCTACCGCCTGGACGTGGGTGATTCACCACCCGCGGACCTCGAAGCTCGTGTGCATCGCATCGCGGAGGCTGATGTTCTCGAGGTGCTCAGGCCGATCTTCAAGAGTGGGCGGACACGGATCGTTGATGTGCGACCCTTCTTGTTGAACATTCGTGCCGGGCGCGACTCGGTCTGCTTCACGCTGCAAGTGACGGGCGCCGGTACGGCCAAGCCGGCGGAGATCGCGGGGCTTCTTGGGTTCGACACCACAGCAATGAATCACCGCATCTGCCGGACGGAAGTCCACTGGCAGTAGCGGAAACGCAAGGTGAACACATGGCACGCAGAACGCGAAGGAAAACGACACAGACCAAGGAAGGGAAGAAGGTAGAAGCCGCAGGCGCTGAGTCAACACCCGAGACGGACGCCGCCACATCCGCACAGCCCGCCCCCAAGCGGGCGACTCAGGTAGATGTATCGGAGGTGGCTGCCGGCATCGACGATTCATCGGGCCAACCGGTTGGCGAAAAGAGCAAGACCGCGGGTCGCCGTAAGAGGGCTCCAAGGCGGTCCACCAAGAAGCGTAAACCGGCCCGATCAGCAGAGGCCGCCCGCCCGCCCTCGGTCCCGGAGGAGCCTGCGCCGGCCGTCGGAGAGGTTGCTGAGAAACCGACTTCCGATGCCTCCGAGCCTTCCGCAAAACCGCCAAGCGCGCGGACGACCACGAGGTCGCGAGGGACGGGCCGGAGAAGGTCGTCGAAGAGAGCAGGGGGGAAGACTCGCCGAGCAGGTACCGATTCGGCAGGGCGCGAGGCAGCCGGCCTGGCTGCAGAAGAGAAGCCCAAGACGCCCGAAGCCGGGACGATCGGCGTTACACCCAAGCGCGAGGACGCTTCCGCCGTCGAAGCCGATACGGCAATCGCTGAAGCGGCGGCTTCCCATAAGTCCCCGGCCGAGGATGCCAAGGGTACCCGAACGACGACTCGGAAAGCGGCTCGACGCAAGAGGCGCAAGGCAATCTCGGGAGCTTCCCGTACGAAGCAAGAGCGCGATGCGAAAGCTCCCGATCGTGACGCCGAGGTCGAGACCTTTGCCGAAGAGGCGCAGGGCGACGTCGAGATCGAGGTCGAGGAGGAGGCGCCTATCGAGCCCGGGGCGGGGCGGACCATGTTGATCAATGTGTCCGCGGGCGATGAGTGCCGCATTGCCGTCGTTCACGAGCATAAGCTGGAGGAACTGTTCATCGAGCGGACATCCCTCCAGTCCCACGTCGGGAACATCTACAAAGGGCGTGTGACCAACGTTGAGCCGAGCATCCAGGCCGTCTTTGTCGACTTCGGCCTTCCGAAGAACGGCTTCCTGCACATCTCCGACGTCCAACCGCAGTACTTCCCCAACCACAAGGGCGAACCGGAAGATGTGGGAAGGAAGATCCCGCGCCATAACCGTCCGCCCGTTCAAAACTGCTTCCGTCGCGGCCAAGAGGTAATCGTTCAGATCACGAAGGAGGGCGTAGGCACGAAGGGCCCAACGCTTACGACGTATCTTTCGATTCCCGGTCGCTTCCTTGTCATGATGCCCGGTATGAGCCGCCACGGCGTCTCCCGTAAAATCGAGGACGAGGCCGAGCGCCGCAAGATGCGTGAACTGTTGGGCGAACTGAAGCTGCCCGGTGGAATGGGCTTCATCCTTCGCACCGCGGGTCTGGGGCAAACCAAGCGCGAGTTGCAGCGAGATCTCAACTACCTTCTGCGATTGTGGAAGACCGTCGTGCAGCGAATCAAGAGCCAGCCTGCTCCTGCTGAGCTGTACGAGGAGTCCGACCTGGTGACTCGGACGATCCGCGACGTGTATACGGCCGAGTTCGACCGGATTGTGACCGACGACGTTGAAGCCGCCAGGCGCGCTCGCGAGTTCCTTCAGATCGCCATGCCCCGATCGAAGGCTGTGGTAGAACTCTACTCGCAGCGCGAGCCGCTCTTCCATCGGTTCAAGATCGAGGAGGAGATCGAGAAGATCAACATGCGCCACGTTCCGCTGCCTTCGGGCGGCTCGCTCGTGATCGATTCGACCGAAGCGCTTGTTGCGATCGACGTGAACAGCGGTCGATTCCGCGCCTCCGAGGACGCGGAGGAGACGGCCTTTCATACCGACATGGAGGCGGCGGAGGAGATCGCTCGTCAGCTCCGCCTGCGTGATCTTGGCGGTCTGATCGTCTGTGATTTCATAGACCTTCGCCTCGATCGCCACAAGCGTGCCGTCGAGAAGGCGCTGCGCGACGCACTGAAAGAGCACAAGGAGCGTGCCCGAATCCTGCGCATGAGCGCCTTCGGACTGATCGAGATGACCCGTCAACGACAGGGTCCGTCCATCAAGCGCAACATCTACTTCGAGTGTGAACACTGCAAGGGCAGCGGCCTTGTGAAGATGCCGGAATCCGTGGCGCTGGATGTCATGCGGATCATCCAGTTGGCCGCCCATCATGAGAAGGTGCAGCGGGTTACGGTCACGATAGCAAGCGAGGTCGCCTTCCAGATTCTCAACCGAAAGCGCGCAGTGCTTGGGCAGATTGAGGCGGAGACCGGCAAGGAGGTCATCATCCGGGGTGATGCGTCGTTTACCAGTGATCAGATCAAGTACGTGTGTGAGGACGCTCGGGGGCAGGCGATCCCGGTAGGTCCGGCGCAGGACAACGCCGAACCGGCCGCTCCCAACGCGCCCGGTGCGCGATCGCGGTCTTCCGCAAGACCTCGCAGGGACCATGGCCGCCGCCGCGCGTAAGCCTGACGCCGCACGGGCCCGTCATGTCAACCCGTCCGCGCGCTTGTCCCTCCCTGGGAGGATCGGGTTCTCGGTCGCCGTTTTTGTCGGTCTGCTCCTGATCGTGGAGCTTCTGCTCCGCATAGGCGGCGTCACCTTCCATCCAACTGCCATTACGCTGACACACGATGTCGGTCGTGAGATCGCCGAGGTGCAGCTCGCTCGCGACGGCCAAGTGCAATGGATCGTCAAGCCCGACACGCTGTCGGGAACACCACTGGCCGTCAACGCACACGGCATGCGCGGACCGGATCTGCCCGTTGACAAGCCGCCCGGTGTGATCCGGGTTCTCTGCCTCGGGGATTCCTGCACTTTCGGCGCTCGCTGCGAGAGGCCGTATCCCGTGATTCTCGAAGCGCTGGGCCGCGCGCGGTTCGGCGATACGATCGAGGTGCTCAACGGCGGTGTCCCCGGGCACGCCGCGCACCAGGGGCTTGCGATGCTCGATCGTTATCTGAAGTTCGCACCGGACATCGTCACCGTCTACTTCGGATGGAACGATCACTGGAATCGCAGGTCGGCGTTGGCGGGGCCTGATCTGCCTTCCCCGCCTGTCACGGATCACGTGCGCGTTCTTCGCGGATTACGGATGGCCTATCGCCGTATGGCGGCGCGGCGGTACGTGCTGAAGGAGGAGAACGTTGTCGAGATCGCCGAGAGTCGGCTGCGATTGCCGCCCATGCACTATCGGGCCATGCTCGACGAGTTCGCCGTGTACGGGCGGCGATACGGCTTTGACGTCGTGTTCCTGACGGCGCCCTCGGCGTTGACCGGCGAGAGCCTCCAACAGATTCTCAGGAACGGATGGGCGAATCACGCCGAGGATGTCATCGAGTTGCACGATCATTACAATGACATCTGCCGGGAGATGGCCGCCAAGTGGCGCGCAACGCTCGTGGACCTCGTGCGGATCTTTGACGACCGTCCGGACGAGACTCTCTTGCACTGGGACGGTATCCACCTCAGTCAGGAGGGGCACACGCTTGTGGCCGAGAGCGTCTTTGCGGCGATTGCGCCCATCTTGGAAGCCCGGTTGGCAAGATCCGTTGGGGGGTAGTTGCCAACCGCTGGTTGGTCCATCGCTTGGTCGTTGTCCTGGTCGGCCGCGCGGGCCGCTCGGTCTATAGCACTCTCCGAATTCGTGTAGCGGTTGTAGCGCCGTCCCTTGTGGGCGGCGCCGGGGAAACCGTTCGTCACCCACAAGGGGTGACGCTACACAAAAACAGAGGTTGCTCTAATCGATCTCGTCGGGGCAGTTAGTCAACTCATAAACGAACCGCTGCTCGCGTCGCAGTTCCGCCATCGTGTGTGCGTCGAGCATCAGCTCGATGTAGAGCGTTCGACCCGTATCCGGATGCTCGCTGCGCAAGACGTGGCCGAATCCGAGCGTGTGTCCGACCTCGTGGGCGACGGTGTTGGCGAAAACGTTGACCCACTCGTCAAACGTATATCCGTTTCCAAGTGTCACCATCCGTCCACCGAATAGTAGAGCGGCGTTGTCGCGTTGCCGGTTGCAGGGGTCGTACTCACCCTCGCCGATGTTGGCGCCGCCCCTCGGCGGGAGTCCCTGCGTTATGTGTACGATGGTCACATCGTAGTCGGCGTCCTCGTCCTCACCGTTCGTGACGTCCACCGGCAACTCGGGAAGATCCTCGTAGATACGCAGGGTCTGCGCTCGGACAGCCTCCATGAACGCATCCGCATCGTCTGCCAGCGTGCCGCCGTCGTCCGTCTCGAACGCCGATAAGTCGACGCCCTCGAAGTAGTCGTCGGCGTAGATCTGGTTGACGCCGCCCGTCCAGTCAATCAAAACCTTGTTGACTGCGGCGTTGTCGAACTCGTCACCTGGATCGGATACCACGCGCGTGACGAGCAACGTCGAACCGTCAAAGTCCGAGCCGCAACCGGCTGTGCTGACCACGACGAGCCCGATAAGAATCAGGCCGTGCGTGCAAACATATCGCCATCGAGTTGACAACCTCTTTCCCCCTTTCGCGGAAAACCGACTTCGGGTTTGACCCCTCCACCACCGTCGGCGGGTTTCTACTGAGTTTTGGCGGGCGATCCGCCGAAGTCAACCGCCTTCGACAACGCATCCAAAGTTTCCGGCCAAGACAATGGGAAACGTGGGGATTATCGTACGTGCGTGAGAAGATGGGATGGCTTTACCGTGTGGAGCGAGCACGGATGGCGTGGTAGATGGGGTGATTCGGACGGAACGTCCCGGCGGGCGGCGGTCTGCTCAGGATGTTTGAGCACGCGGCTTCATCGCCACAAGCCAGTTGATCAACGGGATGCTTCCACACTCCCCACCGGTTGTGAGTTCTTGTCCGAGCACGCCCTCGAGCTGTGAGCCGACATCACCCATCGGTGAGGGCTGCGAGGTCCTCACACCGCCCAACTCGTTTGTCGCCTCGACCTCCTCCATCGTATTGGCGGGTGCTACGCCGCGTTTTGCCGATGTCGGTGACGATTTGAACATTGATCCGGAGGCGAGTCGCATCGTATCGCTCCACGTTCACCAGGGACTCACCGAGGCGTAGGTCCATCACGTGTACGACGTTATTCGCCTCTTCCAAGGCTGATACGCCGGACTCGGGCGCGGGGGCCATCGCACGCAAGTGGGGTTCCGCATCAAGCCGATAGTGACGATGGCAGGGCACGGTGCGCGCGGTGGGGCGACCTCCCGCCCGATGTTCTGCACGGAGGAAGCGAAATGGCAAAAGCGGTGGTGACCGGAGCGGCGGGTTTCATCGGCTCGCACCTCGTCACGAGGCTTATCCAGGCCGGATACGAGGTGTGGATGGTCGACAACCTGTCCACGGGGCGCAGGGAGAATATCGCCGCCGCTCTGGCCGAGGCCGGTGAGCCCATGACGATCGTCGGAGATGGGACGCAGACGCGAGATTTTGTCTATGTGACCGACGTCGCCGAAGCCTGCCTGCGAGCGGGTGAGTCAGACCTTATGGGCGAGATTCTGAACGTCGGCGCGGGAAACCCTCAGAGCATCAACCGGCTGTGCGAGCTGATCGGCGGTGCGACGGTACACGTTCCGAAACGCCCCGGTGAGCCGGACTGCACCTGGGCGGACGTCACGCAAATTCGTCGCCTGCTCGACTGGACGCCGACGGTGTCCTTCGAGGATGGCGTCGCACGCATGCTCGATACGATTGAGTCCTGGGCTGATGCTCCGGTCTGGACGCCCAAGAGCATTGCCGACGCCACCAGGGCGTGGTTCACCCATCTGGGCACACGCGATAGGTGTCATGCATAACGGTCGAATTCACACGATGGATGATCTGGCGGGTATCTGTGCCCGCCTGAGGAAGGAGGGCAAGACAATTGCCCACTGTCACGGAGCGTTTGACCTGCTGCATCCCGGCCACATCCGCCATCTGTCAGCCGCCAAGAGACTGGCGGACGTGCTCGTCGTGACGGTGACGGAGGATCGCTTCATCCGCAAGGGTCCCGGCCGGCCCGTATTCAACGAGCGGTTGAGGGCGGAGAGCCTGGCGGCCCTTTCCACGGTGGATCATGTCGCCACAAGCCCCTGGCCCACCGGCGTCGAGACGATCGACCTGATCAAGCCCGACCTGTACGTCAAGGGGCAGGACTACCGCGACAGGAACAAGGACGCCACCGGTGCCATCAACGACGAGGAGAGGGCGGTTCAGCGCTGCGGCGGCAAGCTGATCTTCACGGATGAGATACAGTTCAGCTCAACCCGGTTGCTCAACGAGTTCTTCAGTGTTCTGACCGACGATCAGAAGGAGTATCTGCGTCGCCTCAGGACCGACCACACAGCCGAGGACGTTCTCGTCTGGTTGAATCGGCTCAAGTCATCGCGTGTGCTGGTGGTGGGCGAGGCCATCATCGACGAATACCACTACTGCACGCCGGATGCGATGAGCAACAAGACGCCGACGCTGTCCGTCCGGTTTGAGTCAGCCGAGGTCTTCGCCGGCGGCGTTGTCGCGGTCGGCAATCACCTTTCGGGATTGACGGGACAGGTCGACGTGCTGGCCTGCATGGGCGCCGATGGTGACGCTGATGAGGTGGCGCTGCACCTGGGCGATGGTGTGAGAGTGTCGAAGCTCGTCAGACCCGACGCGCCCACGGTTCGGAAACGGCGTTTCGTGCATCGCTTCCTGAACCAGAAGCTCTTCGAGGTGACGTTCCTGGACGATCGGCCGATCGGTCACGAAACGGAGCGAGACTTCATTGAGCGGATCGACCGGTGTGCCCCAGAGGCGGATGTCGTGATCGTTCTGGACTTCGGTCACGGTTTCTTCACGCCGCCGGTTGTGACGCGCTTGAGGGAGAAGTCGGCGTTTCTGGCCGTCAATGCCCAGATCAACTCTTCCAACAAGGGCTTCAACACGATCCGCAAGTACAAGGGGGCCGATTACGTCTCGGTCGACGAGCACGAGATTCGCCTGCCCTTCGGCGATCGGTACGGTCCCTTGCCGGACCTCGTCCAATCCCTCCGGGAGGAGACGGGATGTGATCGGATCAACGTGACGCTTGGTGATCGCGGTTCGGTCTACTTTGACGGCAGCGAGTTCCATCGTGCTCCGATCCTGACCAATCAGGCGGTCGATGCGCTGGGGGCCGGCGATGCATTTTTGGCGGCGACGGCGCCACTCGTCCACGCCGGCGCGCCGAGTGCGCTCGTGCCGTTCGTGGGCAACTGCATGGGCGGACTGATGGCGCAGATCGTGGGGCATCGTACACCGGTCGACCCGGTGGATCTTCAGAAGTTCATCACGACGCTGCTGAAGTAGGGGAAGAGCGTTGGCGCGCCTGGCCGATCGCCCCCCAGTCGTTGGTAAAACCGGATTAACTCGTGGACGTTTCGACGAATGTCATATTCCTCGCGGGCACGGCGGACGCGTTCGCGCCAATCGCCGAGATTCAGGCCTTTTAGAAGCTCTCCCCACTTGTCCGGCGGCACGTCACCCACTTCGATCCTGATGTTGTGCTTATCCAGAAGACCGGCGATGAACGAGCCTTGCACCGCGGTGTGGACTACGGGTAGGCGGGGGCGGCTACAGACCGCCCGCCCGGATGCCTTGGATGATGGGCCGCCGCAATGCCGTGCGGTCCACGCCCCCAACGCGCCTCTCAGCAAGGATGAAAACCGGAGCGGCCACTCTCTTGATCCCTCACCCTTCCGCCTTCATCCTTCCTGATGAGCGAGAGCCGACGACTTTTCAAACACTCTTTTAGCGTTCCTGGCAGGATTACCGTCCGAATACGTGGCATTTCGACCCCAATCAGCCACTGAGTTTCAGTCGCACTTTTTTCCGAAAAAGATATGTTGACTTTTGCGTCGGGGGGCACGATACTAGGACGTTGAGTATAGCACTTCGCGACAGAGCAGGCCCTGATCTTTCCGAAGCAGCGTTTGTTTCAGCCAGGTCCGGTCGGTGGTGCATGTTTGTGGTAGAGGTTGCAGTTATGCCGGAAGGTACGGTGAAGTGGTTCAATGATGCCAAGGGTTTTGGGTTCCTCCAGTCGGACGACGGGCAGGATGTCTTCGTCCACCAGACTGAAATTCAGACTGATGGGTTCCGCTCCCTGGCAGAAGGGGCACGGGTTGAGTTTGAGTTGACGCAGGGTACGAAGGGGCCCAAGGCCCTCAATGTACGGTTGATCGAGTAAACCCATCGGGCCGCACCGGCCCGTTGACATCAAAGGGGCGCCGTTGCGGTGGCAGCGGCGCCCCTTTTTTTTCGTGCGCGTCAGACTGGTGCGGCGAGCCGAAGGGCCGGCAGCCGGCCGTCATCACGTCTCTTGGGGCGGGATGCCATGTCGGACATACACCGTGCCTTTTGTCGGTACCCTTTCCGCCATCCGTCCGGTACGCTGAGTTTTCCAGTTCGCTTGCGGTTTCCTTCCGTGGCGGCGTGTGGGAGCACAAGGGCCCAATGACCGTTCCCTGGCTACAGGATCTCAACCCCGCCCAACACGAAGCCGTGACGTTCGGCGACGGGCCGTTACTTGTGGTGGCGGGTGGTTGTGAACGATACGGCGACGCGAAATCGTCGGCATCGTATCGGGTTATGGTCTCGCCGATGCCGACCTTCCTGGCCTATGCATTTTCGAACCGATCAATCCAATCACTGGATTCCTGAATTCGCAATACGGAAAGGGTTCGAGGGAGGCTCAAACCTGAACCTTGGCGTGATATACGCCACGCACAGCCGTTCGTCCCCCACCCTTCGCTCCGCGAAGAATGGGGCACCACCTGAGGAAAGCACTGCTCAAGAGCAGTGGCACCCGGCGGCTCGGTGATGGGGAATCGGCATTCTTGAACTGGATCTGGTATTAGGAAACACGCCCGAAGCGGCAGAGCCTTTTCAATTCTCGCCGCCGGAAGTGGTGGATTACCGAACGATTCAATCGGGTTCCTTCTCGCGCGCAGCTCCACGCGCAACAGTGCCCCATCCCTGCGACCGCAAGGAGGGGCACCGATTCCCTCAAACATCAGCCCGCCAGCATCACTTCCTCGGAGGCGCCGGCGAGCGGTCCGACGACACGCAGCAGCGCGAACGTGAACACGACGGGAATGGCGTTGATGATGACAGCCACCACCGCCAGGCGTCGGCCCGCACGGTCATTGTGCCGACCGAGCATCTCACATGCGATCACGGCGACGAGCATCATGGCGAACTTGAACAGGATCGCCCAACCGAAGCCGAAATCGTCGATGACGCGCTGCGCGATCGGGTTGGCTTCGTCGCCCTCGAAGTGATTGAGCACCACCTTCGTCATGATGATGTCAAGCGCGGAAACGAAGACCAGCCAGACGTAGGCGTTCTGGTAGCGCATCTCCGGTAAGGAGAAGAACCTCGGCCGCCTTGGCTCTTTGCGATCACCGACCACGTTGCTATCGGTCCGGGATTACTATAGCACTCTCCGAATTCGTGTAGCGGGCACCGGGCGAAAAACCCAGGAGAAAAGAGCTGTTTCACCGCTACACGAAAAAAGAGCTTGCTCTAGCCCTTCAGGAATCCGTCCGCGATTCCGGCCAGCTCCTTCACGTGCTCGACGCTGGCCGTGAACATCTTCCGCTCGCTGTCGTCGAGGTCGACCTCGATGACCTTCTCCACGCCGTTGGCACCGAGCATGCAGGGCACGCCGACGAAGTACCCACCGACGCCGTACTCCTTGTCGCAGAAAGCGGCGCAGGGAAGAATCCGCCTCTTGTCCTTGATGATCGCCTCGGCCATTTGGATCGTACCGGCTGCCGGAGCATAGTAGGCACTGGTCCCCATCAGCTTGACGATCTCGCCGCCGCCCACCTTGGCGCGCTTGATAATCTCGTCCAGACGCTCCTTCTTGATGAACTGCGTGATCGGGATTCCGGCGACCGAGGTGTACCGGGGCAGCGGAACCATGTCGTCGCCATGCCCACCCATCAACAGCGAGGTGATATCCTCGACGCTGCAGTTCAGTTCCATCGCGAGGAACGTGCGAAAGCGAGCGATGTCCAGGCAACCGGCTTGGCCCGCGATGCGGTGCGTCGGGAAGCCCGTCTTCTTCCAGGCCGTATACACCATGGCATCGAGCGGGTTGGACACCACAATGAGGAAGGCGTCCGGCGCGACCTCAGCCACCCTCTCCGACACGGCTCCGACGATCTTCACGTTCGTCTGGATCAGGTCGTCCCGGCTCATCCCCGGTTTCCGCGGGATTCCGGCCGTGATGATGACGATGTCGCTGCCCTTGGCGGGAGCGTAATCAGCCGTTCCCGTGATGCTGCAGTCGAACCGATCCACCGGTCCGCACTGTGCCAGGTCGAGCATCCTGCCCGCCGTGCGGTCGGCCAGATCGGGAATATCGACCAGTACAATGTCGCCAAGCTCCTTCTCCGCCGCCCAGATCGCACAACTCGCCCCGACGTTGCCGCCGCCGATGATCGTGATCTTCGCACGTCTCATGATGTGTATCCTCTGTAAATGTTCCCAAATTGAACAAACCACTATGGGCCAAGGCCCCATCATACCGCCCGATAACCTCCCCGCCAACCTCGGCGGTCCTGAGAGCGTGATGTGGGGCACAATGACGAAAACTGCTCTAATCGCGGTCCGGCGTCTCGTCCCCGGGCCGCTCGGGAATCGTGATCCTCTCCGGTTTGAGCCTCCCGATCGCCTGCTCCAGCGGAATCAGGTACTCCGCAGGGTCGGACACGCGCTGCAGCGCCTCGAGCGTCCAGGCGTCGGGCTCGATGAACGGGCCCACTCGCCGGCGAACCAGCGACGTCAGGCAACCGCCGCTTCCGAGGCGCTCTCCCAAGTCACGGATGAACGATCGAACATAGGTGCCACGTCCGCAGCACATCTCGAAGTCAAGGTCCGGCCAATCATACCGGTGTACGACAAGCCAGTAGACGTGCACACGTTTGGCTTTCAGCTCGATCGGCTGTTCCGTGCGGGCCCATTTGTAGGACGGCCTGCCGCCGACCTTGACCGCGCTGATCCGCGGCGGCACCTGCTCGATCTCACCTTCGAAGGCGGTGCAAGCCGCGCGGACCGACTCCGGCGTCGGCACCTCGGCCACGTCCACCGGTCGCAACGGGCGGTCCGAATCAAAGCTCTCGCTGGTAACGTCCATCCTGGCTGTCGCCCGGTAGACTTTCGGCTGATCCATGATCCGCTCGACGAGCTTCGTGGCTTTTCCCAGGCAGAGCACGAGCACGCCGGATGCACCCGGATCAAGCGTGCCGGCGTGTCCACTCTTCCGCTGCCGAGTGATCGAGCGCACTCGGTACAGCGCCTTGGCGGACGTGATACCGGTCGGCTTGTTGAAGTTGATGATCCCGTCCAGGGTTGGTGTCACCTCGTCATGTTCAAACAAACGAATCATCCCTCCGGAGCAACGAGCACGCCGTTCCGGAACCGTCGGTGCAGCATACCGATGGGGAGAGCGGACGCAAACTGTGGGCAGCACCGCACACCCGGCGTTTTGCATCGCTGAGGCTCTTGGCGGTTGCAGTCGGATTGGCGTAGTCCTATACTCCACTCCCTCCGAGGCGACGAAGCTGACAGCGAGCGGAATCCGAGTCGCTTGACATGGCGAGCTGCGGGCGGAGAAGAACCTCCCCCAACCCCTCCTTGTCAAGGAGGGGAGGAAGAAATACCATTACCTTTCTGGAAACGGTACTAGTGAGTCATCATGCCGATCTACGAATACGTTTGCAACAAGTGCATGGCTGAGTTCGAGGTGCTGACGCAGTCGATGAGCAACGTGAAGGACCCCACGTGTCCCACGTGTGAAAGTACGCAGGTTCAGCGCAAGCTCAGCGTTTTCGCCACGCATCAGGGCCCGTCGAAACCGTCCTGCTATTCGCCGGACCGGTGCGGCCAGTGCTGCGATCCGCATGGGCCCTGTTCGATCTGACGTCCGGAGCGAGAGAGTCAACTTGTCGAATCAGCCCCAACCCTTCGTCGTTCAGGCACCGGTCGCGGGCCTTTTGACATGGATCATTCCCGGTCTCGGGCATATCTACCTCGGCCACAGAACGCGCGGCGTGATCCTGATAATCACGATTACCGTGACGTTTTGGAGCGGTGTCGCCATCGGCGGGTTGAAAGAGACGGTGAATCCCCAGGACCACCGGATCTGGTTCATGGCTCAGATCGCCGCCGGCGGTCACACGCTGATCGGTTACGCGTTGCACCAGTGGGTCGAGCGCAGCGGGGACCCGATCGAGACGACTCATTGGCTTTCCGCCGACATCGGCCTGCACTACGCGGGCGTGGCCGGTCTGCTCAGCCTGCTCATCATTTTTGACGCGATCGCAAAGTCCGATCCCTCGGCCTCCTCCAGGCAACGCAAAGACCACACGGCGGAGGGTGTGCCATGACGGATCTTCTGGCGACCTTGTTCATCAACGGAATTGCGGACCCGTCGGGTATGGTTCGTCAACTGCTCATGCCGCCGCTGTGCCTGATGATCGCGGTCGTGTACAAGACGATCCGCTGCAGCAACGTGCGTGACATCCCAATGGCATCCGTCGTCCTGTGCATCACGATCATGGTTGGCATGTACGTTGTGGGGCTCGGTCTTTGGGCGCTGTTCACGATCATGGCCTAAGTCGTCCCCCACCCTTTTCTGACGAAAAGGACGGGGCACCCGGCGCTGTTCACGATCATGGCCTGAGTCGTCCCCCGCACCTTTCCGGCGAAAAGGAAGAGGCACCCGCTCGCTCCGCCGGGAACGGCAGGACCGCCCGAACCAGGGCCGTTTAATTCTCCGTGGTGGGGATGGCCGATAATATAGCTGGAGCAG
>CBDUZO010000015.1:0-54549 GCA_965371725.1 uncultured Phycisphaerales bacterium
TCAATCCCCCCTTGGTAAGGGGGGAAGAAAGCGGAACAACCTTTGTTGAAACGGCACTAGAGCGAAATCCGTTATTGTGTTCCGGCTTCTCAATCGCCCGATACGCTCTGGCGTACGCGAATCCGCGCGGGCTGAAGCCCGCGGCTCGGCACACAGAAACGGGAAATGCTCTAGCGACAGCGGTCCGGGATAAACTCGATGGAAGTACTGCTCGTCGTGCCCCCATGGTTGACGAGGGACGGCAATATCTGGCATGGCGTCAAGGGCACGTGGCCTCCGCTGGGGCTGCTCTACGTGGCCTCTTACGCCGAAAGCCGCGGGCACGACATCCGCGTGCTGGACGCCATCGCCGAGAAGCTCAGCTTCGAGAATATCGAGCGGTACATCGGCGAGCATCAGCCACGGACTGTCGGGTTGACCGGTGTCACCACTCAAATCCACGGCGTCCATCGCGTTGCAGACATTGTCAAGCGAGTGTCACCCGACTCGACCGTCGTTGTCGGCGGCGTACACGCCACGGCGTTACCCGATGAGGTGCTCTCGAATCCCAGCGTGGACTATGTTATACGCGGCGAGGGAGAAGTGTCGTTCGCGGCGCTGGTCGAGGGTGAGCCGATCGAGTCCATCGCAGGTTTGTCCTATCGCACGGGTGATTCGCCGGAGTCGATCAGGCACAACCCCGTCGGCGAGCCGATCACCGACCTCGATGCACTCCCGACGCCGGCCTATCACCTCACGAAGTTCGAGTTGTATAGACCGGCTGTCGGTGCGTACCGGCGTCTGCCCGCGATCGCCATGATGACCGCGCGGGGTTGCCCGGGGAATTGCATCTTCTGCACGTCGGCCCGGACGCCGCTTCGCAGCCGATCGCCCGAGCACGTCGTGGACGAAATCCAAGAGCTCCAGGCCCGGTACGGTATCCGTGAAATCAGTTTCTATGACGACACGTTCACGGTCTTCAAACGCAACGTTTCTCACCTCTGCGAGCTAATGATCGAGCGGGGGATCGACGTGACCTGGTGCTGTTTCGCTCGCGCTGATTGCGTCAACAGACCACTGCTCGTGAAGATGCGCGACGCCGGTTGTCACCAGATTCTTTTCGGAATCGAATCGGCTGATCCGCAGATCCTGAGGAACATCCGCAAGCCCATCCGGCTTGAAAGAGTTCGCAGGGCGGTCCGCATGGCCCAGGACGTCGGAATCAACGTGCGCGCGGCGTTCATGCTGGGAAACGTCGGGGAGACGGTCGAGACCATGCGGCGCACCATTGCGTTCGCCAAGGAGCTCAACCCGGACATTGCTCTGTTCAACATCACGGTACCGTTCCCCGGTACGGAGATGTTCGAGTGGGCTAAGAAGCACGGGTATCTGCGCACGCGCGACTGGCGCAACTACGACATAGCCAGCTCCGTCCTGGAGCTGCCGACGGTCTCGGGCAAGGACGTCAACCGGATGTACCGGGAAGCGCATCACTCCTTCTACTTCCGCCCTCGCTACCTGTTGGGCCGCCTTGGACGAATCCGGAGCCTCGAGGACGTCAAGATGAACTTCCGTGCACTGCGCTCGGTCATACGCGTGCATGCCACCGAACCGACACCGGAAGAACCGGCGCGCGGGTTTCAGGAGGCACGGAATCGGCCTGAGCCGGTCCCGGCCTGATGCGCCATGGTACTACGTATGTTAATGGAAAGGTGAATGGTTGATGTCGATTCCACTTGTCAATCTGAAACGGCAACACCAGGAGCTTCAATCGCGGATTCGAGAGGCCGTCGAGAGCGTCCTGGCACGCGGCGACTTCATCCTCGGATCACAGGTTCAGGCGTTCGAGGAGGAGTTCGCGTACTTCTGTGAGGCGAAGCATTGCATCGGGGTGGGCAGCGGGCTCGATGCGCTGACCCTGGCCATGAAGGGACTGGGCATCGGACCGGGCGATGAAGTCATTACGACGGCCAATACGTTCATCGCCACCGCTCTGGCCATCGTCCACACCGGCGCCACGCCCGTGCTTGTCGATCATGATCCTGACACCTACAACCTCGATCCGCAAACGCTCACGCCCGCGATCACCTCTCGCACCAAAGCCATCCTGCCGGTCCATCTTTACGGGCAACCGGCGGATATGGATGCAATCCGGACGATCGCCGATGAGCATGGCCTGCTTGTGATCGAGGATGCGGCCCAGGCACACGGCGCGCGATACAAGGGGCGGCGTTGCGGGAGCCTGGGACGGGCAGCCGGTTTCAGCTTCTATCCCGGTAAGAACCTCGGCGCGATGGGAGATGGCGGCGCCATCGTAACCGACGATGACGATCTCGCACGCTGGCTTCGGGCGGCAAGAAGTTACGGCTCGCACGTCAAGCATCACCATCCCATCCGCGGGTACAACAGCCGCCTCGACAACATCCAGGCGGCCGTTCTGCGGATCAAGCTGCGTCACCTTGATGAGTGGAACGAGCGGCGACGCGAGTCGGCCGATCAATACCGCAGACTCCTGGCCGATTGCGACATCGTTTTGCCATACGAGCGTGAATGCGCCCGGCACGTGTATCATCTGTTTGTAATCCGATGCACGCGCCGCAACGCGGTATTGAAGCACTTGAGCGAGCGCGGGATCGGAGCGGGCCTGCACTACCCGATCCCGATCCATCACCAGGAGGCCCTCAAGGTTCGATGCGTCATCCCACGGCCACTGCCCTATTCCGAGCGATTCTGCCACGAGTTGATCTCGCTTCCACTCTGCCCCTATCTGGAAACCGAGGAAGTCGAGACGGTCGCTCGAACGCTGCTCGAAGCCGTGTCCGATCCGATTACCAGTACTGCCAGTGCGAATGCGACCGGGTAACTTCCGGTCAAACGTGGCGCCGGCCCCGAGCGTCGCACGAATGCGTCGCACAACGGAATGCAGACCAGGAAGACCCGCGTGGTGCCCCGTCCTTCGCGGAGCGAAGGGTGGGGGACGGACGGTTGTTCGAGGATTGTAGGGTGGGCATGGCCCACCATCGGCGGCGATGTTTTTGGTGGGCACTGCCCACCGCGTGACTGCACGGCTCCTTTTAGGGGCCTTCCTCATACCACCGGCTCTGCCGGTGGTCGCTGATTGAATGCAGGCCGGCCAAACCTGTATGACCGCGGGCGACGTACCTTCATCGGGCCGACTCAGCTTCCGATAAGTATCCGTGTCTGCAAACTCAGCCAATCATGCACGATCCCAAACGTCGTGGCTCCGACACCCGACGACTTGGTTCGTGGTCGCGCTCATTGCGCTGGCCTGCTACCGCTTTTCCCTCACCGGACACGGTTATTTCACCTGGGGCGATGAGCGATACTATCTACCTGCGATGGATCTGGTCAACGACCTGATCGCGGGTGACTTCCGCTCAGCCGCAGTTCGGCCTTTCGAGAGCCTCTGTCGCCCCACCTTCGTGCTGGTCAGCACCATCCCCGCCGCCGCCCAGCACGTGTACGGATCGTTGACCGGAGTTGATCCGACCTCGCTTCGCTACTACGACATCCCCGGCGCCTTCAACGTGCTCGTGTCGCTCGGGATCACCACGTGCCTCTTCGGGTTAGGACGTATCTGGACGGGATCGCGCTGGTACGCCCTTCTGATCGCGTTGGTGCACGCACTTCTGTGCAACAGCAATATGTGGATCGGGCATTTGATGCCCTACAACCAGTCACTGCTTTTCTTTCTAATCGCGCTGTGGATCGTATCGCGCGGGTCGGTCCGTGAATCTCCCTCGCAAACACCGGTGGTGACGGCTGGCGTTCTGAGCGCGCTCGGGCTCATGTGCTATCCGGGGCTCTACGCTTCCGTGGCGATCGTCGGCGCGGTGGCTATGTTTGGGGCAAGGCGCCCCGCTCGCGCCGCGCTCACGCACATTGCGGCATTCGCGTGCACTGTCGGATCGATTGAGTCGCTGGCTCGCTTGTCCGGAGAATCCTACATCGAAGACCTCCTACTCGTTTCCGGGGCGGCCACCATGGGGCTGTTCCGCGAAGGATACGTCTTTCTGTGGCGATACCTTCGCGACGTGGAGGGGGTCGCCGGGATCTTGCTGTTCATCCTGTTTCTCGGGTTCGCGTTGCTGATCGTGTGGCGACGTGACGCCAGGCTGTCACGATCGACGCGTATCGCGATGATCGCAGCCGTTGCCTGCTATCTGGCACATGCGACCCGAGGAGTCGTCTTCGAGAAAATGGTCTTCTACGGCCGCACGCTTCTGATATACACGCCGTTCGTGGTTGGCGGCGCGGTGCTCGCCTTGATGCACTTCCGCCAACGACACCTCCGGCGAGTGGGTGTCGGCGTGCTCGTTGCGGCTTCGGCGTGGTCCTTCGTGACGTCTGCCCGTCAGTTCGCCGGATTGACCTATCCGCCCGAGTTCTTCCTGGAAACGATCGCGGAGCGCGGAAGCCAGGCCTCGTTTCGGCCCTACGTGCTCTGGGACGTGGCGGACGGGGACGAGCGCCAGGCGCTCCACGGCGCCCCACACCCCGTCGAGCTTCTCGGGCCGGAGTTCGCCATGGTGACGGACACGCGTTCCGGGGGCTCTAAGAACTACGTTCATCTCGACTCGCACGAAGCTGCCCGGGCGAACGAGGCGCGATTCATCGGCGTCAATCTCAAGTGGATGTTCCACATCCGCGAGCGGCATGACCGATTTGAGCCGCCGCCGGGCTATGATCTGGTAGCATGCGCCCCCCACCCATTCGCGCAACCGGCGGCCCTGTATGAGGGCTACAAACCCTGGGAGCGCAAACGGTTTCTGGAACGCAAATACGACATGATGATCTACGAACGCATCGCAGATGACGGGTGAGCGTAGAGCAAGCTCTATCCACATGTAGCATCCGGTTGCGTGTTCCGCCCGGATGGCCACCGCCATGTGACGCTACACTTGCCCTGAAAGCGCCATAGCATCTCTGCCATGGCCGTGCCAAGCGACCCGAAACGAACCGAGCCGTGGGCTCCGCGCGCCGGGTGCACGACGTGGTGCGGATCATCCACGGAATCTGCTAGTGCCGTTTCAACAAAGGTTGTTCCGCTTTCTTCCCCCCTTACCAAGGGGGGATAGAGGGGGGTTCATGCAGGCACAGAAGAACCTCCCCCAGCCCCTCCTTGTCAAGGAGGGGAGGAAGAAACGCCATTACCTTTCTGGAAGCGGCACTAGGGTGAGCTGATCGCCGCACAGGTCCACGTAGCGTCAACGCCCGTGCGGACCGTCTCCGTAACCGCATCGATCACGCGTTGCACTTCATGGTCACGAAGCCGTGGATACAGCGGGATGCTGATGGTCCGATCCCCAATCGACTCAGCCACCGGCAGATCGCCGCGCCGGTAACCGAACCGTTGCGCGTAATAGCGACGCAGGTGAACGGCCCTGTAATTCACGGCTACGCCGATGCCACGTTCCTGAAGACCTGCAAGAATGTCGTCACGCCGGTCCGGGTCAACCCAGATCACGAACAAGTGCCTCGCCGACCAGGCGGGATCAACCACGTCGGGAAACTCGACGCCTCCCAGGTCGCGGAACGCTCCTTCATACCAGGCTGCGATATCCCGTCGGCGACGGCAGTGCCCGTAGAGTTTGCGGATCTGAGGGACTAGCATCGAGGCGCGTATGTTGTCCAGGTTGCACTTCCATCCATACTCCACCATGTCCCAGTGCCGATAGCGCCTGCCGTAGCGTTCCGCAGCCGACGTGCTCATGCCCTGAAGTGACAATCTTCTGACATGCCTGGCGAGATCAGCGTCGTTTGTAGCCATTGCGCCGCCCTCGCCGCAGGTTAGGGCCTTGGTGGCATAGAACGAGAAGCACGCCGCGAGGCTGTGACTCCCGGGTCGAACGTCGCCGCGCCTGGCCTCGAGGCAATGAGCGCTGTCCTCGATCAGGATCAGATCTCGCTTCTCGGCAAAGTCGCGCAACTCCTCCATGTCGCAGAGCAACCCGTACAGATGAACGGGGATGATCGCGCGCGTCCATTGCGTGATTCGATGCGCAACCGTATCAACAGTAAGACACCCGGTCTTCGGATCAACGTCGGCAAAGACCGGGGTCGCCCCGGCGGCCACAACCGCGTTTGCTGTGGCAACGAAGGTCATGGCCGGTACAATCACCTCGTCTCCCGGCCCGACACCCGCGGCCACAAGGGCCAGGTGAAGCGCGGCCGTGCACGAACCAAGACAGACCACGTGCTCGACATCCAAGTACTCAGCCAAGACTCGCTCCGCCTCAGTGACGGTCTCACCTGTCGTCAATACCAGTGAGTCCAGGGATGCCAGCAAATGCTGCTTTTCCTCCTCACCCAGCGAGTGGCGGAAGAACTCGACACGATCTTGATCGAACATTATGGGACTCCAGAGCGCCGCAGCCGAGGTCGGCGCCGCTGAGTTACATATCGGACGATCCGAAGGACTTGTTAAGCACGCGCCGGGCCCCTCTCCGGAGTCTCCGGGGCCACACTTCGCGCCGGGAGGCTCACCTCTGGCGAATCATCGCCGTCCTTGACCGGGGTGTGCGGCCGCGGTGCGTAGTTGATCAACCCCGGTTGTCCGATTCGCTCGTAAACGGCGCCGTAAAGAAGCCCGGCCGGCACCAGGGCAATCGCGCCAATCACAAGGCCCAATGCAATCCGCCGCCTCGCGAACCTGCCAAAGCACGAGGCGATGCACCCGACCAGCACGCACATCGACCCGAGCGACACAACCAGCCCGAGACGGAAGCTCGATGGGTCGTACACGAACTCGATCCGATGGCTGCCCGCCGGAAGCATGACGGCTTTGAAGGCGTGATTCGCGCGGTAGACGGGAATGTCCTCACCGTCAAGCGTTGCTCGCCATCCCCTCGCATAACTGTCGCTGTAGTTGAATAGCCCGTGCACTGTTGTCTGAGTCTCGAACGCCGCACGGTTGAAGGTGTACTCCTTGACGTTGATGTGAGCGTTGAGCTCCTTGAACCGCGCAAACGCTTCCTCCGGTGTCACTTGCGCCTCGCTTGTTGCCAACTGTGCAAGATTGGAATCGTGTTGGGCAGGCGTATTATCCGGAGCATCCACGTCGATGACGGATGTTTCATACGGGTTCATGCGGGCGATGGCGGATGGATCGTCTCCACGCACGAGTTGAACCGTCGGTGTCACATAGGCTCTTGGTATGGGTCTTTCAGGATCGGTCTGGTGGAAAATCTGCCACGCCGGTGCTCCACCATGTACCAGCAACTCAGCGAGCCGCCCGCTTACCGCTACGTGAATCTTCCCTTCCGCCTTCGGAATGGGAGGTACGGGCAAGCAATGGCTATAGTCGCCCAACTCGTGACTGGTCCGAGTGTGGTATACATCCGCATCTTTGAAGCGATCGGAGCGGGCACTGGCCACCGGACCTTCCAAAAGCCATGTGCCGCGGCTGTGATAGATCGCAACCTCGATGAGTGACACTACCAGCAAGCTCACCACCAACATCGTCCGCCCGAGTCGCGTCCGCCGCCACAGAAAAACGAATGTGAGACTGATGCACGCGACGCCGACAATCACGGCAGCCATCATCGGAACCATGTGCTCAGCGTCACGGTGAATACCAGCAGGCGAGACTGTTGACGCGTTGCCCAGAAACGGAATGTAAGCCGCACGTTCGTAGAGCCCGATCCGATCATCGAGCAACAAACCCGCCAGCCCCAAACCGGCCAAAGCGAAGACCGCGTATCCGACGACAAGGATACGCTCCGCCACCCGCCTCGATGGTCCGGCGCTAAGAACCTGATGGACCCCAAACGCCGAGAGAACCGCCGCCGCGAACATACCCACGGTCATGATCCTGCCGGGGCATCGGAAGGAATCGAATAACGGCACAACCGCGCCGACCGTTCGTGCGACCGGCGTCTCGGGACCCAGCGAACACAGAACACAGAACGCGAACACACCCGCCAGGAAGAATACCATCCGACGCTGCCGCACATCCCATCCGTCCCTCTTCAGAAGAACAAGCCCAATCGCCAGTGCCATTGCGATCCAGGTGAACTGCGAACCGTAGAACGCGGACGCCACGCCCGCGAGCCAGGGATAGAACAGGTTGAAGACCAGTCCAACCCCCGGCAGGTGGTATTGTGAGACGAAGGAGGGGTCGCCAGACATACGCCTCGTCCACAGCGGCAACACGTCCTCGATGATCGGCCATAACATAACGGCGCACAGGGCAAGCCCCAGCAATTGTCCGCCGAAAAGGCATGAAAACCGGGCACCGAACCACTTCCAGCGATCACGGTCAGCCGCGCAGCTCTTTAGCATCAACAGACGCGCAACGAGGTAGACGTTGGCAAAACCGATACAGTAAAACGCCTCCTGCATATGCCCCGGTGTCAGCAGCATATACTGTACGATCGCATACAGCAGCGCAAAACGCATGCGCGGTCTGGCAGTGATCCGCTCGATGAGGTAGATGGCAACGGGCAACCACACCACCACGTCGAGCGCCATCGCGTAGCGAAAGGCGTCCAGCATACGAAAGTTGAACAGGAACACGATACCGGCCACAAGCGCCGGCAGCGCCGACACCCCCAGTCGGCGCGCCACCAGGTACGTGAAGAACCCGGCCATGCTCAAGAAGAACAGGTGCACGTGCGTCAGGATCTCCAGTTGAAACCCGTTGAACACCGCGTCAACCGTGAGCATCACCCAAGTAACCGGCCAGTACTGTCCGGCAAACAGGTAATCCGCGAACGGCACGCCTCCGAGCTCACCGGGCAGCCATAGTGGGAAGGTACCGTCCCGAACCGCCTGCATGAAGATGAGCTGCTGTCGCGCTTGGTATACGGGATAATCATTCCCGATCGTGAGATGCCCCGGCCCCCACCACAGGAAGGCATAAACCACGTGCGGTAGCAGCAGGAAGAGGCCGGCCACGATCAGGGACGTTCGCCGCAGCACGGACGCCATTCCTTCAGGCACTTCCGCAGGACGGGAGAGCACTGCCAAAGGTGTGTTGCAGTTCAGTGTTGAGGAAGTCATACGATCGTACACATGGCGATGCGCCGCGCGGCCCGCTTGACGCGCCACACACACGGCGCGAGCCGAACGCCACGCGCGTGCGGCACTTGGAGCCTCGCGCGCCGTCCGATAACCGATCCAATCAAGCAACCGGTCCAATCGTCCGATATCCCACTACGATATGTATCGGACAATCCGCCGCCGACTATTGGCGTCGTTGGGATGACCTCATGCTTGCGCGATGCACATGACGCTGGCTCTTGACAACCCTGTCGCTTCCAGGTTCCCGGCGAACGAGGGGCCATCCAACTTGACCGTCGTTGGAGCCGTGGCCGAAGATTGCCCGGATTTCGACATCGCCGATGAGCGTGTGGTCGAGACGCTGTTCGCTACGCAGCGCAGGCATTTCTGGTTTGGTAGCAGGAATCATCTGATCAGCATGATGATGAAGCGCGTGGGGCTCTGCCCACCCATGCGCGTCTTGGACATTGGGTGCGGGACGGGCACCGTTCTGGCGCATCTGCTTGCCTGCGGGTATCGTGGCGACGGTTTGGAGATGCATCACAGACTGGCTGCGCAGGCCGCCGTGAACTGCCCTGGAGCTAATGTTCTGTGTGCCGATGTCATGGGAGCATCCCCGATCCACGCGGCGTACGATGCCGTTGGGTTGTTCGACGTTTTGGAGCACGTGACCGAGCCCGCATCGCTTCTGGCCAGATGCGCGGGGCTCGTTCGGCCCGGCGGCACTGTGGTTGGCACTGTTCCGGCGCTCCAATCGCTTTGGTCGGCGTTGGACATAGCCGCGGGGCACCGTCGGCGCTACGATCGCGCGGCGTTGGCTGGGGATCTTACGTCAGCGGGTCTGGAGATCCTCAGGCTGGACTACTTCTTCCAAGTCTTGCTTGCGCCCATGTGGATCCAACGCCGATCGATCCGTGCCGCGCAGACCGGGGCAGAGACAGACCGCTCCGCCGTGGTGCAACACGGGTTGAAGGTCCCGCCGCGCGCCATCAATGCCATGTTCCGTATGGCGTGCTTCGCGGAGCGGAAACTCGCCCGATTCCTGCCTCTTGGATGGATTCCAGGGGCATCTCTGTTCTTCGCGGTGCGAAGGTCCCGCTAGACCCGTCTGGAAACACGGGGATCGCCCGACGCACGCACGATGCCGTGGTCGCCCTCTGCCTCAGGCGTTGCCAGGAGTGCTCGACGAAGGACGTTCGAGTATCACCGCTTACGTGGAGTCGCACGCGGGAGAAGCCGAGGCATCGCCGGCCAAGGTCGCGTAGAGCAGGTTCTGTTTTTATGTGGCGCCCGAACTCCGAAGTTTCCGGAAGGTTCTCGGCCATCGAACGCTACGAGACCACTGAAAGCGCCTTAATGCCTTGATAGAACATAGACCTTCTGAATGCCGAAATCCCCTCCCCGCGACGATGGCGTCAGGCCCGCAGCGAACTCGTTGATCGGATGGTTGTAGTCCGGCGGTTCATGGGGCTCGATTGCGAGCTCGCGCAGAAACCTCGTCGCGACGTAATACAGACTGGAGAATCGCACGACCTTCTCCACGCGAAAGAGCCCGGCAAGAAACACCTCCAAGCGCTCCTCTTGCAGATACAGATTGAACTGGGGGACGCGGAGTGGTGGCAAGTCCGCGGCTCGCCGCAAGGCGTTCAGCCGCTCCCGGCTTCCGGAGAAGGCCTCGCTCAGAATGTAACGCCCACCCGGTTTGAGCACGCGGTGAATCTCGCGGATCGCCTGTTGTTGCGCGTTCCACGATGGAAGATTGATCAAGACGCGAATCGTATAAGCCTGGTCGAAAGAGATGTCCGGCTCGTCAATGCCAAGAACGTTACCGTGTGTGAAACTGATTCTGCGATCCGGGTCAAAACGTGACTGGACCTTCCGGGCCTGCCCGATCATGGTCGGCGAGAAGTCCAGTGCGTGGATCTCATCAGGCCCACCCGCTAGTGCCCGAAACGTCGTATACCCGTTGGCGCATCCCGCGTCGAGCCAGCGACCGCCCGGTGACAGTTGTTGCAGCAGACTTTCGATTTCCAGCTCGATGGCACACTTATCACCCCAGGAAGCTGAATGATCGCAACCGTATTGTTTGGCGTTGCCTTCCCAGTGCGCCCAGTTGGCCTGCATCATCGCCAGATCATCATCAGCCATCGGCCGGTTCACTCCCAGCTTGTTTTTGGAAACCGTAGTGGTCATGTTGCCTCGGGCTCCGCTTGTACCAAGGACGATGCTGAAGTCGATCTGATGTTTCGAGCTGTATCGCTCGTCGAGACCCCAGCGTCCCGACGCGGACGATTCCGGATTGCGCCCGCCGCAGCCGTGGGTTCCGTCTCTCGTATGACGTACTGTGGTCGACCGAGCAACTGGGCATACATGCGGCTCACGTACTCGCCCAAGACCCCGATCGCCAGAAGTTGCAGACCACCCACCACACCGATCGCGCTGGTGATGACGGCCCAACCCTCCGTGCTGCCGACCGTCAACTTGTCGATCGCTGCCCAGCATCCCAACCCAACACCGCCGGTCAGAATCAAGGCCCCAACCCAACTCGCAAGTTGCAACGGCATCCGACTGTAACTGGTGAGCAGGTCAATCGCGATCCTGACGAGCCGCCGGAGGTTGTACTTAGTTTTGCCATGCAACCGTTTCTCGTGGCGCACATTGACATGGGCCGTCCGCGCGCCCAACCAGGCACACAAGGCCGGTTGAAACCGAATCCTCTCGGGACAACGGTTCAACTCGTCGATCACACGGCGATGCACGACTGAAAACGCAGTCAGATTGAGTCGGACTGAGGCAGGCAGGCAGCGCCGAAGCAGGCCGGTCATTACCTTCGAGCCCGCGCGGCGAAGCAGTGGGTCCCGGCGGTTCCTCCGCACCCCGTAGACGACCTCGTAGCCCTCGTCAGACTTCGCCAGCAGCCTTGGAATCTCCTCGGGCGGGTTCTGCAAATCGCAATCAAGTGTGATTACCGCATCCCCGCGCGACGACGCCTGCCCAGCCGAAATGGCCATGGTCTGACCGAAGTTCCGCGCGAAGCTCAGATAGCGCACGTGGGGATCTCGGGCGTGAAACTGCTTGATCAAGGCCAAAGAGCCGTCGCAGCTACCGTCGTCCACAAAGATGATCTCGTATCGTCGGACAGTGGCAGCCATGACGTCGGTCAAACGCCTGTACAACTCAGAAAGGCAGGTTTCCTCGTTGAAAACGGGGATAACGACGGAGAGGTCCGTCTTTGTGGAAAGCTCACGGTCCGTGTCCGTCGTCATAGCACTACAGCCTGTTGCCGCCATGATGGCGTACGACTAGTGCAACACCTTCTGCCCATTGGACAACGTCAGCGTTACGTGCTTCATCCATTCAAGTCTGCGCCACCACGCCTCGTTGGCCTCGTACCACTCGATCGTCTTGGCGATCCCCGCGTCCAGGTCGGTCTTGGCCCGCCACTCGAGCAGCCGGGCGGCTTTGTCCGTCGAGCTGATGTGCAGGTCGACCTGACCGGGACGATCTTCCGTGTATTCGACGGGCGGCGGCGGGCCCTCGCGCAGCTCGATGATCTTCTCGGCGATGGTGCTCACGCTAGCCGCCACGCCCGTGCCAATGTTGATCACCTCACCCATGACCGCGTCGAGCGGGACCTCAAGCGCGTTAAGCAACGCCTGACACGTGTCCGTCACATAACCCCAATCGCGCGCAGCCGAACCGTCACCGTGAATCGTGATGGGTGTTTGGTCGATCGCGCTGGTAACGAAGCGAGGCACGCACTTCTCGAGATGCTGAGACGGACCGTACTGATTGAACGGGCGAATGATCACAGCCGGTATGTCGTAGGTGTGGATGTAGGAGTAGACCAATCGGTCGGCGCCGCACTTCGCCGCCGCATAGGGCGTCAGTGCGTTGAGCGGGTGCTCCTCAGTCATCGGCTCGGTCAACGCGGTGCCGTACACCTCGGAAGTCGAGATGTGGATCAACCGCTTGATGCGCTTTCGATGCCGGAGTACCTGGTTCGCCACGACCTGCGTACCGAGAACGTCCGTCTGAAAGAAAACGGCGTTGTCGTAGATGCTACGGGCGACGTGTGACTCAGCCGCGAAATGCACAACCGCGTCCACCTGCCCCATCAAACTGCTCACGATGTCCGGATTGCACACATTCCCGTACCAGAAATGGAATCGCGGATCGTCATGCGTCTGCGGCGAGAAGTTCTCCGGATTGCCGGCGTACGTCAGCGCGTCCAGAACGTGCACGTCGACCTTCGGGTAGCGATCCATAATCATGCGAACGAAGTGAGAGCCGATGAAGCCAGCTCCGCCGGTAACCAGAATCGAGTTCATTGTGGCAAGTCCCGTTATTGTGTATCGCATCACCGTCCCCCGCATCGCCCCTTTACAGGGGGGAAACGAGGGAAGTCGTCGCCACACGTTCTCGAAAAACGGTGTAGCGCCCCATTCCAGCTTCCGTCAGCGTTCGATGGCAGCAATCGCCGCGGCGGGCCGTGACTGCACACGCGCATCCGTGGCGGACTGCGGGAACTGACGGGTGGCCGATCTCTTCAGAGGACTCGTAGGGTTGGCACCGCCCACCATCGGTAGCGATGTTCGTGGTGGGCAGTGCCCACCCAACCCGCTACTTCATCATCGCTCCCCCACGTTTGAAAACGTGGGCCACCCAGCCGGACCGCCCGCGTCCGCGCGCGGTCGACCCGCCAATGTTCGACAAGTGGTTATCGGTCGATCCGAGGTGCCCCTGAAGTTACGGGACCAGGGCGGTGGCTGTGCGGTCGGGAAACGGGGTCACAACGCTGCGGAAATGGGCGTGCTCTTCGCCACCACAGGGACCTTGGGGCGGTCTCATGCGGAGGCGTACTTGCGTCCGGCTACGTGACTTTGGAGTCGACCATCCCGCGGATGGCACGGATGTGTTCGGGGGTGGTTCCGCAACACCCGCCAATGATGGACACGCCCATCGAGACCAACGCGCGGGCCTTGTCGGCCATGAACTCCGGAGTCTCACCATACACGACACGGTCGCCCTCCGTTTGCGGCAACCCGGCGTTGGATTGGATCATGACAGGGCGGTCCGCGTGCTCCTTGAACCCGCGAGCGATGGCAATCATATTCTCGATCCCGTTCCCGCAGTTCGAGCCGATCACATCCGCTCCGGCCTCCTGAAGTCCGGCTACGGCCTGCTCAACGCTTACGCCCATGATCGTAAAGAAGCCTCGCGGCGTAGGATCGAACGTCATCGTGGCCATCACCGGCACGTCGGGTGCCACAGTCTTGGCAGCTTTGACGGCCAATGTCGCCTCCGCCAGGTCGATCATGGTCTCCACGCAGACGCAGTCCACACCTGCGCCAACGAGCGATTCGATCTGCCGACGGAAACCGTCGTATACCTGCTCCGGCTCGGTGTCACCGTAGGGTTTCAGCATCTTGCCGCACGGTCCGCACGATCCCGACACGTAGGCTTGATCGCCGACGGCCCTGCGCACCGCATCGACCGCGCTTCGGTTGACCCGCTCCGTTTGATCCGAGAGGCCGTAGAGTTCGAGCTTGAGTGGCGAGCCGCCGAACGTGTTTGTCTGGACGATGTCCGCGCCCGCGCTGAGGTAGAGTCGTGCGATCTCCTCCAGGATGCTCGGTCGCGTGAGGTTGACGCTCTCGGGACACGCGCCCACCTCGACATCCGCGGCGAACAACAGGGTCCCCACGGCCCCGTCGGCAACGAGCGTTTCCCCGTCTTCAAGGCGTTCGAGAAACCCCTTCACGTCAGTTCTCGCTCACAAGGCCCTTGACGCGCTCGACGGCGCTTCCGGCGTCGAAACCATGGGCGTCCGCGCCGATCTCGCGTGCGAACCCATCCGAAACCGGGGCCCCGCCAACGATGGTCTTGATGCTTCCGGCAAGTTGGCGCTCCTTCACAAGGTCCACCACTTTCCTCATCGCGGGCATGGTCGTGGTCAGAAGCGCCGACATCCCGATGACGGACGCACCCTGCTCGACGGCTGTATCGACAAAACGCCCCGGCGAGACATCGTGACCGAGGTCGATCACGTCGAACCCCGCCCCCTTCAGCATGATGCCCACCAGGTTCTTGCCGATGTCGTGCAAGTCACCCTCCACCGTGCCGATGACCACCTTGCCGATCGCTTTGACGCCATCCCTGATGAGCAACGGCTTTAGCACATCCATCCCGCCGTACATCGCCTTGGCGGCCAGCAGCACGTCGGGAAGGAAGACCTCGTGTGCCTTGAATCTGGCACCTATTGTGTTCATACCGGCGATCAGGCCGTCGTCGAGAATCTGCTTGGGCGCAATGCCCTCCTGAACGGCCCGCCGCGTCAGCGCACCGGCCTTTGCGCCATCCCCCTCGATCAGCGCACCTGCAATCTGCGCCAGAATCTTCATGTCAACTCTCCGCGAAGCCGCAGTGGGTTCCTCTTGCCTTCAATGCCCGTATTCTATCACGACAACCACGCGTCTCGCACCGATCGCAGAACGAATAGGTGCTCGCAACGTCGTGAATCTCCATCGATCCTGCCACCAGCACCCCCGAAACCGACTTCAGCGGCTCCATCAGAAAGCTCTCCCTCAACGTAATCCCGATCCGCGTGGGATCGAGCGATTCAAAGAGCTTCGCCTGACCACTGATGTCCCACCCGCAATAACCCGGACTGTACGCCAGTACCGCCGCCCTGTTGACGGGCTTCCGCCCACGCGGGAATGACTCGAGGAACCGATCTTCGAGAACCGCTACCATACGATCAGCCGCCGCGGACGCGACCGCGTCGAGCATTCCGGCGAAGGCGAAGTCATTCGCACTGAAACCCTCCGCGATCCGACGGCCCATGTCCTTGCCGAGCGTGGCGGCAAACAGGGCGAGGCAATCCGCACGGGGAAACACATCGCCAACCGGTGTGCTCGGCTCATTCAGCCCCTCACCCTCATAAATCTCGGCAAACTCAGCCTTCGACAGCTCAGCCCACACCCCAACCGGAGAAGCCACTTCCAGACAGCAGCGCACCGCTCTGTCGTGCAACGCCTCAATGTCCGACGATACCGCCTGCCCGGCGGAGATGCCCTGGTTTTGAAAGACGGCATCCTTGCGAGGCTTCACGTCGTCTGTCGAGAATGTAATGACGCTACTCATGAGGTTCCATCGGGAAGGCCGTCCATACCGCAGCGACGCGCCTCATTCTCCATCAGCTTTGCCAGTTCACGTTTCACGTCGTCCGGCAACCCCGACGGCTCATACTCACCGATCAACCTTTGCACTTCGGCGTGGGCCCGCCGGCGCAGGCTGTGACCGCCTTCCTCCTGCCAACGGGATCGATTCGCCCGGTCAATCACCGCAGCGGGAAAGTAGTGCTCACGCTTGAGATGGCGACGTGTGTGCTTGGCAATCAGCAGATGCTTCTCTTTGAGCAACTCCTCGAAGATCGGCTTCGCCGGGAAATCCTCTCTTGGCGTGATACCCTCGATCATTCGAAGCGTCATCCCGCATATCTCGTTGTCGACGACGAGCTTTTCGAGGCTGATGCAGCTCTCGAAGTCGAGCATACCCGGTCCGGAGATGCTGTTGATCCCTGCCAACGCAGCCAACGTAGCGCCCATCGACGTCTCCAGGCCCGCTTGGGCGTCAAGCTGCTTCGCGTCGCTCAGCCCGATGTACGCCTGCGTCGGCAACCCCAGAAACTTGCCAATCTCGTTGTAGGCACAATCGATCATCATCGTTTCCACGGCACCCATCGGCGTCGTTTCATAGCGAACATCAAAGACGGCTGGCGAACCGCCGTACAGAACCGGTGTGCCCGGATTCGTGAGCTGGCTTATGACGATCCCGCTTAACGTCTCGGCTGTGTGTTGCACAAGGGATCCGACCAGCGTCACCGGAGCCACAAACCCCGACAGCGGCATCGAGATGTACTCCACCGGAATGCCATAGCGAGCACAATCGACAACGTTCTGCGACGTCACGTCACTCCACTTCAGCGGCGCCGTCGGGCAGCAGGAGAACACCGTGAGCGGTTTGTCCCTTAACGCTTCCTTCGATCCGCGAACCGCAAGCTGCAGATCCCGCATGATGTTGAAGGCCTCGATCGTAAAGGCCCCCGTCACGACCGGCTTCTCGCAGTGGAGCAGGCTCAGGAAGAGCCGATAGCTGTCCGAGATGTTCGGGTGTACGTCCTGCGGAATCAACGCGGTACTCTGCGATGCGATATGATCGAGACGGCTTATCAGTTTGACGTAGGCGACGTAATCGGCTGTCGTCGGGGTGCGGATGGTGTTCGTCTCGTTGTCAAGGACGTTAATGGCCGCCGAGCCCGGCGTGAAGTGGACGTTCCAATCAGACATGTCATGCGTCTGCCGCCCGAGCACGTCGAAGAGCTTGAACGACCGCGGAGCAGCCGCCAGAGACTTATCGATGATCTCATCACTCAAGTGGGCACGACGGGTTTCCGGGGCAATCTTGGCACCGTGGTCCGAGAGCATGGAGAGGATTCCGTCATTGTGAATCTCCACACCCAAAGTGCTCAGAATCCCGCGAGCCTCGGCAAGGATGCTCTCAATGAGCTCATCGCCCAGAAACTTTACAACAGGCCTCATCTCGACACTCCCATCATCATCCCAACGCGATCGAACCTTCCGCGCACTCTCTCCGATCAGCCGGGACGGTAGCACGAACACAACCGGGTGTCCACGCCCGATCAGCAACGGATCGCGTCGACGATTGCCCCCGGTTATCATCGAATCGTTGGATCGATGCGCGGGCGGGCAATACCGTTTCGCTGTGTCGAACGTGTCTATGATTGGGCCGCAAAACATGGGAGGCCAACGATGACCGGGCGCTTGGAACAGTTCCGTGAATTCCGGGAGAAGATGAACGAACGAATCCTCGAACGGAAGAACCTCTCGATCAACCGCTTCTTCACGCTCGACACGCAAGCCTATCAGCCCGGCGCCGTCGACGCACTCACAAAGGAGTTCGCCGGTCTGTCAGGCTCCAAAAACACCAACCCCGGCGTCCGCGATGACACCGGGGTTGGCCCGTTGAATACTCTGGAATAGAGCAAGCTCTATCCGGCTGTAGCGTCCGGTTGCGGGTTTCGCCCGGACAACAACAGCCATGCGACGCTACACTTGCCCTGAATGCACTCTAGGTCCGTCAACCGCTCTTGTTTACTCGCACGGGATCGGGCAGCCCGTATCAGCGTACGTCTTGCTCTGGAACCCGGCGATCGCCGACAGAATGTCGTCAATGTCGATCTCACCGTTCGGCGTACACGGGTGAAGATCGGCGGCTTCCAGCGTCACCTGGCTGAAATCACTCTGGAACGCCTGGATAATCAACAAGATGTCGTCAATGTCGACGTCCTCGTCATTGTCCACGTCCCCCCACATCCACGTCGTCGCCGAGGCTGCTTCCGACAGAACGTCCGACGCCCAGCACTGGATCGTGTAGGTCGACGACGGAACGATCAGCTCACCGCGAATGGCAACGTCGGCCCACTCCGTGGGCGTTCTCATCTCCGGCGTCTCGACCAACATCCCGTCTGCGTCTACATACATGGACACACACGGATAATCCGGCGACGTCACCAGCACAGCCACTTGGCCCGAGCACGATTGCGGCGTCACCATCAGGGCCCGAGCACCGCCGCCCGCGGCCGACGGCGTCAGGATCAAGCGCGTCACCTCTCCAGTAGCCGGGTCACATGTGTCGTCCGTGGTGCAATCATTCCCATCATTGATCGTCGTCAGATCACCCGTCGCCGGATCGCAGCAATCGAGTCGCGGGTTGTAGTCGGCGTCATGATCGACACTACCATCCGCGTTACAGGTGTCCTCCGTGCAGGCATTGCCGTCGTCGATCAGCATCAGATCGCCGTTGGATGGGTTGCAGCAATCAACCTGCGGATCGTAGTTGGGATCATGGGTGACGCTGCCGTCCGCGTAGCAGACATCGTCCGTGCAGACGTCATCGTCATCGATGGATGTGTAATCCCCATTGGTCGGATCGCAACACTGCCCGGCGGGTGTATCGTCGGTGTTGGCACACACGCCTCCGGAGCACGTGTCGGCCGTGCAGGCATCGTCGTCGTCGCACGTAGCGAGCGGGACGACGGTAAGGGCGGCCGGATCACTCTCTGCGCTTCCATAAGCGTTGCTCACGACGCAACGATAAGCACCGGCGTCATCGACACCCACCGGATTCATCGTGAAGGACGGTCCGTTCGCTCCGGGGATGTTCTGACCGTCATGCGCCCACTGATAAATCAAAGGCAGTCCGCCGCTTGCCTCGACCGTGAAGGTCATGGATTCGCCCTCACACCGAGTCTCGCTCCCAGGATGCGTGGAGATCGTCGGCGGGTCCTGCTGCGAGCCGCATTCGATGAGGCCCCAGATCTCCACATCGTCGATGTTCCATCCGCAGTATCGCCACGCAGTATCGGTGGTGCCCATCGTCCAGCGCAGGTATACCGTCGACTCACCGTCGGCAACGGATGCGATGTCATATTCATACTCTCCCCATGACGAATCGCTGACCGTGCCTGAGTTCTGCCAGATCGTGGCCCAGTTGGTCCCATTGCTGCTGACACGCACGTAGGCATGATCGTACATGCTCTGTTCGACGCCGAGCCACCGCCGGAACTTGAGTGTTGTGTTGCTGACACTCGAACAGTCAAAGGAGGTTGTCGTGAGATCATACTCCGACATGCTGTTGGCGTAGTCACCGTTGAGGTTATAACCGTACACCTTGTTGCCGGTATGCCCGCTGGTCGGATCGGGCCCGCCGTACTCACCGCCTCCGCCGGTGGGTTGACCGAACGCCCACTGTCCCTCGGTGGTCCAGCCGGGATCGGTATCCATGGTCTGGTCCGCAATCTTCACGAACGATCCAACGATCACGGTATGGACGGCAGCCGGCGCATCGTAGGGATTCGTGACGGTTGTGCCACCGTCCGTCTCGGCGCTGATGTAAAACTCCGGTGTGTCATCACATTGAGCCGCCGGGAGAGTCGCGATGTAGAGGTCTGCAGTCTGATGCACAACAGGCGCGCTCAACCAGTTCCCGCCGTCAAACCGGTAGTACAGTTGACCGGTTCCAGGTACGTAACTCGCGGTCCCATCCATGATCCGAACGGTCAAGTCGGTGGGCGTGTCCGGCGCCACATACTCGGGTATGCCATCCGGGAAACTGATTGTCATCACCGGCGGGGACCCGATCCAGAGATCGGGATTCCCCCAAAGTGCGCCCCACTCGAATGTCTCATACTTGTTGTAGCTCCACAGACCGTTCACGTACATCTCCGTCAACGCCCACTGAAGAGCTTCCCCTTGTGAGTATTCACCGGACGTGACACAGGTCGTGAAGAAGTAATCGAGTGACTGACTCGATCCGTCGTAGGCACTGTCCCACCCGTGATGCCCCAGGGCAACCTTCGTCGCGCCGACGAACCCCACGGCCCCATCCTTCAACATCGCCTGACCAAGGTTCAACTGATCCGTGTCGGAGTTGCTGCACGCATCCGCGAAGACGATGGCCGGATAGTCGTCGTTCAACTGGGGGCAATCGGAGTTCTGAATAAAGGCAGGCGCGCCGAGTCCGTAGATGTGGGTTGATGTTGGCGAACCGTGCCCCGCCAGGTTGACAAAGGCATACTGCCCGTCGGGCCAAACCGACATCACGTTCGCGGGCAACAGCGGGTAATCGCAATCATAAGTGGACCAGTAGCTGGAGTTCTTCTCATACATCCTCGTCACGGACCAATCCGCCATCCAGGGCTGATTGATCTTGGCCTCCATGAGCTCCGCGTTGTCCGTGTCCGCCCAGAAGTAGGCCCCCAGCAGCAGGATGTTCCTCTTGAAGGCCGGATCCTCGTTCTGCTCGTAAGCGACGGACTTCTGGCAGATGCTCACCACGGTAGCAGGATCGCTCCACGGAATCCGCCCGACGTTCACCTCCGCGTAGAAGTCGATGGGATCGCTATTCTCTCCCCATTGGTGATCCCCGTCCGCATCCCAGGATTGGCTGTCAGGCAGCGACAGTTCAGCGTAGTAATAATCCGTTTCCGGTTTCCCGTAACCCAAATCCTGCCATGTACGCCGCATGGGCACATCATCGTAGTCGCCCACAAGCAGCACATCCCGAATGCCCCATTGCTCCGACGGATACTTGTCTCGAAGGAAATTGCGGATCTTCTCGGCCAGGTCATAGCCTGCTGGGTAGTTGGACTCAATCCAGGATGTCGTTACCGTTTGCGTGTTTCTGCCCTTGCTCTGTTCCCAGATGGCCAAAGACCCAACCGGAAACGTCAACGAGTCGAGCGTTATGATGACGAAATCGTATTGGTCCCGATTCGTGCCCGCCTTCTCACGCGGATACCAGTCCGCGGTATCGTCGTGGTTGACGATGATCCTCTGCGCCATCCGCTCGATCCGAGGCGAATCGTCAATCATGGCGGCAACCGGAGCACCCGAGAACGCATAAGTCACGTGAACCGTAATCTCCGGATAGAAAATCAGTTGACCGCTCAGCGGCCGGTAGCCAAACGGCGTCACACGGACATCCGCCAAGTTGTACTTCCGGTAACCTGCGGAGCGAACGAACTCAACGGAGCCCGCCGGATACACATCATCCCGGCTGTACACGAACTCGAAGTTCTCGTCGTACTTCTGCTTGTCCCTCTGGTACAGCACCGGGTTCTCCTCACCGATGACCCGTCGAAGGGACGAAGGGACAACACGGTAGGTTCCCGGAAGCGTGACGCTCTTGGGCGCGTCGTAACGAACATCGACGACCTCGGCCCCGGGAGGAATCGCCACGGCGAAAATCTTGGACGGCAGCGCGGGCTTACCGGGAACAAGCAAGTACCCAAAACCCTCAACGGACACCTCATGCCCATCCACCGTCGTGGTGATCTTCGGTTCACCCGCCCGAATGGTCACGCTGATTTCCTGTTCTCCGCCCGCGGCGAAACCGGCCGGAACTACGACCGTCAGCAGCGCGGACAGGACAAAGCGGGACCCTCTTACGCGTGCGTGTGCGAACTGCATGTCTTCTGCGTTCCTTTCTTCAGGGAGATTCCAACAGGCTTCGTTGCCGGAGACATCGCGCCCGGCACCAACATCGGGGCTGAACCGTGTGCCGCCGCCCGGCGCTCCACGCGCAACACAACGTGAGGGCGAGACACACAAGATACATACTAACCGATTCCTCTCCTCAGTTCCACCCGCAACCTTCTGAAGACGTATACCGAACCAATTCCGTGCAGAGGTGCTTTAGAACGTCGATACACACATTCCAGCAGGCGTCATCACGGTTCAACTGACACAGTCGTGACCACGCGGTACCAGGCGTGCTCCATCGATTCAAACGCATATCCCGGCAGCGGCTCCGCATCGATCACGTCGATCACCACCGGCCGTGACCGAGCGGTTTCGTACATGAAGCCACGCCAATCCTCGATATACACACGCCCACGGCCCGATGGAGGCAGGCCCTCTGTTCCTCGGGAAGAAGGCGGCCGTGCAGGAAGCGGTTCATGGGGCAACGCTGCCACGTCATCCGAGTACCACCTCGGCCCGTACGACCGCTCCAAAATCGTCAGGTCGGGCCGCAGACCATGAACCTGTTGAAAGTACAGCAGCGGCGTAAACTTGTACCACTCTGCAAAGACGACCGCGCCGTCGGGGAAAACGCCAAACGAGCGAAGAACGAAGTCCGTCACCGGCGTACCGCCGCCCCGCTCCCTGTGCGTACGATGGCCCGACATCAGCAACCCGGCCACAAGCGCGACCGAGACGACAACAGCCACGGAGGGACCGATCGCCCGGGTACGCAACCGATAGAGCCATGCCAGGCCGAAACCAATCCAGATCGCGAAGACGAAATACGATGGGGCCACCATCTGCTGATAGTCGACCCAGGGATGCCCGGTGAAGTAACCAAAGTTGACCAGGAAGATCAACAGGAACGAGATACAGAACACCCGATCGCGCTTCCACTGAACCGTGACGCCGACAAGGCCCAACGCCAACCCGAGCCACAGAAACGCCGCGCCCAAGAAATACCCGTGCTCCGCGAATCGATGAAGATAGAACCGGATCGGTTGCGGCTCGAGCGTCGAGTATTGCGCGCCGGTAAGAAAGGTGATCAAGTCACCGGGCGTGTCGGGCACGACGACCGCCCCAATCAGCAGGATCGTGCGCGCGCGGAAGTAGGTCCAGCTCAGCACCGCACACCCCACCACCAGAACGATCAGCAGATACCCTGCGATTCGGCGCCACCGATACCTTCGCTCGCGCCGCAGCAAAACCAGGAACCCCGGAACAAGCATCAGGTTGGCCAGGCTGCTGCCCATCGATAGCCCCAACACACCGGCCGAGGCCCAAAGCCTCCAGCCGACCGGCCGATGGTGCCACGAGACGGCCAACCACAGGGCCAATCCGAGGACACAGACATTGACGACATAAGCCTCCGTGACGACAGCCGCTTCCCACACCCGCGGCGTAAGCGCGAACAACAGAGGAGCGAAGCAGGCGGACGCCCACCGCTCGGTGAGCTTGAGAAGGATCGAGCTGAGCAGTCCAACCGCCATAGCCGCACTGACGGCGGACAGCAGGTTCGTCGCCGCCGCCGGTTCAGCCAACAGCAGCATGAAAAGTTTCCCCGCCCATGTGTGGACGGGGTACCCCGGCGGATGCGTCACGCCGAGCCGATACGCCTGGAGCGCCAACTCTGCCGAGTCCCCCGGCCCCACCTCCTGCGCAAGCGTGAGGTAGTACACGACAAACGCGAACAGGGCCACGGCCGGCGGGATCAGACAAGTGACCTTTGCACGACGTGTTCCGCTGGACTCGGCAGGTTTCTCGTTGTCCATCACCTACTGTTGGAACACAGGGAGATGCGGATTGCAACCACACGTCACGCACCGGCACGACTCCGGCCGTGTGCGCTCTCTGCTCGCTGCTTCCGCAACCCGACCACTTTTCTTCCCAAAAGGCAAGCGGCTACTTGCTCGCCCGAACGAACGTCATCCTGCTGCGATCCTTGACGACGCCGGGGAAGCGCAGGGATCGGCCGTGCATGACCACCCAAACGCCCGCCTCCAAGACCCCACAGGCGAACAACGCCTCGGTCACGTTCTGAACGGCGTCGGTGTCTCGGAACTCATAAGGCCGCATCGCGCCGGTCAGGATGATCGGCCTGTCCACATCGCCCAGGTTAGCTTGGAGGTAATCACCGGTGGCGGTCAGGGTGTCGGTACCGTGAATGACAATGACAGCGTCGTTCTGCGATATGGCCGCCTTGACCGCGTACAGGATCGCCTGTCGATCCGTCTCGCCCAAATCGAGTGAGTCCTTCGACATAACCGGTACGTGGCGGATGTCGAGTTCACGATGGCGCAAACAACCGAGGATGTGGTGCAGGACCGACCCGACGTTGGCCAACGTCCCGTCGGACTCGTTGTAGGTCTTCTCGATCGTCCCGCCCGTTGTCAGTATCGCAATATGCATCGGTAAGTCCCTGGAACGCAAAGGGGCATCTTCCTACTCGATTCCGTTCTCCGCCAGCCAGCGTTCGGCGTCGATGGCGGCTTTGCAACCCATCCCGGCGGCCGTGATCGCCTGGCGGTAGACGCTGTCCACGCAGTCGCCGGCGCCGAAGACACCCTCGACGCTCGTGGTCGATCGATAAGGATCGGTCAACGCAATGTAGTTCTTCGCGCCGAGCTCGAGCTGCCCCTCCAAGAAAGCCGTCGACGGCGTGTGTCCGATCGCCATAAACAATCCGCCCACCTCAAGCGTCGACTCATCACCCGTCTTCGTATCCTTCAACCGCACGCCCGAGATCATCTCCTCCCCGAGCACATCCAGGGGGATCTTGTTCCAGAGAATTTCGATCTTGGGGTTGTCCATCGCTCGCTTGGCCATGATCTTCGACGCCCGAAGCTCGTCGCGCCGATGGATGATGCACACCTTCCCTGCGAACTTCGCCAGGTATGTCGCCTCCTCGACGGCTGAGTCGCCCCCGCCGACCACTGCCAGGACCTTGTCACGGAACATCGGCAGCGCCCCATCGCAGACGGCACAAGCACTGACCCCACCGCCGCTGCGGGCAAGACGCTGTTCATTCTCCAACCCCATCCAGTTCGCCGTCGCCCCTGTCGCCACGATCAGGGCATGCGTGCGAACCTCCGTGTCATCCTCCCCCACGACCGTGAAAGGACGCCGCGAAAGATCCACCCGCTTGCAGTCGTGGTAGCTGTAGGAGTGCCCGTCGTCCGGGTTGGAAACGTCGGGGTGTGGGCCGTTGTCCGTCACGATCCGCACACCGAATCGAACGCCCTGCTGCTCGAGCCGGGCCATCAGTTGAGGCCCGGTCACACCCTCGGGAAACCCCGGGAAGTTCTCCACGTCCGTCGTCATCATCAACTGCCCACCCGGAAGGATCGTGCTCGGGATGGTCTTCGGCCGACCGGCGAACACAAGCGGGCTCAGGTTTGCCCTGGCCGCGTAGATGGCCGCCGTCCACCCGGCCGGTCCGGAACCGATGATGATCACGTTCTCAACACTCTCTTGCTGCGTCATCGTCCCTCGCGCTCCCTCATCATGGGGTAATCGACTGGTTCCCTCATACCGAGCCGATCCACGACCCGGACCCGGAGATGATAAGCGCCGCCGCCGCATCCGTCCAAACCGGCGATCCCCGTTTGACCGACGCCCCCTCGGCTTTTATCCTTCCTGCTTGTCAGTGTCTCGTTTGGAAAGGATTGAGTCATGCGTCAAGGACGACACCTCCGCCGAGCGTACCGTTCGTCGCTGCCTCCGCTTCTGCTCGTGCTGGGTTGCACCTGCGGATGCGCCGCGCCGGGGCAGACACACATCGAGACCTCCGCCACTCTGGACCTCTGGTCGGGCGACGGGCTGACCGGTCGGCGTATCACGACCGACCACCTCGAAATCATCAGCACCTTGCACGACTCCGAGTTCGAGCGCGCGCTGCCGGGCTTCCTGGAGGCCGCCTACGCACGCTTCGACCGAACGGTTCCCGCTCCCGCCGGACCACAAACTCCGCTGAGCATCTACGTCTTCGGAACCCGACAGGATTGGGACCGCTTCACGCAGCGCCATTTCCCGGCCCGGTATGACGTCTACTCGCGGATTCGCCGGGGCGGTTACACGGAGGGCGACATGTCCGTGTCGTTCTACACGGATCGATCCTCCACGCTTGCAACGCTCGTGCACGAGATGTGGCATCAGTATCTCGGCACGCGGTTTGACACCACGGTCCCCGCTTGGCTCCACGAGGGTCTCGCGTGTTACCATGAGGCCTTTGACATTCGCGGAGGCAAGCCCGCCTTCACGCCGACCCGCAACACGCACCGCATCAACAGCCTGTGCGAGGCCGTTCAAGCGAACACGCTGCTGCCGCTCCGGGAAATCGTCGACACGGACGCCGGCGCCGTGATCAGCCGTGACCACAGCCCCACCACTCAGGTCTACTACGCCCAGGCCTGGGCATTGATTACCTTTCTTAAGCACGGTGCGGGAGGCCGATATGCCGAGGCATTTGACAGACTTCTTTCCGACGTGGCGGACGGCGCTTTCCGCGCCCACGTAGGCGCAGCCAGGCTCACCTCCAACACGCCGGACATCAGCATCGGAACAGCCGCCTTCGAGGCCTACTTCGGGCCACCCGACGCCCTGGAGGACGACTACTACGACCACCTCGTCCGCGTCTGCGGTTTCTAAGCCGTGCCCGGCGCGGCAAGGTGATCCAATCGTGCGGGCGCAACCGATACGAATAGGACAGCGCCGGATGACTCAAAGCGAACCGAGCCGCGGACTGCCGCAAGGCGGCTTTGCCGCGTCCGCGCGGCGCCCCGGTTTCCGGAGGCGCCCGGACACATTGAGACTGCACAGCCTCGGGCAAGCATGGTGAAGTCAATCATCAAACGCGATCAAATCTGGCTGGCGTTGTGCGGGGTCAGCCTGATCTGTTACCTGATCCGCTCCGAAACGGTCCGAGCGTTCGCTCGTGAGGTCTCGCGCCTGGTCACCAAGTTCGGCTAGTTCCGATGCAGCTACTCCATCTGACATCCCTTGTCGTGATCGCCTTCATCTGGGTTGCCATGTGGCGAGTGGGCTACCGTTGGTGTCGTGCCTCCGGGGTCGATGAGCGGGCATCGCTCTGGTCACTGGCGTGCATCCCCCCGACAGCCGGGCTGATCGTCTCGGTTCACATCCTCGGACTTGCGGCGTTGGCAACCGGGCGCGGCCTCGTCACACCGGAACCGGCGGCTCTGATCTTCCTGGGTCTGACGTGGCTCACGCATCGCGTGGTTCCGCGCGGCAACGGGAGGGGGTCACTCGCCGAGGGAATCACGGTCACGGACTCTCCAAGAGGCGGCCTCGGCTTCTGGTGGCTGCCCCTGCTCATCGTTGCCGGGATGTACACCGTCTTCCTCGTTGACGCGTTGACGCGGTTCCCCACCGGGTATGACGGATTGCACTATCACCTGCACACAGCCGTGGGTTGGATGCACACGCAACGCATGGACCTGATCTTCGGCGAGCCCTATCACTCCTTTCCCGAGAACGGCATGATCGTGCCGTTCCTGATGCTCTCTGCGGGGCTGGAACGTCTTGTCACGATCGCTCACCTCCCCAAGGCGTTATGGAGCGCGGTTACGGTGTTCGCAATCGCGCGGCGGATGGGTGTGGGCTTCCGCGGTTCGATCGTCAGTGCCTGCATCTTGCTGAGCATTCCCGTGGTCGCGTTCCAGAGCGTCTCCAGTTACATCGACCTGTTCGGGGCGTCAGCCTGGTTGTCCGCGCTGCTTGCGTTGATGTGGGCCTCACACGTGAAGCACCCTGCCTCTAAGCGAAACCTGATCCTGCTGGCAGGGCTCTCAGCCGGTATTGCCTTGGGCAGCAAGACGACCTATCTCCTCCTGGTCGCGCTGTTGGGCGTTATTGCCATCAGTCTGCGATGGATCGAGGGCCGTCCCAGGAGTGACGCAAGCGTGTCACCTGGACCGTTTCATGCGGCTGTCCTGTTCGGGCTTGGTGCCCTTGCCTGCTCATCGTTCTGGTTCATCCGCGGAACGGTGCAGGCGGGGAACCCCGTGTACCCGTTGGCAATCGAAATCGCCGGCTATCGCGTTCTGCCGGGCATGACCGCCGATGAAGTGTTTCCTCGCCTGCCCGTACTCGCCTTGATCCAACCCTGGTGGGACTACCCCTGGCGGGAGTTCAAGAGCGCCGGCTTTAGCGGCTACCCCTATTCCGTCAACAACGGTCTCGGCGCCGCCTACGCCGCGTTTGTCCCGGCCGGGCTTTTGGCTGTCCTGCTCTCAGGCAGGATTCGCCGCCAGCACGCGCCCTCCGAACGATGGCTGCTGATCCTCCTGGTTTTGGCGCTGAGCGGACCGGTGCTTCTGCTGGCCGTGTTTCACGAGATGTTGCGGTTTGTGCTGCCGCTGGTCCTGGTAGGCGTTCCCGTAGCGTCCGTCCTGATCGATCGCCTCATCGGGCGGTTCGAACGGTCTGTGTTGGTCATGGTGACGGTCGCGCTGCTGGTGACGGGTGCGATGGCCGCCCTGAAACCCGCCCATGCTCTGGCGGGTCGACTGAAGGACGGCATCTGGAATCGGGCCGACACCTACGAGATTCCGAGACTGGTGGATGAGCTTGAGCCGGGCTCACGCATCCTCAACCTCAACGCCCCCGCCCTGACCTATCCGCTGATGGGGGCCGGTCTGGAGCGGGACGTCATCACTCCTCATCAGTGGAGGGCTTTGCGGACCGGGCGGGAGATCACAGCCAAAGGGCTACTCGACAACGGGATCGACTACATCTACCTCCGTCTGCCGCCACCCGGCGAAGACGCCGACGACCTGCCGGACGCCCTGCCCAATTGGCTGCCCGTCGAGTTGATGTTCGAAGGTAGAAACGAAACCTCACCGCCAACGACAGCCTCCTGCCGGCTTTACAGAGTGATTCGCAACGAACCGTGATGGAGAGAAGTCAGGGACCACCGGCAGAGCCGATGGTATGAGGAAGGCTGCTGATACGCTGTTGAAGAATGTAGCGTCTCCCCTTGTAGGGGACGAGCAACTGCACTGGGCGCCACCCACAAGGAGTGGCGCTACACCTGAGCGATCCGACACGAGTTCTTCAACAGGTCCGGACCGTGCGGTGGGCTCTTTGAGTCGCAAGGCACCCGCTTGTCCCGTAGGGACATCTGAGAATAGCCCCGTGATTTATCGCGGGGTAAACCGGTGACGGGGCATTCCAAGTCCCGGAGGGACGAATGAGTCACGTGGTGGGCAGTGCCCACCCTACACGTTTCAATCGTCCCTACGGGACTCAAACAGGTTGCGGGTGCCCCGTCCTTTTCGTTAGAAAAGGGTGGGGAATGGATTGAGCAGCCGAAGACATCTCGAACAACCGTCCGTCCCCCACCCTTCGCTCCGCGAAGGACGGGGCACCACGCTATTCTCATTCCGTCCCTACGGGACGAGAGACACGGCTGTCACAGGGAGTCACTCGACGCTCCTCACACACGATCCTTTGAAACACGCCCAAAACGGCAAAGCCTTGTCGATTCTCACCGCCGGAGACGGTGGCTTGACGAAGAGTCAGCTTCCCTCGTCCGCCCAGGCGTTGGCAAGGTGCAACGCGGCGAGCATGGCCTGGGCCTTGTTGACGGTCTCGCGGTACTCCCTTTCCGGTTCCGAGTCCGCCACGACCCCCGCACCGACCTGCACGTCGACACGGCGCGTTCCATCGTCCTGCGGCGTGATCACCAGCGTTCTCAGGGCGATGCACGTGTCCATGTTCCCGGCGAAATCGACGTACCCCACCGCCCCGGCGTAGGGTCCGCGACGGACCGATTCCAGCTCATCGATGATCTGCATCGCGCGGATCTTCGGAGCACCGCTCACCGTACCGACCGGAAGCACGCTCCGGAGCGCATCGAAGGCGGTCTTGCCAGCCGCAAGTGTCCCCGAAACGTTGCTGCAGATGTGCATGACGTGGCTGTACCGCTCCACGGACATCAGATCGTCAACGCGAACTTGTCCCGGCTCACACACGCGACCGAGATCGTTGCGGCCTAGATCAACCAGCATGACATGCTCGGCCCGCTCCTTTGGATCAGCCAGCAGCTCCGCCTCGAGCCCGAGGTCTTCCGCCTCCGTCCGGCCTCGCGGTCGCGTACCGGCCAGCGGACGCGTCGACACCGTCCGCCCCTCCAAGCGGCACAGAATCTCCGGTGATGCCCCCACCAGCGTCACAGACGGCGTCTGAAGGTAGAACATGAACGGCGACGGGTTGATGACGCGAAGCGCTCGATACACATCGAACGGTGAAACGGTCGTGACCGTCGAGAACCGCTGGGCCAAGACAACCTGAAAGATGTCGCCCGCCCGAATGTACTCTTTGCAACGCTCGACAGCCCGTTTGAACTGCTCGGGCGTCATGTTGCTTTCGCAAGGCACCGAATCCGTGCGAATCGGCATGAACGGTCTGGTGGCGTCCGGCTGAACGCCCCTAAGCTGGTTCACGACAGCCTCGATCCGCGCACACGCATCGCGGTAGGAATCATCCAGATCAACCCCATCGCCGACCGGCGCATGCACCACCACGTGAACGAGCTTCCGCACGTGGTCAAAGATGACCATCCGATCGTACACACCGAACTGCACGACCGGCAGGTCCCGGTCATCCGCCGGCGGGACACCGAGCTTCTCATAACGCCGCATCAGGCCGTACCCGGCATACCCAACGGCGCCGCCGAGGAATCGGGGCAGCCCGACGGGGTGCGGTGCTCGATAGTTCGCCAGCAGCGCTTCGAGCTCCGCCAAGGGGTCAACGTCCCGCCGCGTTTCAACGTTCGTCGGCACCGTGACCGTCGTCGCACGGTCGTCCGCCTGGACCAGGGCAAACGGATCGGCGCCAAGGAATGAGTAACGGGCGATCTTCTCGCCACCCACCACACTCTCGAGCAGGAACGCATGCTCGGCGTCGGCGGCAAGCCGCTCAAAGGCCGACACCGGGGTCAACTGATCGCTCAGGATGCTGCAATAGACCGGAACCACACTCACCCCCTCGGCAAGTGCGGCCAGCTCGTCACGACTCGGCAACATGTGAAGCATGGGGCGATGCTACGATTCCTGCGCCGACCGGTCAATGAGCGGGCTGTCGCCCTAAGGCCAAACCCGCTACAATACCGCTCGGCGGTCCGTGCTGCGTGACGAGATCGAGGCGAATGCCCGGCCTCGATTCGCGTGCGGCTCGCCACTGGGACATGGGCAGGGCGGACCTGATGTACTCCACGATCGTCGAGGCGACATTCCCCGCGGTCCACCGCATTCGACGTTCCGACGGCACGCGCGAACAGCCGCACGAACACGATTGGCTCGTCCGCGCGCACTTCACGCGGGCCAACCTGGACGATAGTGGAATGGTCGTGGACTTCGATATCGCCCAATCCGCCCTGGAAGACGTGGTCGCCGATTTGCGCTACGCCGATCTCTGCGAGCATGCCCCCTTCGCCGGGCTGAACCCGACGGCTGAGAACGTCGCCAGGTACATCTTCGATCGGATTCGTGCGACAGGTCTCGCGTCCATCAGCCGGGTCGATGTGACCGAGGCAGCGGGTTGTACCGCCGCCTACGAGACCGCGTAACCGGGCCCCAGCACCGGTGTCACGCGGGGAAATTGACGATCGCGGCGATGGAACCTAAACTCTACTTGTTGACGGTCCTTGCTGTCTTGGGAATACAGAACGCATGAACCACGTAGTCTGCCAATGTTGCCATCAGGCTCGGGCGACGGTTCACATCACCGACACCGCCCCGGAGAAGAGGGAGCTCCACCTCTGCGAGGAGTGTGCGGTCAAGGAGGGCGTGATCATCAAACAGCCCTACACCGCCAACCAGGTCCTCAAGGAGTTCATCAAGCACAAGACCGACCCGGGCGATGGCGACGATCGGGCGTGCCCCAAGTGCGGCATCACGTTCCGTGAGTTCCAGATGTCGGGACAGCTCGGGTGCCCACACGACTACGAGGCCTTCCGCGAACTGCTGACGCCCCTGATCAAACGGGCCCATGAAAATGCCACGAAGCATGTGGGCAAAACGCCCGGTACGGATGACGCCACCCTCCGGAGGCAGACCGGGTTGCGGAAGCTCCACCGTGCGTTGAAGGAGGCCGTCGACGCCGAAAAGTACGAATTGGCTGCCCGGTTGCGCGATGACATACAGGCTCTGGAAAGTGCGGAGTCGACCGAACCGTGACGATTGACGATCTGACGAAATCGACGGGTGAATGGCTTCGCGGCGTCGGGCCCGACTGTGACGTGGTGATCTCGTCACGCGTCCGACTTGCCCGGAACCTGGCAGGGTTTCCCTTCCTCTCCACCGCCGGTACCGATGAGCGCACCGAAGTGTATCGGGCGCTTGCCGATGAGATCACGTCGCAGAAGGACTGGCCCGACATCGCCCTTATCGACATCGATGAAATCGACGGGCTTGACCGGGAGGTGCTCGTCGAGCGCCACCTGATCAGCCGTCAGCACGCAGCCGCCAAGGGCAGGCGCGGTGTTAGCATATGGCCCTCCGAGACGCGAGCCTTAATGATCAACGAGGAGGACCATCTCCGCATCCAGTCCCTTCGCAGCGGGTTTCAGCTCGATGCCCTGTGGGACGAGGTCAATGAGACCGATGACACGCTCAGCCGGAACCTCGCCTTCGCGTTTGACGAGCAATTCGGGTACCTGACGGCCTGCCCCACGAATGTGGGCACCGGGATTCGCGTGTCGGTGATGCTGCATCTGCCCGGTCTGAAGCTGACCAAGGAGATCGAGCGCGTCGCGCGGGCCGCCCGTGATATGCGATTGGCCGTGCGCGGTCTGCACGGGGAGGGAACCGACGCCGTCGGTGATCTGTTCCAGATATCCAACCAGACCACGCTCGGAAAATCGGAGGCGGATATCCTCTCGTCCTTTGGGCAGGGCATCATCCCAAAAATCGTCGAGTACGAGCGAACAGCCCGTGATTCACTCGTCGCCAATCGCGCGGATCAGTTGGACGACAAGATCTGGCGGGCCTATGGAGTGCTGTGCGGCGCCAGATGCATCACAAACGAGGAGACGCAGGTATTGCTCTCCCCCATCCGCATGGGAATCCACCTCGGCCGGTTCGACAAGCTCGACATCACCGCGCTGAACAAGCTGTTCCTGCAGGTTCAGCCCGCCCACTTGCAGAAGCTTCTCGGTAAGGAGCTCAGCGAGGAAGAGCGTGACGTCGAGCGCGCCCGCTACATCCGCTCCGTGATGACAAACTGATCAAGCTTCACGGGCGAGCAATCACCCTCGGACGATCCAACGCGCCCACCACGGCTGTCGGAAGCGCTGTTGGCCGGAGACCTCGAGACTACAGCCCTGCCAGAAGCTCCGAAACCTGCAAGCCGAGCGAGTTGCTGATCCGCGCCAAAGCCCAGATCGAGGCGGCGTTCTTGCCCAGCTCCACCTGCGACAACTGCGACGTCGTCAGGTCCGTTCGGTCGGAGAGCTGACGGAGCGTCAGGTTCTGGCTAAGCCGGTGGCTTCGAATCCGCTGGCCGATCAAGCGGTTGAGCTCCTGCTCGTCCCGGTAGATGATGCCCATCCTCTGGCACGCGCGATCCACCGCCTCGATCAGTTCCTCCTGCTTGAACGGCTTGGTGATGTAGTCACACGTGCCGCGCCGCATCGTCTCGGTCGCGCTGTCCAGATCCGGATACGCCGTCATGGCAATGCAGCTTGTCCGTGGGTCGATCTCCTTCAGCTTCTCGACCACCTCGACACCGTCCATCGCGGGCATCCGCAGATCGATCAGCGCGATCTGGAAGGACTCCTTCTCGGCCACCATGACGGCTTCCTCCGCGTCGGTGAAGGTACGCGGGCTATAGCCATGATCCTCCAGCAACAAACCCACGGTCTTGCAAATGGCCGGATCATCATCCACAATCAACACTTTGACGTGATGTCGTACGCCCATCTCTCCGTTCCTTGTTTCACTGGTCCCAACGCATAATGCGCCAAGTCGATCCCCTTACCGCGCCGGGCGGCGGCCACGCAATCCGCCGCTGTCCAATGCCGCGAGATTGGCAATCGGTCTATTGCCTCACGCAGCTTTTGCCCTGGACAGATGCAGTCGGACTCAACGTCTTATCCATGATAAGGTGCGACTTGATGAGATTCCAGCGAAAGGCGACGAATCCCGCAGATTATTTCGAGATTCCGGCGCCGCGAAAACAGAACATCCACCAAGAGAGACACCACGATTGCAATCTCCACTTGAATTGGCGGGCCGCCGCGATGATGCAACCCCCGTGTCGCCCGATGCACCACCCCCACGACCACCCATGCCACGGGTGCGTTTTGCCGGTACCTGCCTACCGTACTTCCAGCTCGTCGAGGGATACGGCGAAACGCTTCGTCGCATCGGGCGTCAGCAGAAAGACACCTTCAGCGCCGTCCGCCGTCGCGTAGTGCCCTTTCCGAGGATCACGGTCACAGGTCCGGGCGGAGACACGCAATTGACGACTCGACCCATCCTCGAATCCCACGGTCACCTCGTGCGCGGGAGATGACAGTCCGTAGGCATCACCGGACGGTGTCGTGTGACTGACATAACCGTGTGTTCGCAGATCGTTGATTTGCAGCAGAAGATTATCCACTTTCTGCTTGTCGAGTGGGAAATCCGCTTCCGCCTGATAGACCCAACGGTCGTCGTGCTTCTCGAACACGTGCTCGGTATCACCCGATCGGATCACAAACCGTATCACGGCCTGATCGTCGAAGCCCATCACCTTGTCGACGCGGTACTCCTCGCCAAACTTCTCGAACAGATCGCGCGCAAGCTCGTAAACGACCCGGCTGTCCGACCGCTTCGCGTAGACCTTCCCATCGTGCTGAGCAACGGAGAATGTCACCGTCTCAGGCGGCGGTTGCACTTCCGTGGCATGCTCGTCATCGTCGTTCTCGAACCGGTATTCAACCGGCGGCGTTCGTGTTACGCTGACGACAGCTGCCGGCGCATCCAGACCGAACGCCGAGGCATCGTCGGCGTACGCCACGACCGACTCGGCCCGCAGGTCCCTGACAACCTCGGCAAGCCTATCGACCCCATCCTTCCGGACCGGCGCCTCCACCGGGGCGGCCATCGTCCACCCATCGTCACGCCGCTCGAGACGCACATCCGTCCGGCCGTCCGCGAAACGGTTCTCCACGGATAACGCGATTCGATCAATCGTACCGGCACGAAAATCAAGGATCGTATGATCGCGATAGGCCATCGGCCCGCGCAGCAGCGCCTTGACGTCGGACGCCCGCACTTTGGCGATCGATGAGGCCTCGTTGCGACGCACGTAGACGAGACGCTTTGCCTGGGCATCGGTGTATCCACCGACGGAAAACCGCTCGACACCCTCGACACCCGGTAGGGTCAGCCGCAATTCGGCCCGCGGATCGGCCAACCCGAATGCGGCCAGGTTCCCTTCTTCACCGTCCACGAAGGCAACCGCCTTGAGCTTACCGAGCGCCGCAAGCAATCCCTTAACCGTCGCGGCGTCGGCTCTTCCCTCGCCACCTTCGAAGGTCCAAGCAGTGCCGGACTTGACGAGCACCGCCTCACCCTCGGGCGTGGACAGCTCGACACGCGTGGCAGCATCGGCGTTCACGGTTGTCAGCTTCATCTCACGCCATTCGGACAGGTTCGGCGTGAGCTTATCCGCCACCGTCTTCATGATCGTCCCGACGACCGGTTCGCCACCCGGGCTCATGTAGACCTTGGTGTCCTCACCGATCGGCGACCGATCCGACAGATGCAGCTTGTACACGCTGGTTTCGATTCGCTTGGGGGGCTGGACTTCCTCCTCCTCGCCCGTCTCCACCGACTCCGTCGGTTCAGGCTCTTCCAGTTCCGGTTCGACCTCGACTTCCTTCTCGACCGTTGCGGTGATTGTGAGCCTCGGCGGCTCGAGCCCGTACATGGCCAAACGGTCCGGATCGCAGTCGTGCCATTTGATGGCACGAAGCCGACTGATTGCCTGGACCATATCGTCGACCTTTGACGTCGCCCGAGCGGTCACGGGTGACTCGATCATCCATTTCCCATCGTGCCTGGCGAAAACGTAGTGGGCGGGTTCGCCCGTATCCGAGCGATCGGTGATCTCGACACGTGTCGCGTCTTTCGCGTCAAAGATCCAAACCTGCTGATCGCGGTAGTCGAGGGCCTTCGACTTGATCAGGTTCTTCAGATCGGCTTTGCCGACACAGATCTCGTCGCTTCCCGCAAGGCGCACATAGGTTTCGCTGGCCGAGGCCTTCCTTCCGATCTCGACGGTCACCGTCTTGTCGTCCACATCGGTCAGCGTCAAGACCACCCACGGCGGATCGAGCCCGGCATCGGCGGCGGTCACACCACCGGGCTCACCCGGCTTGTAGCTGATGTCATACTGAAGGTTGTTGAACTGCGTGGCGAATCGTTGCACCTGCCAGGACGTAACCTTCACGTCAAGCGGCGACGTCATGCGCCACTCGCGCTGCGCGGTTGCCTCCGACTCCTCGTTCGCCTCGAACACCCACTCTTCGCCATCCTCGGTTTGGCAGACGACCTTCACCAGCTCACCGAGCTTCTGCGTGTCGTCCAGCAGATCCCGTGAAACAGGCGAGGGCTGGAACGGGCGTGTTCGGTCGGCCTCACCCTCGCCGGAACCGGGTCGCGGCTTAAGAGCGATATAACCGAGCACCAACACCACAAACACAACAAGCAAAATCCATGTCGTTCTGAAGTTCATCAGGTCTGATCCGCGTCGTATATGCTTTCGTATCTTTCGGATTCATGAAGCGATCGTCGGGCGAGAGACTCCCGGATACAACGGCGCTTCGCGCCTTGCATGGGAATCGAACCGGCTCTACCCGCGTCGAATCCACCAGGCAACACCACCTAGAACCAGTGCCAACACCGGCCAAACCACGATCGTAAGCACCTGCACCGTCCGAACCGTCGAGGCGCCCCTCACCTCGAGCACCGCAAGATCGATCGGACGACCGACGTTGTGGAACTGTGTGTTGTCATTCAACCAGTGAAGCGAGTTAATCAGCAACGTCACGTTACCCGGGTTGCGCGAACGGAGCTGGAACCCCTCCGGCCCCATCGCCAACTCGCGGGCGAACGCGACACCGTCCACCGCGAAATCGCGCGAGCTGATAACGACGACCTTGGCATCGCCCTTTTCGGCGGCCGCCGCGAGAGTGAACGGCCCCTCCAAATCCCCATCCGCCAACGTCATGAAGTTCCGCTCACGGATTTGCGTCTCGTACTCGCTGATGTTGTGGATCCCCCACACACCCTCGCGCTTGGGCTGAATGACCAGTGGAAAACGCTCCACGCCCTCCGGCGGCGTGTCGGAAAGCGCAAGCGGGGCACACCAGGGCAAAGCCATCACCAGTCGCGGACCGGAAACGATGTCATGCTCCAGCAGGTTGGTCTCCGCCATGTTGAAGAAATCGCGGCGCGTGACGTGGTACTTGCCCGGACCAATGCTTCCGACCTCGATCAACAGCGTCGATGTGTCGACGCTGATCCCCCACGTATCGTTGAGGAAACCATCGTACTCATAGGGTGAGGCCATCGGTCCGTAGGACCCCGGCGACCAGCCTGCGATGAAAAGGGCGCGACCGGAATCACCGAGCGTGCTGAGAAGCGCCCGCCGGTTGGGCTCCGAAAAAGGCGGCTCCTGACTCGGCTGACCCATCGGACTCTGCTGCGGCGGCGCCGGTTTGAGCACAATGTAGATCGTGCGCGTCGGCGTGGGGTCGATTTCGGGCGGTGTGTCGGAGGTCTTCAGGTCCCACTCCTTGACAATGAAGTTGGCGTCCTCCAACTGCTGTTTCATGGCTGCAAACGGCGCGGCCGGCATGCCCGGCATGAACCCGCCCAGAAGCAGCGGCTGCCCACCGTACCGCACGAACAAGACGGCTGTCTGTTCCTTCTGCATGGCGCGGAGGAGGGCGGCCGTCACCTTCTCCTCGCCCTTGAACGCGCGATTGCGGAAGGAGACGCGCATCGCGGACGCATTCGGGTCCATCGGCGGCCAGATGTTGTTGAAGTCGACAACCAGCACGTCCTCGTCCGTCTCGACGAGAACGGCATTGGCTGTCGGTCCGACCTGGCGCAGAAGATCATCGCTCTTCAGTGGCTCCAACTCCCCGAGCTTTTCGTTTTCCGCGTTGATTGCCTCGATCAGCTCGGCGTATCGCTCCGAGGCCTCTAAGAGATAATCCCTCGCCGCACGTGACAGCGCCTGGTTGCTCGCCGCCTCGTGCGTTCCGAATCGGGCAATCTCGTTCAGTGATTTTGCGAATCCCTGGTAGGCTCGCTTCAGCTCACCGACAACCGCGCCGTACTGCGGCTCGTCGAGAAACATCAGCCTGTCGATGTCTTCGCGCACAGTCGACATCTCATCGGCCCATCCACGAAGCACCTGCTCCACCCGCGCCACCGATGAATCACCCGAACCCGAACCCATCCCGCCGCCCAACGCGGTGATCCGCTCCGTCTCGCCCTGCAGCAGGCCTTTGATTCGTGCATCGAGCTCGTCGGTGAAGGCGGCAATCCTGTCCGTATAGTTCTTGATCTCCTCTTTGAATGAGCCCTTTTCTTGAAGGCGCTTGAGCAGATTCTTGAACTTCTCATGATCCTTCAGCGGATTGACCCACTCGGCCGCCACGTGCGTCCGGTTGTTCGCCTCGTACAGACCGAGCAGATCGTCAATCGCCCTGCGATACCGAGGCTGATCCTCCTCCTCACGATCCGTCTCGAAGTAGAGTGACGTCAGTGTGACATTCGTGTCAAGTTGATTGAGCAGGTTCTCCGTCCCATCGCTCAAGCTGTTGACACCGGAGGAGGTCCAATCCCACCGCGCGGACGCGCTGTAGGCCATGAGCTGCAGCACGACGACGATCCCGATGACGATCACCGTCACCACAAGGACGTTTGTCCCAAACACCACACGGCGACCGGCTGCATGCTGTCCGGCCGGGGTCGATGATTTCCCTTCTACCGCCATCGCCGCATCTCCAAGATCCTGACCGTCAGAAACAGAAACAGCCCGATCATCGTCACGAAGAAGACCAGGTGGTTCATATCCACCATCCCCCGCACGAAATCATGGAAGTGCATCCGGATGGAAAGCTGCTGAAGCAACACGCGAGGCCAGCCCTCGACCAACTGCGCCAGCGGTTGAAACGCGAACGTCATAAAGGCCAACATCCCCGCGCTGCACAGCACCGCGATCACCTGGTGCTTCGTGCACGTGCTGAAGAACAACCCGATGGCGATGTAGAACGCACCAAGCAGTATCAAACCGAGGTAGTTGCAGATCAGCAAGGACGGGTCCACCGGCCCGAAAACCGCCAGGATGATCGGGTATACCAGCAGTGTCGCCAGCAGAATCAGGTAGAAAAACAGCGCGCCGAAGAACTTCCCGAGAATCACCTCGACGTCGGTGACCGGTACGGTCATGAGCGTCTCGATCGTACCGCTGCGAAACTCCTCGCTCATCAGCCTCATCGTGAGCATCGGCAGCACGAACACCAGGATCAGCACGATCCAGAAGTCCAGCAGCGAACGCAACGACGCCTCGGCGCCGACCTGAAACGTCCCAAGCCCAAACGCCAGACCGGAGGTGAACAGAAAAATGGCGCCGACCAGATACGCGATCGGCGAAAGGAAATACGCGCCGAGCTCACGCCGCGCCATCGTCGCAATGTTGCTCATAAGCGCCTCCAGCTAACCCCAATGGCCAAACAAACACGTCTTGAGCCCACCGCATGATCACCCGGCGGCCTCAACGAAATAGGCAAGCGTAAGGCCCCACGCGCAGCGTGAGCCACCACGCCAAACCGACCGGTTACCCGGCTGTCACCTTGACGAAGAAGTCCTCCAGCGTCGCCCCTTCGCGCCGAATCTCGCGCAGCGACCATCCCCGCTCAGCCGTCAAGCGAAAAACGTCCTCACGGATGTCCCGATCCGGCTTGGGCGAGATTGCCAGGCGAACCCAACCGTTCACAGTCGTTGTCTCGACGCTATGCACGCCGTCGAGCGCTCGAACACCCTTCTCGACCTCGTCCGCCGGACCCCGCACCTCAGCCACCACAGGCGCCTGGGCTCCGAACTGCTCTTGAAGCTCGCCGGGCGAGCCGCTCGCCACGATCCGCCCGTTCGCAATGATGATCGTTCGGGAGCAGATCTGCTCCACCTCGGGCAGGATGTGTGAGCTGAGCAGAATCGTGTGCTTCCCGCCAAGTTCCTTGATGAGATTCCGCGTCTGGCGGATCTGCCCCGGATCGAGCCCGAGGGTCGGCTCATCGAGGATGAGCACCTCGGGCCCGTGCATGATCGCATCCGCCAATCCCACTCGCTGCCGCATACCTTTGGAAAGGTGCCCGATCGGCCGATCGACGAAATCACCCAACCAGCACGACTCGGTCACGCCACGGATCGCCTTGTTCCGGTCTCCGAGCGACAAACCACGCAGCTTACCACGAAAGTGCAGATACTCGCGCACGCGCATCTCGGGGTAAAGCGGTGTGCTCTCGGGCAGGTACCCGACGCGCCGGCGAACCTCCAGGGAATCCTTCAACACGTCGAAGCCCGCGATGCTCGCGGTCCCACTCGTAGCCGCGTGGAAACACGTCAGGATCTTCATCGTCGTGGTCTTACCGGCACCGTTGGGGCCCAGGAACCCGACGACGCCACCACGCTCGACGTGAAACGAGATATCGTCAACCGCCAAGACCGGACCGTAGCGCTTCGTCAAACCTTCCACACGAATCATGTCACTCACCCGGTTAGCTAACTTGAACTCAAGTCCCGGAATGACCGGCATCCATCACCGGCCCGAAAGGCGTCCCCTACCGCACCAGGGCGGGGGAAACTACCACGACACATTGAGCACTGTCAAGCCGTTGCGTCGGCCCGCCGCCCTGTTGCGCGACCGTGACGGCGACGACGATTGGCGGAATGCAATCGCACATGCCCCGCCTCCACTTGGAAAGGGTGCTCACGTGTCGATTCGAGTCATTGCCGATGTGACGACGCAGGCCGGCGAATCCTGTCAAGAAATGTGTCCGGACCGCAGGAGCGGTGTTACGGACCGGCTGCCCCACCGGATGAACCCGCCGCTTGACTCCCGCCGAGCAGGCCGCCCAAGGCCTCCGCCACCACCTCATGACCTACCGGAGTCCAGTGCTGATCATAAGTGAAGTAAACCTGCCTCCCCTGCACAGCCGCCTCGCGCAGGGGCCTGGTCAGGCTCACAAAATCAACGCCCTCTCGTCCACACCACTGGGAGACGACGGACTCCCGCGCGTCGGGCCGCTCCAACAGGTTCGCCAGGAAGCGATCCGCCTCCGGCAACGGCTTCTTGTAACGCAGCCTCATGAATGCCAGAACCTTGTCAGCCGGGAGGCGGTCGCCCACGATCGGAAGGATCACATGCGCCTTCGTCGGCGCGAACGCGACAACAAACCGGCAACCCGCCTCCCTGCAGAGTTCGCGCATCTCGGCCAACTGGCGGCGCGGGTTAAGCCAATGCTTGTCAACGGCGAACTCCTCGCGGCTTTCGCACAGGCCTCGAAGCTGCTTCGGCGCAAACGCATAGTGTTTCGCATCCGGTCCGTCCGGAATCGCCAACGGCAACCAGTCAAGGATATCCGCGCCAGGCACGTGCCCGTCGCGGTTCACCGGCCCGAACGTGGTGATCATCCAGTGATCCAAGATGCCGAGAGCAGGCGACTGCTTGAAATAGGTCTTCACCCGCTTCGAGAAACTTGGGGCTAGGCGTTTGCGATCCGTCTTGGCCGATCGGAAGTCGTTGCCTTCATAGATCAGGCATACAACGCAGCGAGGCTCGAGCGGCAGAGCCCAACGCTTCAGCGATTCGAGATAGTGCAGCGGGTCGTAGCCCGACATGCCCAGGTTATAGACGTTCAACCCCGCCATCTCACCCAACCGTCGCGGCCAGACGTGCTCATCCGAGATGCCCGAACCCTCGGCAAACGAATCCCCCAGAACAACCACGTCCGCCCGGTCGAGCGCAACAGCATTGCGGAACCCACGCGTATCCGTCCGAAGCGTGCAATCGATCGGTTCAAAGCCGGACGGCGCATTGGGATACGTCCGCCACGCCTCCGGCCGATCCTCGTGTCGCACGTGGAACTCGGCACCGATCGGGCGGTGATACACGAAGCTGTCCTTGGCATAGTGCTCCGTGGCAGGCGTGCGCAAGAGGAAGTCAATCAGCGCGAGACTCGGCACGAGAAACAGCAGCGTCGCGAGCACTTGAAACCACCGCCGCCTGTAAGTCGCCCCCGTAGCCCAGTCCACGTAAAAACTCACGAGTGAAAAGACCGCAAACCCCACGTTCGCGTAGAAGTGCTCGCGCGAGTATCGCCCGAGCAGCGTCTGCCGATCGCGCGCGATCAACTCCACCACGTCGCTGGGGACGATCCACAGCACCAGGTTCGCCAGGATGATAAATGCCAGCCAGAACTTCTGCCTGGGGATGAGCTTCATAACGCGCGAGGATACGGGAAGATGCGGCGCCCCGCCAGGATGCGCGAAATGGAGCATCCTCCGGAGTCACCGCCACCGCACCGGCTCAACCTTCCACGCGTCAGGGCACTCGGGGAGGCATGGAGCCCCAGCGTTCGAGACGCTTCGCGACGCCCTGACAAGCGTGCGTCCTCTTCTGCGACGCCACGACGGTTGACAGAATTCGGGAGCTTCGGTTACAAGGGTGGGACCGTAGCGAACGGAAAGCGAGGAACCCATGCACAGCGCGCGAGAGCCTTATCTTGACTTCCTGGCGCGTTGCGACCAGGCCTACCGTCCTTTCGCACCGATCGAGCTCCCCGATTTCTTCAAGGGGCGAAAGGAAGATGTCGACCTGCTACGAAGCGAGCTCAAAACACCGGGTCGCCAAGTAGCGATATATGGTGAGCGCGGCGTGGGAAAGACCTCGCTCGCGGTCCTCGCCTACTTCTTCGCTCGGTTCAACGATGAGGCTACACACTTTGTCAAATGTCAGCGTCACTCCACCTACGACACGATCTTCGAGCAACTCGTCCTGGAATCGGGCAGGGCGTACGTTCCGAACTCACTCGAACGCGAGGGAGGTAGACGCGCAGGATTGACCGCCGGCCCTATATCGGCGTCGGCCGGGAGGACAACTCGTATAACGGAGCGGGCGATTCCGGCGGGCGGGCACATGAGCCCCGCCTTTCTACTGAAGATATTCTCCGATCGCGAAGGCCTTCTGATCATTGACGAGTACGATCGGGTTCAGGATGAACAAACGCGCACAAAGCTGGCCGAGACCCTCAAGCATTTCTCGGACGCGGCAAGCAAGACGAAGATCATCGTTGTGGGTGTCGGCGAGACGCTTTCCAGTCTTGTCGGCGAACACCAATCCTTAACCCGCTGCCTTGCGCAGATTGGGCTCTCGGGAATGCACGACGACGAACTCGCGGAGATCATCGCCACGGGTGAGGACCGTGCCTCTGTGGCCTTCCACGAGACTGTACGTAGGAAGATCATCGCGCTGTCTGACAGTTTCCCCTTCTACACACATTTGCTCTGCAAGTACTCCGCCGAGGAGGCTGGGAAGGTCCTGCAGAACAACCCCAGCGCAAAGGTCGTCGTAACCGAAACCGAGTACCGGAAAGCATTGCAGAGGGCCATCAAGACAGGCGAATCGTCTCTTCGCGACACGTACGAGGCTGCGGTCATCACTGTCAAACGCAAGACAGACATGTTCCGGGACGTCCTTTGGGCCATGGCGTACTCGGAAACACGCGAGGTACAGGTGCAGGAGATCGCCGAGAGCATCGGCCTGCTGACCGGCGAAAAACCCAAGATCGCAGGTCTCGGCAATTACCTCGGGCCACTGGTCAAACCGGACAAAGGCCAGGTCCTCGTGCGGGTGCGCCAAGGCTACTACAAGTTCGCAAACCCCCTCATGAGACCGTACATCAGGCTCATTCTCGAACAGCACAACATTGAACTCGACGGACAGCTTCAGTTCCCCTGGATGCGCAGTGTCAACCCACCTGCTGGCCGGGCCTGATAACCAAACGGGCGTAGGGACTTCCCGGGCGTGAGATGCGATACATGCAAAGGCGCCGCTTGGCAGCTTGCCGGAGACCCTCGTTGTGGATTACGCTAACCGGATGGACAGGCTATCCAATGTTCATGACCCTGACGACGCGCGGGAGGCGTTTCGCAGGTACCTGCGCGACCGGGGCATCAAGTCCACCAGCGCCAGGCAAAAGATCCTTGATGTCGTGCTCCAGATGCGCGAGCACTTCGAGGCGGAGCAAGTGCTCTACGCTTTGCGACAGCGCGGTCTCAACGTCGGTAAGGCCACCGTATACCGCACACTCCCGTTGCTCGTGGACTGTGGCATCCTCAAACAGGTCCGCTTCGACGTGAAGCAGTACCATTACGAGCTCGCCTTCGGTGAGGGCCCGCACGATCACATGGTCTGCCGCCGGTGCGGACGGATTGTCGAGTTCGCCTCCGAGGAGGTGGTCGAACTGCGCGCCAGAATCGCCAGGCAGCATCACTTCCACGTCGTCAGCCACCGCCTCCAACTCTCCGGGCTCTGCTGGGAGTGTTCGATCAACTGCCCCATCGCGACAACACCGCCGCCGGTCGCGCCCTCCAGAACACCGCATCCTCACGGCCAGACACCTTCCGACTAGAACAAGTTCTATTTTGATGTAGCGTCCGAATCCTGCTGAGATAGGTTCCAAACCGATGCGCCGTTGGACAGGGTTACCACGCAGGACTATGTTGCCCCCAACGGTCGGTCCGGTGCCGCGGACGCCGGACTGATTCACGGGATGCAAGAACCGAGGAAAGACCACGCATGATGCTCCAACGGGTCGTGTACGGTGCGCTTGCCATCGCGGTCATCGTGGCAGTCGTTCTGATGGACGTGCACGTCGCCGACCGGTTCGTCGAGGTGGAAGGTGCCCTCGCCGACCTGTTCCGTCGAGGGAGCTTCGTTCCCTTGATCTGGACTCTCATGCTCCTGCTGGCCGCCGTTGAGCTTGATCGAATCTACCGCGCAAAGCAGGCCAAACCGTTCCGCCGGTTCGCCTGCACGATGACGTGCCTGCTAGCTCTTGCGCCGTGGTTCTCGGCGGCCGGCTGGCTCGGCCACGGCCCCGCACAGATCGAGGGACTGTTTTGGCCGGCCACCTTGATTGTAATCTCCGTCATCGGAATCGGCCTGCTCACGGTCACCCGCCGCAACTGCGAAGGCGGATCTAGCGACGCAGCCGCCACGCTGACAATCATCATCTATCTTGGCTTTCTCGGCTCGTTTGTGACCCAGTTGCGATGTGGGCGGGACATACCCGGCGTGAGCGGTGCGGGACTGCTGCTCATTACGCTGCTCGTAACGAAGGCGTCCGACATCGGTGCGTTTCTCACCGGCTCGGCCGTCGGAAGGCACAAGCTCGCGCCAAGCATCAGCCCCGGCAAGACCATCGAGGGCGCTATCGGCGGGCTGCTCACCAGTACCGCCGTGGCGGTGTTGATTGTCTGGGCTTGTTCCGCCGCGATCGGTTGCGCCGCCGCCCCGGACGCCGGGACCACAGCCCCGGGATTCCGCACCGGCCTCTGCCGCCTGACAGCCGACCTGGCCCGGGGGTTTGTCATTCAGGTCAACCCCGGCGGTATGAGCCCAATAAGTCGCGCTGCAATATTCGGCTTCACAATGTCCGCCATCGGCCAGTTGGGAGATTTATTCGAGTCTAGCTTTAAGCGGGACGCCCAAATGAAGGATTCCGGGAGCGTCATCCCGCGTTTCGGGGGTATACTTGATCTGATCGATAGCCCGGTGGTCGCTGTACCGGTTGCCTGGTTCCTACTCACGACTGTTTGGAACGTCGTGTAGCGTCCGGGAACCGTCCGTGCGATACGGCGGCGGGATCGGCGCGGCACCACGGGCACAGGCATCGAGGACCAGAGCACAAACGGTTGGACATCACAATACCCATTGACGACGCTTCGCGGCGCGGCGAGCTCTACGGTACGGCGGACTGTCATTTGCGGCTGATCCGGGCCTCCTTTGGCGTGCGCATCAGCGCACGGGACAACACGATCCACGTGAGCGGACCTGATGAGGCGGTCCAAAAGGCCGTCCGCGTTGTGGATGAGCTACAAACCTGCCTGAGCCAAAGCCGCGACCTGACCGAGGAATTCGTCCATGCTTCGATCGACCGTGCCAACGCGGAGCGCCGGCCAAGGTCCGACGACGAGATCGACGTGTTCCTGCCAACGAGCATCACGCCAAAGGGTGAGGGCCAGCGGCGTTATGTCGAAGCCATCGACGCGACTGATCTCACGTTCTGCCTGGGACCGGCCGGGACCGGGAAAACCTATCTGGCCGTCGCTGTCTCGGTAGCGATGCTGAAGCATCACAAGATCAAGCGAATCGTGCTTGTTCGTCCCGCGGTGGAAGCGGGCGAGAAGCTGGGGTATCTGCCCGGCGACCTGCGGGCCAAGGTCAATCCCTATCTACGTCCGCTATTCGACGCCATGCACGACATGATGTCATTCGATCAGGTTAAGCGGCTCATGCAGAACGACGTGATCGAGGTCATTCCGCTCGCGTTCATGCGGGGACGTACCCTCAACAACGCCGCCATCATCCTGGACGAGGCCCAGAACGCCACGATCGCACAGATGCTCATGTTTCTGACCCGACTCGGGCACTCGAGCAAGATGATCGTCACGGGCGATGACAGTCAGAGCGATCTGGATGGGAAAGAGCCGAGCGGGTTCGTCGACGCGGCGCAGCGGTTGGGAGGAATCGAAGGGATATCGGTGGTACGGCTGACGAGCGTGGATATCGTCCGCCATCCGTTGGTCCAGAAGGTGGTCGAGGCCTATGGGCCGAATGGCGCAGCCGTCCGATAATGATGGCCGCATTCAGCGGGGAGCAACCGGAGACGGTTTCTTTCCAGACGCCGGTTGGAACGGGCCGATAGGTTCGCGTTACCGTGCGACAGTTGCACGGACGGACGAATAACGATGTTTGGCTGGCCGAGCAAACGCAGGATCAGAAGAGAGCAGGTGCGACAGCACACGCGATCCGAGTCCTCCCTGCGGAACGGCCGCGGCCCGCGTCTGGCCTCCTGGCCGGTGCTTTCCAGCGTCGTGTTTGTCGTGGGCGTCGCGGCAGCAGCCAGGCTCGGGGAAACCGCGCTTGAGTACTCGATCGGGCAACGAATCGACAAACCGGTCTACGCCCGCGTGGCGTTCCAGGTACCCGACCCGGAGCAGACCGATGCCAATCGCCGGGCCGCCCGGGCCTCGACGCCGAGTTACTACACGTTCACCGCAACGGCGTTGACCTTCGACCGCACGCGTTCCGACGTGAAACGCCTGTATCAGATAGCCGCCGAGGCGCCGACGTTCGACGAATACGAGGAGACCATGGCGACCCTCGGCTGGCCCGCGGAGCCCCGCGCCTACGAGCACCTCGTCGCCATGACGGAGATGCCCAACGACGCGGGCCGCACTCAGTTCGAGGAACGCGCGGACAAACTACCCCTCGAAAACGAGTACGTGGCAAGGAACGTGTTCCGCGAGCCTCGCGATCCACCAAGCACGGTCGATTACGTCGTGCTCGAGGTTTCCGACCCGGACGATCCGCTCACGTCCATCCGGATTCACCACGGCGATCTGGTCCATCAGGGTAATGACCATGCTTTGCAGGGCAGCGCCGCCGGCATCGCAAGAAGGCTTCCTTACGCGTTGCAGACCACGATCGAGGCGATCGTGCTGGCCACGTTCCGCGATCAACCGACAATCGTCTTCAACCAGGAGCGCACCCAGGAGCAGATGGCCCAGGCCGCGGAAGCGGTGCCACAGGCCATGACTACCTTTGAGGAGGGCAAGGCCTTTCTCGCACCCGGGACGGAACTCGGACCGGACGACATGGATCTGCTCAATGCCCATCGCGCCGCCTGCCTTCAGCTTCTCAAGAGCGACGCACCGGGTGCCGGTGTTCTCCGGCAAGAGCGCTTCCTGCACCGCGTCGGCGTTGTCACCCTTGTGACATTGCTCTCGATCGGGCTGCTCGTGTACACACGGTTGTACCAACCTCGCATCCTGCAGGTCCCAACGCGGACGATCGCCTTTGCGGGGTTACTGTTGGGGACGATACTCGGCTCGCGGCTTTTGGATATGAACTGGCCACAAACCCCCGAGTTGGTGTATGCCCCGTGTCTGCTGTCCGCGAGCATTCTGGCCATTGTCTATCCACGGCGGTTTGCCGGCGGGGCCGTGTGCGTAACGGCTGTCCTGGTCGCCGCGATCGTACAGGGAAGCCTGACGTTTCTGATCGCGCTTCTTGCCGGTGTGGCGGTCGCGGGTTATCAGCTCGAGGAGATCCGGTCCCGGACCAAGCTCATCTCGACAGGCGCCGTCACCGCGCTGGTCATCATGATCGCGTCCGCCGCCGGCGGGCTGCTCGACGGTCAGTCTTTCTCCTTCATCCGAGACCACGCGCTGTGGGCGGGCGGTTGCGCTATGATGGCCGCTTTTGTCGTATCGGGCGTCCTGCCGTTTATCGAGCGGGCGTTCCGCATTGCCACATCGTTGACACTCTTGGAGTGGCGTGACCCGACCAGACCCCTGCTGCAACTGCTCGCTGAAAGATGCCCGGGCACGTACAACCATAGTCTGGTGATCGGTACGCTCGCGGCAGCCGCGTGTGAGCGTATCGAGGCGAACGGCCTGTTGGCCCAGGTCGGCGCGCTCTACCACGACGTCGGCAAGATCCCCAAGGCCCACTACTTCGCGGAGAACCAGGAAGGCGGAATCTCCCGGCATGACAAGCTCGCCCCGACGATGAGCCTTCTGATCATCCTCGGTCACGTCAAGGACGGGATCGAGATGGCCAGGGAGTACAAGCTGCCGCGTGTGATGCACCAGTTCATCGAGGAACATCACGGCACGACGGTGGTCCGCTACTTCCATCACATGGCCAGCGAAAAGCAGCCCCAGATCGCCAGCGGAAAGCACGATCGCGACGTGCCCGAGGCTGAGTTCCGCTACGCGGGCCCCAAGCCGCGCTCGAAGGAATCGGCTGTCGTGATGCTCTGCGACGGCGTGGAAAGCGCCGTGCGCGCCCTGCACGAGCCAACCGTCGGACGTATCGAAAGCATGGTCCATCAGGTCATCACGGGACGCCTCAACGACGGGCAGCTTTCCGAGTGCGACATGACCATGAGGGAGATCCGGCGGGTCGAGGAGTCCCTGGTCAAGAGCCTGTGCGGCATCTATCATGGCCGGGTAGCGTACCCGAAAGCCAGTAAACCCCGTGCGGAGAGCACCGGGCCGAGACACGTGGAAAGGACCGCCTAGAGCGAAACCCGTTATTGTGTTCCGGCGTTTCATTCGCCGGATACCCTCTGGCGCACGTGAATCCGCGCGGGTGCGGCAAAGCCACCTTGCGACAGCCCGCGGCTCGGCACACAGAAACGGGAAATGCTCCAGCAGGGGAAGGATAAGCGTTGGCCCGCCGCCGAATGCCCACGGCGGGCAGTGTTGAGGTACATGGAAGACGATCCCGCGTACGACATAGCCATCGTCCCCAACGGCGAGACCGATCAGGACCCGCTCGTCGCGGGCCCGCCCATCCGCGAGGCTGTTCAGGCCGCTCTTCGCCGGCATCAGGTTCAGACCGCACGGATCAACGTCGCGCTGGTCAACGATGCCCAAATCGCCGAGTTGAACCGCAAACACTTGAACCACGCGGGGCCGACCGACGTGCTGACCTTCGATCTGCGCGACGCCGGGCCGGAGGACCCGGCGAGCGACGAGGCATCCCAGCACGAGGCCCTGGAAGCGGACATCGTGATCTCGGTTCAGACGGCTGAGTCCGAAGCTTCAAGTCGCGGGCACAGCATCGAGGCGGAGGTCTCCTTGTATGCCGTTCACGGCGTCCTGCACTTATTGGGCTACGACGACCGGCGGGAAGAGGACGCGGCGCGAATGCACGCCGTCGAGGATGAGATTCTCGCGTCACTTGGCATGGGAGCGGTCTTTGGAACGGAACCACGATGAGAGTCGCCCTGCTCCAAACGGAACTCGACCCGCGCGGTCGCGCCGCCAACATCCAGGCGATCATCGCCGCCATCCACCGCGCAGCCGGGGCGTCTCCGGCGCCCGACCTGCTGGTGCTTCCCGGGGCGTGCGATACGGGCGGCGTCGCGCCGGGCCGCGGCTTCAGCGCCAACACCGCCCAGATCGTGCGTGAGACGATCGCAATGAAGGCCAGGGAGTGGGGCGTGTACATCGCCGCCGGGTTGCACACGCCGTGTGACGAGCGGTGGCTCCCGACGGTGTCGCTGTTCGATCCGGACGCCGACACCATTGCGGAGATCACACCCACGGCGCAAGATGCGGATGAGCCCGCGGCGCCGATGCCCGTTTGGGCGTGCGCCGTGGGGCGGATCGGTGTCTGGTCACCGCAGGTCACCCCCATGCCACCGTTCGGGGAGCTGGACGATATCCGTGGCGTGCTTATGGTTGTCCCCCTGGCCCCGGCCGCGCTCGGGAAGAAGCAGCACATTGCGGAAGGAAGCGTTGCCCGCCTGCGTAATGATCCCCAGGCTCGCGGCGGAGCGTACTGGGTATGTGTGGTGCCCGCCCACGCGGAGCGGAAAGCGTCCCGGCGCACCGGAGTGGCCTCCTTCGTGTGTGGGCCTGCCGGTGAGCCGATTGCAGCGGCGGAAGATGCGAACGAGACCATCATCGTTGTCGATATCCCACAGGGAGCGCCCGTGGGCGCCGGACGGAGAAACCGTGACGGTCAAGCAGACTGACTCGTTACCGGATCAGGAACCTCGGGTCTGACGTGAGCTTTAAGCGGTGAGTAGTTGGGTCCTGTGGCTCGGCCTTGTCGTCCTTGTGGCGCTAACGTGGTTTTCCATGCTCAACACCGCGCTGCGCATCCCGTCGCGCGCGCGGTTTGCCATCCAGTTCGAGAAGCTCGGGCGCGATGAGCTGTTCGAGCGGTTTGTGGCGCTTCGCCCGCAGTACCTGATGGCCACGGCCGTGCTGCGATCCGCCGCCTCACTCCTGCTGTTCGTCATCGTTCTGTCTTGTGTGAGCGCCTTCGAGCCCGGAGGCCCCCTTGCACCACGGGTCATCACGGGGTGCGTTATCGCGTGGTCCCTCTTTGTGATTCTCGGAGTGGCGGTCCCCAACGCCTGGGCCAAGTACTCTGGAGACTGGCTCGTTGTGCGGACGCTTCCGTTTCTCTCCGCGATCCGCTTGCTGTGCTACCCGGTTATCGTCGTGCTCGGTGTGTTCGACCCGATCGTTCGTCGACTGGCGGGTGTTCCCGTGCGCGACGCACAATCCTATGCCGACGAGCTCGAGCAGGAGATTCTCAGCGCGGTCAGCGAAGGCGAGCGACACGGCGCGGTCGACGAGGAAGAGAAGGAGATGATCGAGTCGGTGATCGAGCTCGGCGACACGCGCGTCGAGGAGATCATGACACCGCGCACCGAGATCGTGGCCATTCCCCAAAGCGCGGTCCTGGACGATGTGCTCAATACCATCCGTGAAAAGGGGCACTCGCGCATACCCATTTACGACGACACGATCGACACGATCTCCGGCATCCTATACGTCAAGGACCTGCTGTGTCGACCGCAGGACAGCCCGTACCGCCTGGATGCTATCGTGCGGCAGGTGCTGTTCATCCCTGAGTCCAAGCCCGTGCGCGAGTTGCTCCGTGAGTTCCAGGCCCAGAAGGTCCAAATCGCCGTCGTCCTGGATGAATATGGTGGAACGGCGGGACTGGTGACGATCGAGGACATTGTCGAGGAGCTTGTCGGCGAGATCACCGACGAGTACGAGACCGAGGGGCCGGCGGAACTCAAGCGCATCGACGAGCAAACCGCCGAGGTCGACGCCCGGATGCGCATCGATGAGCTCAACGACCAGCTCGATATCGAGCTTCCAGAGGACGAAGACTACGAGACCATCGGCGGATTCGTGTTCAGCACGCTCGGCAAGATCCCGGCCGTCGGCGAGACGTGCGAGCATGAAGGCGTCGGTATCCAGGTGATCGGCGCCGAACCGCGCAGGATCACGCGTCTGCGTCTGACCATAACGCCTCGAAATAACAGCAAGTCCGTCGATCAATAGTCGACGCCGCCGCGCAGCCCGGCTGTGACGCGCGTCGAGCCGTAGCCACACCTCACACCCCTTGCACGGAACCCCGCCTTCCCATCCAATGTGCCTACCAAGACGCGGGTCAAGTGGGCCGATGCGTTGAGCGGTCAGGGTTCCTAGAAGGGTTCTTGTGGTGACCGGGACATCCATGTCAACTCTGCTGGCGATAGACATGATCCCGGGCCCCGGTCTTCTGTTCGGACTGATGCTGCTGGCTGCCATCGTCGGCGGATACGCCGCGCGATCGGTTCACATTCCTCGCGTCGTCGGTTTCCTGCTCGGCGGCGTCGCGCTGAACCTGCTGCTTGCGTGGCTGTTCGGCACGGGCGGCAACGTCGAAGCGAAACAAGCGCTGATCGTGGCGGGCGACCCGCTCCATGTCATCAAGGACCTTGCCCTGGGCCTCATTCTCTTCACGATCGGCGGCGTCTTCGAGCGTTCCCGATTTCGATCAGTGGTGCGCAGGGTGCTCAAGATCAGCGTGCTCGAAATGAGCCTTGTTCTGCTGTTCGTGTTCGTCGGTTGCGGGATCATTTCGCTGATCACTCAGTCCGAGCAGGGAATCGCCGCGAACATGATCCTCGCGGTATTGCTGGGTACCGCCGCGATCGCCACCGCGCCGGCGGCCACCCTGTTCGTGCTCCAGGAGTATGACGCCAAAGGCCCGATCACCGACACGATCCTCGGGCTGACCGGTGTCAATAACATCGTCTGCATCGTGCTGTTCTACTCGATGTTCCTGGTGCTGACCTCGCTGGGGTTGATGACAACGACGGGCGCACTGGCTGAGCATCTTTGGCTCGCGCTGGCAGCGACAACGTTGGGCAGCGTCGTGTGCGGGATCCTCTTCGGCACACTGATAAGCATCCTGCACGCCAAGCTCCCCTTGGCGGAGACGCTGCTGGTCTTTTTCGCACTTTTCATTCTCATGGGCGCGGGAGAAAAATGGCTGTTGGAGCACAACCAGGGACTATCCTTCAACTTCCTCCTGACCGCCCTGGTAATGGGCGGGGTGTTCACCAACGTCGCGATTGACTCACAGAAGCTTGAAACGGCCCTTCGCACATTCGGATCACCGATCTTCGCCGGCTTCTTCGTAATGGCCGGGTATGAGCTTCACCTCACCGAAATGGGAAGCATGGGCTGGCTCGGCGCCGGGTACGTGTTGTTCAGGCTTCTCGGGAAAAAGATCGGCGGTGTACTCGGCGTGCGGCGGGCCGGCGGACCGCAGCGCGCGGATGGGCGATTGGGCGAGGCCCTTCTCTGTCAAGCGGCGGTCGTCATCGGGCTTGCGTCCTTCGTCAGCCAGTACTGGGATAGCCCGCTGGCTGCACAGTTTTCGACGGTCATACTCGGCAGCGTCGTTGTCTTCGAGTTCATCGGGCCTCTTCTGGTCAAACGCTGCGTGGTGCAGGGCGGCGAGGTCAAGGCGGCCACGCTGCTGACGCGGGTCGGATCGAGGTCGGGCGTTGGCTCGCTTGTGCGCCTGACCCTGGAATCGCTGCTTCGGGTGGTCGGTGTCGGACCGAAGCGGGGCGAGGCTGACGACGCGTCCATGCAGGTCAGGCACATCATGCGTACGAACGTACAGTTCATCCCAGCCTCCGCCAACCTCGACGAGGTCCTGCACTTCATCGAGCGGTCAACCTACAGCCACTTCCCCGTCGTGGCGGAGGAAGGGGGGTTCGCCGGTGTCATTCACTTCAGCGACGTGCGCGACGTGATCTACGATCCCATGCTGCGCGATCTGGTGACGGCCGTGGACCTGACCGATTCCGACTCACGCACGGTCCCGCCCGACATGTCGCTTCAGGATCTGCTCGATGTCTTCTCTCACGAGAATGTCGGCGTGCTCCCCGTCGCGGAGGACGCCGACCGGAAGCGCGTCGTCGGTGTCGTTGAGCAGCGTGACCTGCTTCGAGCGCTCCACCTACCGCCCAGGATGAGGTGAGATCGGCGGCGCGTCCCACCCGCCGAGTCGCCGTGAATCCCAGGACCGGATAAGGTACACTTCCCAAGAGGAAAAGCACGCTTCCTAGTGTGGTGTCCCTAACGGTTCTTTGCTTTCGGGTAGCCGGTGAAACTAGGCTCAATCGCAGCACTCGTCCAAGAACCCCCGGGGTTTCTCGTCATCTTAAGTCAAGGAACTTCGCGGACACCACACTAGGCTCTGTCTGAAAACTCCGTCCGTAGCCGATATCCTTGGATAGCAACAA
>CBDUZO010000016.1:0-54248 GCA_965371725.1 uncultured Phycisphaerales bacterium
CTATTTTGCTGTGGCGTCCGAATCCCGAAGTTTCCCCGGAGATTCTTGGCCGTCGGACGCTACGAGACCACTGGAAGTGCCATAGGCTGGGAGTTCTACCCGTGCGAGTCAGCGAGATCTATCACAGCATCCAGGGGGAAGGGAAGCTCACCGGCGTGCCGAGCGTGTTCGTTCGCACCAGCGGGTGCAACCTGAGGTGTATCTGGTGTGATACGCCCGACGCTTCGTGGGGCCCCGGGGGTGAGTCACTCGACGTTGACCGAATCGTGGAACGCGTCTCGGCGTATCCCACCTCCTTCGTGGTCTTGACGGGCGGTGAGCCGATGATCGCGGCGGGGATCGAGACGCTGTGCGAGCGACTGATGTGCGGCGGCTGCCACGTCACGATCGAGACGGCGGCGACGGTGTGGAAGGATGTCGTCTGCGACCTGGCCAGCATCAGCCCCAAGTTGAGCAACTCGACGCCGCACGGACGTGACGGCGGACGATGGGTCGAGTCCCACGAGCGCGAGCGTCTGAACATCGAGACGATCCGCCGCTTTATGCAAATGCCCGACTATCAGCTCAAGTTCGTCGTGGATGTTCCTGATGATCTTGCCGAGATTGATGAGACCCTCGCGCGGCTCGGCGCGGTGGACCCTGCCAACGTGCTTCTGATGCCACAAGGTGTCACTCGTCGGGAGCTAAGCGAGCGGGCCGGCTGGATCGTCGAGATCTGCAAACAGCGAGGTTTCCGCTACTGCCCACGAGTTCACATCGAGCTGTTCGGAAGCGCACGGGGAACGTAAGACCAAGGGCAGTTTGATAGTGCCGATTCGTCGCATCAGGTTTGCCGGCGTCTTCCCGCAGTTTCGCGTCCGCGCGGGCGCGGCAGAGCCGCCTTGCGGCAGCCCGCGGCTCGCTGGCGGAGAGTCGGCATTCTGGAACTGGATCTTGTATAAGACATCCATCCTGCTGACGCGGACGCGGTTATCCGTGCCCTCATCCTCCGGCGATGTCCCGCCTGTCTCCGAGCTCGCGCCAAAGAACCCTGGCGCAGCGGAGGACTCGGCTGGGACGAGGGCAATTGAAGAATCGTGGTTCTCCTTCGGCAATTATCGGACACATCGGGTACGCGGCCCGGCGAGTCAGCTCCGTCCGGGTATCAGGCTTATGTTGCGCTCGTTCAATCCGCACAGCGCGGGTCAGGATGGCCCTCGGAACCACTGTAGCGCCGCTGAAACACTGCAAAATCCGCCAGATCGACGTCGGAATCCCCGTCGAGATCGGCGTCCTCGTATTGTGGATTCTCCTGCGGTGTACCAGGCGCCGTTAGTGCGGCGCTCAAGTGTCCATAATCCTCCCCCTCAATATGTCCGTTCGCGTCGAAGTCGCCGGGCACCGGCCGGTTGAAGACAACCCAGAACTCATCGGATGTTTCGTAGCGTCCTCGCTCATCGACCAAGCGGAACACCGCGTAGATGAGCTGATCCTCCTCGTAGCTCGTGCCCCATATCCAGTAATCCATGTGCAGGTGATGGTACGGCACGTTGCTTAGATGGAGGAGATCCCCCTCGTTGAGCCAAGTTCCGGAGTATCCCACATAGAAACCATAGGAAAGCGCCACAACCTCGAGCCAGATGTCGTACGTCACCGTCGGCGTACCGACTAATTCGTGCTCGGGGTCATTCTCGATCTGCTCAGATCCGGGTTCGCCGTTTACATAGGCGTCGTAGTACCACGAATAGTTCAGCGGGTAATGGCTTCGAGACGGCTTCTCGATGTGCGTGAGGTATAGTTCCTCAACGTCCGCAAAAAGCTGTCCCTGCAATTGACCAATTGCAAAGTGGTCAAGTGGGCAGCCATGGTCCGCACAGACTGCGCGACAGGTGGCCAGCACGGCCATGGTTGCGAGTACTATCTTTGAGCCTTGCAGCGTCATTATTCTACCTCCTAATTTTGCTTTGGCGAGATTGGTTCTCTTGAACTTTGGATACACAATATCCCCACGTTTTCAGCCGAGTTCAGGGCCTTGGCGGTGGCGGTGGCGGCGGTGGTATGAAATCATCGTTCCACTTCGGCGCCGTCTTGGGATCCCAAAGTGTTCGCTTCTCCGGCTCCCAGGTGTCCTCCAAGGCAAGGCTTTCCACATGGCCGTCGGCGAACAGGTAAGTGGCCTTGCCTAGGTGGCGTTTGACGGCCACTTGGCGTTCCGGTGGCATGAGCAGGAACCGTTCCGGATGCACATGATCGACTCCGGTGAGCGTGGACGCTGCCTCCGCGATGAAGATCGTATAGTTCGGCTGTCGAATATGCGACAAGCAGTTGCAATACGGTTTGGGCTGCTTGGCCATCAAGTAGTTAAGCGCGTAGCTACCCCAGCGCTGTTCGTGGAGTTTCTCGACATACTCCTCGTCTTCCTTGATACGATCCCAATCCACGGTTTCCCACTCGACAAAGTCCTCCGCCAGGTCTTTCGGACATCGGTAGAGCAAAGACGTATTGATGTCCGTACGGGCCAGCACATTGAGCCACCATGTTTGCGGGCTTGGCACGCCGCCATGCCCGCCACTCAGCGGGAACCGGTCGTGATGGTTCTGGCGATAGAGCTCGATGGCGATACCCATCTGCTTGCAGTTGTTCATACACATCACCTTCTTGGCGTGCTCCCGCGCTCTTTGGAGTGACGGCAATAGAATGGAAATCAGCAAGGCTATGATCGATATGACGACGAGAAGCTCGATTAATGTGAAGGCTCTTGTGTTTCTCACAGCACACCACCCTCGCCTTCCCCTCACAGGTTTGCACTTGAGGTCGGCGCGGATGGGCTCACCGGAGCGAGCCCACCCCGTCGACCGCCATATAGTTGTCACGCGACGGCCACCCGCCGGCGGCCGCGAAGGATCAGGCCGACCCCACCGAGGGCCAACAGGCTCAGACTGGCCGGTTCGGGCACGACGCTGAAACGGAAGTCGAATGCATCCGATGGTGCATACATCCCACCGGCGTCGTAAGCGCTAAACGTGGCAGTAGTCACGCTCCCTTGGTGGCTTCCATCGGCGGCCAGCCAGAAGTTGAAGCTCATGTGCTCATGCATGCCCCAAGCGGCAAAGTCATCGAGCCACATTTTCTCCAAAGCGTACTCGGCACCGTCAGTCGTCAGTACGCCTGTTCCGTTCGGCAAGATCATGAAGAAGTCATCCTCCGCCACGCTCGTGCCCTCGCGCACCAGACGGATGTCCCACGCGGGCTCGGTCATCTGGTCGATACTCTCCAGGTTCCACGCCCCTTGCGGGCCGTGTGCCGAGTGCCATCCGTCGAGATGGAGCACGCCGTCCGGATCGCCGTACCCGTTGGCGGCGCTATACGTGAATGAGCTCTCGTACAGCGTTCGCGAAGGATCTCCGGGTTTGTAGACCGGGTCGCCGAATGGATCAGCTGCGGGCGTCAGCAACAAGAAGGGGTCCCCGTCGTCCCAGGCCCAGTCCGGCCAGCCCGGCGTCGGGGCAACCGGATGCACCGGTGGGATCGAGAAAAACCACAGCTTGTTGTTGTCGGTTGGATCAGGATCGGTGGCGCCGGCGGGGTCACCGGGAGCGTCCCAATCAGGTCGCCACGTCAGGTTCTTGCCGATATGCGTGTGCGCGAGCGGGCAATCCGCCTGGAGCTGATTTGTCAGGAGTACCGATACTGCCATCACAGGGATGGCTGTTCTTGTCAATCGTTTCACTTTCATCTTTCCCTACTTTCTGACCTACCCCAAAGCAGGTCCGTACACGGAGATACACCTATGGTGGTTGCCGGGCTGAGGATTCTTAGCCGGGCATCTCGAAGTTCGTTGTGTCACCGACGGGCCGCACAGCAGGATCGCCGGCGCTACGTAAACGATGCCAACCCGTGCAGGCGTCGCCCACACCGGCGCTAGCGTGCTACCCAGCGTACATTCAGAGCGCGCGCGACGCGCAGAATGCCTTCTTGCTTGTCAGCAGAATTCCGGAAGCATCAAACGCGAGTTGCGCCGGGGGGTGGGCCTCGAGCTATGGGCTGAGGCTGCTCGGCGGAGGTAAGTACGTCATCTCCCGGCTCCGTGGTAGGAACCGCAAAGCATGGCAGAAAACTGATGGCCTGCGGGATGGGAACGTCCGCTACCGTCATTGCAGCGGTTGTGCAGAGCGCGCAATCCTCGTGCGAAGCGTGATCGTCGTGATGATGCCACGCCGTAATCGGCACGACCAGCGACGGACCGATCGCGACCAGAACCAGAGGAACACACGCTCGAATCGAGAAGCGCATTGGTCTCTTTCTCGAACCCCCTCCACCTCTCATCTTACCCTATTATCGTGTTGGTCGACCCATCAGTCAATAGCCTTAGGTCAACGCCGCACCGATAGCTGGCAACACGTTGTGTGCTGAAAACGCCACGGGGCATTTCATGATGACTGGTTCTTTCGCTGCGCTCCCCCTTTGATTAACACTACATCGCAAAGTAAGAGTTCTCGCATAAAATAAAATAATCATCTTGGATTCTGTCTGCCGATTGTGTGTGAATGCAGGATGCATCGGTCGTCGAATGGATTCGAGAGAAGTACGAGCGTCTGTGGCCGGCGATGAATGAGCGTATGCGACGTCGGTGGGCTGCCACCGAGGCTCTGTCGCTGGGCTGGGGCAGTGTGGGGTCGACCCGAGAGCCCAAATCGCCCTGGCACCGATCCCGGCGAGGATCGACCCCAGTTGAACCAGCTCATCCTCGGTGGCGGGCGAAGCGGGTTTGCATGAGACGCCGAACGCTTCCCGTGCGCTCGGATCGCACGAGACTGGAGGTGAATTCTAACCCGGCGCGGACTACGCCGCTTGGCGATAGTAGTATCGTAGCAGCCCACCGAGACGTTCTCGGCATGTGACCGAGCCATCCGTGGCGCCGACCTCTTCGCGAGGGTCGATGAGTCGGTTGCCAAGGCCCTGGTGATTCCGCTCGTGATGATAGTGGGCCAGGAACTCATTGACCGCCCTGCGCAGCGAGTCCTCGCCAAAGAAGATCATGCGATTCAGGCAGCTCTCCTTCGCTGTGCGCACAAACCGCTCCGCGTAAGCGTTTGCCAAGGGGGAACGAAAGGGGGGTATCCGCCCGGTGAATTCGGAAAACGCTCCAGACCCTCCAAGGCGGGCTCCAACGTTCGCCGGGGCCAGTTCGTACGTTGTGCGGCGATCGCCGCGCCCGAATGCAGGGAGGAATCGCGCTGATTCTCGGACCTTGGTACACGGGTTCCTACGCAAAACCACATGGTTTGCCGGCACGTGCCTGCCTATGATTTCATGAGGGCGGTACGGGTCTGCGTTTCCCGGTGCGCTCGCCGTCCACCAATGGAGTTGGGCCGACATGGGGTTGTCCGTCGTTTTTGTGAGCGGACCTCGGCGTTCAGGGAAAAGCACGGTCATCCGTATGATGATCGATCGTCTCTGCAATGTCGAACCGCACTACATCCGGTTGGTGAGCGACATCGGCGACAAGGAGCCGCCGAAGTGTACGGCCAAACCACCTGACAACTGCGGCCTGGCTTCTGCGCGCTGGCTCGAATACGACGCCGAGCACGTCTTCGATGTTCTGCCCGCCGCTCTGGCAGTCATCCACCGGCGCGACTCACGTGCGATTGTCGTCATCGAGGCGGACGCCGACCCGGCGCTTCGCTGTGCGTACCCTTACGACCACCGTGTCTTTGTGATGCCAGTTCCTTCACGGATCGACGAGGTCTTTCGTAAGCCGTCGCACGCAGCCGATGAGTTGCATCGCGTCCTCGATGACACGGTCGCGTTTGCGTCGGAGATTTTCGGTATGTTCTCCCAAGAGGGGCAGGAAGACGCCGATCCTCCCGAGGAACGCGTCGACCTGACCGATACGCAGATGCGCGGATTCCTGTACTCACCGCTCGGGGATGAGCTGGCCACGCGCATCCAGCTGCAACCGCCTTATCACGGTCTGGTCGAAAGCGATGTGATCATCGTCAACACGGGTGTCGGCAAGGACGGTCAAAAGACAGCGGAGTGCCTTCGACGAATCGAGCAGTTGCTTGTCCGCCTGCGACACGAGTCGAGCGACCGGGCCGTGCTCTTCCACTGCGATCCGCGCAACCACCCCAGCCGCAATTGCGGGAAGCTGCTCGATGCCTTAAGGCCCATGTGCACGAGCGTTCGTAGCTAGCGCCGTTTCCAGAAGAAAGATAATGGTGTTTCTTCCTCCCCTCCTTGACAAGGAGGGGTTGGGGGAGGTTCTTCTCCGCCTGCATGAACCCCCCTCGATCCCCCCTTTGTAAGGGGGGAAGAAAGCGGAACGACCTTTGTTGAAACGGCGCTGGGACAAGCTCCCACTATTGTCCGTTACATCGTGTCCACGCGTCTCCCTCTACAGGGGAAGGAACAGGGGGATCTGATTGAGGCGGTGTGGCGGCCGTAGGGTGCGCCGTGCACATCACGTCTTTCTCGTCGAGCCTTTTCTTCAACTCGGCTTGCGTGAGCAGTGTGCGCCAGGCGCACCCTACAGCCCGGTACCGCCCGCGAGAGGCGGCGTCCTATTCAACAGTCAAATACCAATACGAATCGACGATCGACAATCGGATCGCCAACCGTCAATCTTGTTCAACCAACAATTCGCCGCTACATCATGCCACCCATGCCGCCCATGCCACCCATGCCGCCGGGCATGCCGCCGCCGGGCATGCCGCCGCCCTTCGTCTCCTTTTCCTTGATCTCGCTGATTGCGCAATCGGTGGTCAGGAGCAGGCTGGCGACGGAGGATGCGTTTTGCAATGCCACGCGCTCGACCTTCGTCGGTACGAGCACGCCCATCTTGATCATGTCTCCGAAGTCACCGGTCATGGCGTTGAATCCGTAGTTGACGTTCTCATTCTCGGAGATCTGCTTCCAGACGATCGAGCCGTCCTCGCCGGCGTTGACGACGATCTGCTTCAACGGAGCGACGACCGCGCGACGGACAATGTCGACGCCGGTCTTCTGGTCGCCCTTCACCTTCCTGGTCAGCGCGTCAAGCGCCTTGGCCGCCCGAACAATCGCCACACCGCCACCCGGCAACACACCTTCCTCGACGGCTGCACGGCATGCGTGCACGGCGTCCTCGACAAGCGCCTTTTTCTCCTTCATCTCGACCTCGGTGGCAGCCCCGACGTTGATCTGGGCGACGCCGCCGGAGAGCTTCGCCAGTCGCTCCTCGAGCTTCTCACGGTCGTAGTCGCTGGTCGCCATCTCGATTTCGTTCTTGATCTGATCGATACGGCCCTTGATTGCACCGGTCGTGCCGCCGCCCTCGATGATGGTCGTGGTGTCCTTGTCGATGCGGACTTTCTTGGCCATGCCGAGGTCGGTGAGACTGACGTTCTCGAGCTTGGTCCCCAGGTCCTCGAAGATGGCGTGCCCGCCGGTGAGGATGGCCATGTCCTCGAGCATGGACTTTCTCCGATCGCCGAAACCGGGGGCCTTGACGGTACACACCTGAAGCGTTCCGCGCAGCTTGTTGACCACCAGCGTCGCCAGCGCCTCACCCTCGATGTCCTCGGCGATGATCAGCAGCGGTCGACCGGACTGCGAGACCTTCTCCAGCACGGGGATCAGGTCCTTGACCGCGCTGATTTTCTTTTCATGGATCAAGATGTATGGTTTATCGAGTTCGCACGTGAGGTCCTCGAACTTGTTGATGAAGTGCGGCGAGAGATAGCCCTTGTCGAACTGCATCCCCTCGACCAGATCGACGCTGGTCTCGAGGGTCTTGCCCTCCTCAACGGTAATGACGCCGTCCTTGCCGACCTTATCCATCGCCTCGGCGATCTTCTTGCCGATCTCGGCGTTCTGGTTGGCGGCGCACGTGCCGACCTGGGCGATCTGCTTGGAATCCTTCACCTGCGTGCTCATCTTTGCGAGCTCTTGCACGATGACGTCGACCGCCTGGTCGACCCCGCGCTTGAGCTCCATGGCCTCGGCGCCCGCGGCGAGGTTTCTAAGGCCCTCGTCGAAGATGGCCTCGGCGTAGATGGTCGCCGTCGTCGTGCCGTCGCCGGCAACGTCGGACGTCTTGGATGCGACCTCCTTGACCATCTGGGCGCCCATATTCTCATAGGCATCCTCGAGCTCGATCTCCTTGGCGACCGAGACGCCGTCCTTGGTGATGGTGGGGGCGCCGAAAGACTTCTCGATGACGACGTTTCGCCCGCACGGCCCGAGCGTCGCCTTGACCGCTCGTGCCAGTTTCTTGACACCCCGTCGAATGGCCTCACGGGCCTCCATCTCGTAAACAATCTGCTTGGCTGCCATTGCTTGCATTCTCCGATTGGAATTCCCAGTGGCGAATCCGGAACGGCGAAAGGGAACCGGGGCTCCCGCGCCGCCTCACGATCTCAACGTTTCGACGTCTTGCCGTTCCCCATTCGCCACTCGTAATCCGTAATCCGCAATTCGTAATTACCCGATGATTCCCAGGATGTCGGACTCGTCCATGATCATGTACTCTTCGCCGTCGATCTTGATTTCGGTTCCGGCGTAGCTGGTGAACAAAACCTCATCGCTCTTCTTGACCTGCATCTCACTGCGCGTGCCGTCATCAAGCAGCCGGCCGTTGCCCACCGCCAGGATGATCCCACGCTTGGGTTTCTCCTTGGCCGAATCCGGAAGCACGATCCCACCGGCGGTCTTCTCCTCAGCCTCCACGCGCTTGACGATCACCTTGTCGCCGAGTGGTCTGATGTTCAATTTGGCCATCGTTGCAAACACTCCTTTCATGCTCACGTTCGGCGGTCGACCTCTCGACCGCGATCAGTTCCCGATTAACGTATCCACAAGCACCCGCCGCAAACCCGACGTCAACACGCCGACCCTGCTCGGGTGCGTAATCACACTCGTCACGGAAAGCGACAACGCCGTTTGAAACGTCTGCCGCGTCGTGTCCTTGGTCACCAGCCAGCACGGCAGGCGCGTATCGATCGAGCGGATCACTCGCAGAACGCTCAACCCGCTGATCAGGGGATCGTCCGCACAAACGACAGCCGCCCCAAGCCCGCCTCGCTCGACGCGACGGATCGTGTCGTCCGCTGTGTGCGTCCGGCAGATGACCACGCCTACCGGGGCGAGCGCGTCTTCCAGGCAGCCCAGCCAACGGGCCACGTCCTGCTGCTCACTGTAAGACAACAGAACCTCGCGCAACCGTGTTGGGTTCGATCCCGGCGTGTTCGTCACCGCGCCACCTCGATACGTACCATCTCCGCCGTTGGGCAATGTGCACGGACAGTGCCAAAGACCGAGCCCGCTCCCAGGAGATTCAACCGAGAGCGTAAGTCCTTTATTTGCAACACCTTATTGAATCGGTGGGCGGGGGACGGCGATACGGCCCGCAGCGTCGCAGCCTGTCATTTCCGGCTCGCGTCCCCTTCGGTTCTGCCAGTTTGGCAGGCGTCGCACTCCCCCGGCGACCGCGGCTGGCTCACGCTGCGTCGCGACATGCCCCGAGGAGCATCCGATCGGCCACGGGCAACGCAGCGGACAATGGATCGCTGAGTGAACCGCCTTGACAACGCGAATCGGAACCCGCTTGAACCGAAACGAGGCTTGGCATCTCGAAGTCGGCGGCGACAGGCTCCGTACTTTCGTGGCTGCGGCGAGCCGGTCGTGACGAGGAGTCCCGCGCCCCCAAAACCTGCCCTGGACGACCTCTCCATCCCGCAATTGTCCTGGTAATGGGCATCCGGCGGGCGTATGATAGCAATAGAGGAAGAGCGGCGGGCCGAGGGAATTCGTACACTCGGCCGGCCAGGCCGTGGCCGCTGGCCGACTTCACATGGCATCCACAGACGCGGACGAAGGTCGACACCACGGTTGCGAGGGGGTGATCGGTCCCGTTTCCTCCAGGGGACCTGCAACCCAACCGCCTCGAGCGTCACGGAGGAGCGCAGGGCAAGACCCGGTAAGGAGAACAATCGTGAACCAGACAGTCACCCGATCACCCGTTACCACGATGCAGCAGCACATCATCGAATCGCAGCGAAGGCATCCGACAGCCACGGGCGAACTGAGCTCACTGCTTTCAGGTATCATCCTGGCTTCGAAGATCATCTCCGACCACGTGCGCCGGGCCGGGCTTCGCGACGTCCTGGGTTCCACGGGCGACACGAACATCCAAGGCGAGACCGTCCAGAAACTTGACGTGATCGCCAACGAGACAATCGCCGGTTGCCTCGGCTACCGCCCCAATGTCGGCATCATGGTCTCCGAGGAGGATGACGAACCGCGTATCCTCAAGGAGCCGGACTCGCAAGCCAGATACATCGTCCTGTTCGACCCGCTTGACGGTTCGAGCAACATCGACGTGAACGTCTCGATCGGGACGATCTTCTCGGTACTCGAGGCCAGGGAGGACATCGCGGGCAGCAAGGTCATGGACCACATTCTCCAACCGGGCCACAAGCAGGTGGCAGCCGGTTATATGGTCTACGGAAGCAGCACCGTCGCGGCGTACACGACCGGCGACGGCGTACACATGTTCACGCTCGATCCGTCGATCGGCGCGTACCGCCTGGTCCGCGAGAACGTGAAGATGCCGCCCGGCGGGAACACGTACAGCGTCAACGAGGCGTACCGCTCGCAGTTCCCCGACGGCGTGCAGGAGTATCTCGACTGGGCCAAGACGGAGGAGGCGTCTTGCAGTCTCCGCTACATCGGCTCGCTCGTGGCCGACTTCCACCGAACGCTGCTGAAGGGGGGAGTGTTTCTCTATCCTCCAACCACGAAGGCACCGGGAGGCAAACTCCGCCTGCTCTACGAAGCGAACCCGCTGGGCTTCCTGGCTGAGCAAGCCGGCGGATCGGCCACGGACGGCAAGCAGCGGATTCTCGACAAACACCCGACGGCCCTGCACGAGCGGACATCGCTAATCATCGGAAGCAAGGGCGCCGTCGACCGCGTGCTATCCTTCTGGCACGCCTGATCGTTCCGGCGGGCGGGGTCTACCGACTTGTGGAAGCGCCGGGCGCTGATCCGCAGACGTTGGCATCCGGCAAGGAGGCTCGAGCGCCATCGATCGGCAGGCAGACGTAGCGACTCGAACGGAGGGAAGCGGGTCCGGGCATGATCTCCGGTCGGACCGAGTCGTTTGCGCCGACAATCTCGACGTGATGCGCGCGCTCGATGACGGTTGTTGTGACCTGATCTACGTGGACCCTCCTTTCAACTCGAATCGGACCGTCGGAAACGCGCGGCGGTCCGAGCTGTTTTTTCCCGACAGGTACAAAGGTGGCCTGGAGGGTTACCTTTCGTTTCTGCGTCCGAGGATCGTCGAGATGCACCGGTTGCTCTCGCAGCGCGGGAGCCTGTACGTTCATCTCGATTCCAGAACGGTACACTACGTGAAGGTCGTGCTCGATGCGCTGTTCGGCCCCGATCAGTTCCTCAATGAGATCATCTGGAGCTATCGCACCGGAGGTCGGACCGGTCGGTGGTTCGCCCGCAAGCACGACACCATCCTGCTGTACGCAAGGCAGCGCGGACGGAACACTTTCAACCGCCAGCGAGGCGGGACGTATCGAACGCTCGATCTTAAAATGACATCGGATGGCACACCGTACAAGGCGACCCGCGCCGGCCGTCTTCATTTCCACCCGGACGGACCTGTTGTCTCCGATGTGTGGGATATTCCTTTCCTCTCGACGGTCTCCAAGGAACGAACCCACTACCCGACGCAGAAACCCGAAGCCCTTCTCGAGCGCATCATCCGGGCAAGCTCGAACCCGGGCGAGCTCGTGGCGGATTTCTTCTGTGGCAGCGGAACCACGCTGGTGGTAGCCAAGCGGCTGGGGCGACGGTGGTTGGGATGCGACAGTAACGCCAACGCGGTCGAGTTGACCGAGCGGCGTCTCGCACGAACGCCCGAGCCGGCGTGAGGAGCGGGCGGCGCCGGACCATCCAAGAGCGGATTCACATAACGAGTTGAAGTCGATCCGCCGTCCGCTCGGCATGCCCGGCGTACCGCCGGATCAACCCGGCATCCAGCTTGCGGTAAAGCTCGACGACTTGTCGTGGGTGGTAGTCCTTTCGCAGATACACCCTCGCCTTGGGGACCGACCACTGTGGAACGGGCTTGACGTTTCCCGCGTCGAGTTCCCGCAAGACCGTGATGAACGCCTCGATCCCCGCAAGGATCGCCTTGCATCCGATCGTGTGCGGCCCGTCATCCTCGACAATCTCAGGACGGGCGTGGCGAAGAATGGGACCGCTATCGATGCCCGCGTCAAGCTGGTGGATTGTCGCCCCGACGTACTCGGGCTCCTCGTTGAGAAGCGGATAGAAATTGGTGGCTGTCCCGCGATAGTAGGGTGACAACCCGAGATGCATGTTGATCATCCGTCCGGGCCAATGTCCAAGGAGCGGCGGTTTGAGCAGGTTCGTGCCGAACACGGCCACGGTGTCGACACCGGCATCGACAAGAAACGTTACGGTCTCCTCCGTGTTCAGCGCAGGGGACGGAAGGTGGCGGACGCGGCAAGACTCACCCTCGGGAATAAACCCGGCGCGTGCTCCGAAGAACAACTCTTCCAGGCGTTTCCGCTCGGCAAAGTGATGGGTCACGATCTTGATCTCCTCGCGCGAGAGATCGGTCCCCATAAGATCGGCGTGCGAATAGCCGATCCGTTCATACCCGACAGCCACAACGTCGAACGGCTCGCGCAGTGCGTTTGCGAAGTATCGGTGCCGCGTATCGACGCTGGTCAGCACGCCAAGCCTCATATCACATCCTCGTGCGATCCCGCGGAAGTGCTCTAGGTTTCAACAAAGGTTGTTCCGCTTTCTTCCCCCCTTACCAAGGGGGGATTGAGGGAGGCCTGCTTTCTTCCCCCCTTACCAAGGGGGGATTGAGGGGGGTTCATGCAGGCGGAGAAGAACCTCCCCCAACCCCTCCTTGTCAAGGAGGGGAGGAAGAAACGCCATTACCTTGTCTGGAAGCGGTACTAGGCGATCTTGCCATGAACCGCCGGCATCACGCGCGCGTCGCGCCCTATCCGCTGGAGGCCACGGAGGCAGGCCCGTTGATCGTAAAGGAATGGGTGGCCTCGTTCGCTTTGCCCGAAAGCTTGTCCTCGACGAGCACCTTGAGCACGTACTGCCCCGCCGGCAGCGTTGCGGGCAACGTGACGCGCTGCGCGATGAAGAAGTCGGTCCGGCGCCGACGGCAGAGGTCGGGGATGTCCGATTCCTCATGCTGCCAGACACTACGGCCGTCGGTCGTCAAGACCTCGAGCCGCGTGGCGAGCGCCGTGCGGTATGTCCCGTCGTTGGTCTGTTCCGACCGGAAGTTGCGAACCTCACAATAGACGATCGTCTGGTTGGGTCGTCCGGCAAGAAAGGTCGTCTCGGGCATCTCATCGTAGACACCAAAGGTGACAACACGCCGGCACAATGCAATCGCCGAGACGATTGGATCAGCCCGGTCCGCAAGCACGTGCAGGAGTTGCTCGGCGTTGTGGATTGCCTCACCGCCCGGTGAAAGTGGATCGCGAGCGGCCGACCGCGCCGCCTCCACGACCATAAGAACCGCGTCAAGGATGCTCCGGGCAGCGGGCGAAAGCTTCGACGGAATCTCCGGTATCGCGACGTCGCGGCCCAGGGCAAGCCGGGCAAGCCGAACCCGCCACTCACTGTCAAAATCACCCGTCTTCTCCGCCTGCGATGCGAGGTGGTTCAGGAATCGATCGACCGTGATCGGCCCTTCCTCCGCCTGCATATCGAGCGGTTGATTCGTCGTCTTCGCAAGAGCCTCGTCCTTTGCCGGTAGGGCGACCGGTTCGACTGACCTGACCGTCACCGATTCGACGATGGGAGGCGCCGGCAGCTTCTGATCGGACGGCGCACCGGTCAGCACGACCTGCGTGTTGGCAAAAGCCTGATCATGCAGTCGGGCGGTATCCCCGGTCACGGTAACCATTTCGGCCGGTTCGTTCGGCTCCTGCTCGGCGCCCGGCGTAACAGCGTCGGACGCGGCTACCTTCTCGGCCGGCGTTCGCGCCGGTTCTTGAAGCTGGTAACCCTCGGTGTGCTTGAGGAACTCCTCGACGGCCGCTAGGACCTCCTCGCGATCGACAGCCCCCTCCTGCTCCGAAGCGAGGGCCTGTGCGTGAACAGGATCAGGGATACGGCCCTCTCGCGTGTGGGAAACCCGATACCGGACTGGCCCGCAACCCGTTGCGGCCAACAGGAGGCATGTGAACAACACACCGCCGACGAAAATAGCATCCTTGCTCTTCCGATTCATGCTTCGGCTCCTGCCGTCGCTCTCTACGACTTCCGTGTCGCCGTGTTGGCACCGTCGCTGTGCCTGACAATGAACTTCTCGATCGCCAGGTTGATCGTCGAGGCGCCGGTCTTGATAGCCAGGTCGGCTGACAACAAGTTGTGCTGCTGCTCCTCCAATTGCTCAATGGTGACACGCTCGAGTCGGCGCCGCAGAACGCCCGGATCGGTGTACATCCGCCTGGCGAGTTCCTGAATCGCGGTACCGTTCTCCCAGTCGCGTCGCGCCTCGAGCAGTCGACGAACGGCCCATGCCATCCCGGCAATGGCCCGCGCCGGGGCGGCCCGGTCCGTCGCCAGGACCTGCTCCCACTGGCGAAGCGCGGTGCCCGTGTTGCCGCCGGATATCGCGTCAAAAACGGCGAAGATCTTCTCCTCGCGACTGTGACCGGTCAGCGCATCAATGTCCACCGGCGTGATCTCGGCCCGCTCGCCCACGTACGCCGTCAGCTTGCAGATCTCCGCATCGAGCACACCGGGGGCATCGCCCAGGTGCTCGCGAAGCGTTCTCGCCGCCTCCGACGAAAGGCGCTTGCCGTATTTCGATTGGCTGCGGTCCATAATCCAGGGCAGCACTTCGCGTCCCTTCGGCGGATTGCAGGGGATAACACGGCCGATCGAGCTGACGGCCTTGTAAAGTCGTGTGTTTTTCGGAAGCGTGTTGCAGAGCAGGATCAGACTCCCACCATCGGACGGATTCGCACAATACCGCTCCAAAGCCTGACGGTTGGCCGAAATGAACGGATCAGCGTCATCGACCACCACGACCCGATGTTCACCGAGCAGCGACGGTGTGCGGACCTCGTCGAGGACTTCAGCCAGCTCACCGTTCGAACCGTCCACCCGTGTGTACGATGTCGGCTCGCCCTCATCCGACAGATCACGGAGAACGATCTCAAGCGCCTCGCCTCGCAACGAGCGGTCCGCGCCAACCAGTGCATAGACGGGATAAGCCTTCACGGAAGGCGTCACCATCGGATCCATCTCCTCCTCTACTCATACTTCCGAGAGACCTGCGACATCAGGATAAGACGCTTGCGGGCATCTTGGACGGTCTGCGAGGCCTTGGGATCCACCTCAATCGCTCGGGTGTAGCACTCGCGCGCGAGCACCTCGTCACCCTGGAAGATCGCAACATCCCCGAGATTCATCCAGACCAGGGCATCGCCGGGATGATCCCGCAGAATCGCCCGCAACCGCAACGCCGCCGAGGCGAAGTCCTTCTTCCGGCTGTAGACCATCGCGGCGCCCCGAAGGGCCTTCCGCATGTCGGGCCGCTGCTCCAGTGCGATCTCGTAAGCGCGCAGCGCGCTGTCCATATCGTCTGTACGGTAGAGCATCCCCGCCATCTCGGCAAACGCCTCGGTGAACGTGGGGTCAAGACGGACAGCCTCGCGCATCCGGGACATCCCGCGACGATATTCACCCCGATCCCGATAGGTCACTCCCTCGGCAAAGAGCTCTCGTGCCCGCTTCCCGGCCGCAGCCACCACCAGAGTTGGATTGGTCACCTCGCCCGCGACAGGGTTCCGATCGGTGCCGACGACCGACGAAGCCGGTTCTGAACTGACGGTGGAAACCTCGATCGACTGCTCCTCGCTGCTCACGACGTGCCCACCCTTGTCCTTGACCGCGAGTCGAATCGCAACCTGACCGGTCACGTCGGAGGGAAGGCGCCAGTCATATCGTCCGGTGTTCGCCATTGGGTCGGAGGCCACCGGGTGCCAGGCGTCCGCCGGCGGTCGCCTGAATTCGATGGTGACCGGGCGCCCGGCAAGATTCGCGTCGATCGCGGTCCACCGGATCTGAAGGGCCCGCTGCCCCAGAAGCGTTGTTTGACGAACCGGATGCAGTTGAACGACGGGCGGCGTGTAGTCGACGAACACTTGGCAGTGCGGCGCGATTGAGCGTGTCGGCGGTTCGCTGGACGGCCCGGCCGCATTGGTCATGACCATGAAGAAGCCGAAAAGCCCCTCCGCCGGCGCGTCAAACGTGATTGGAGATCGGCGGTCTTCGTCGACCCCGTAATTGTGCCACGTCGCGCCGCGATCCGCCGTGTACCACAGTTGCACCGAATCGAGTGGGGAAGACTCCTCGTTGGCCTTGTACTCGATATCGAAGACGCGCGTCCGGACGCGTACGGGATCGTCTGCCACCGCCTGCGCGCCACCCATCGCCACCGCCGCCATCAGGCATCCATGCCCGAACATGCAACACCGCATCGCTGTTCCTCGAAATGTGGGTATCCCGGCCTCCATACCGGGACCGTGCGGACTATCGGACAGCATGCGGCCACAGCTCTATGAAATAGGCGTGAGGCTCTGCTATGGCCGCGGTCGATGCGTGGGCGAGCATCGATACCGTGATTCCAGGGTTGAAAGGCGAGGTGCACCGCGTGTACCAGCCCTGCCGGTTGGGGCCGTCGGCCGGGGTTCAGCCGGCATCGAAACGAGCGCAAGCTTCTACTGGGCTGAAGGTTACGCGATTCGCGTGGGTGATCGAGGTGGGCTACGGAGTTGTATCAGTTTCTGTACACGAACAGCAAAAACGTCGCTGGCGGGTGTGTGAGGCCCGATTGTCCGAATAATTCTCCTTGCGGGGACGCGCGCCTCTGTTAGACTTCGACGACGGAGGGGAAAGCGGCCGTGCTGCTTGGAACCAAATGTGTCGCTGCAAACCGAGAGGACCGCGCATGGAGGAGTACGATCGGCTTAAGGATCTGGTCGAGAGCGTGTCCGACGATGTGAGTAAGGCATCCGGCGGAAACAAAGCTGCCGGGACGCGCGTCCGCAAGACAATGCAGGACATCAAGGACACGGCGCAACTAGTCCGTAAGAAGATCCTCGAAGTCCGTTCACAGCAAACCGACTAGGGTCTGCGCTGCCATGAACCAGGCCGGACCGGGTCAGGCCTGTGCGTTTGGATCGTGCGGAAAACCGCACAGAGAGGGCATCGTATGCCGCCTCCGCTGCTGATTGACCTTGAGAAGGTTGATCTCGGTCAGGTGCTCCTTACGCGCGAGCAGATCTACGAGCATCTTCCGCACCGGTTCGAGTTCATGTTGCTGAGCGGGGTCTGCCACCTGGACCTCGACATGCCGATCGTCGTCGCGTACATGGACCTCAAACCGGACGACTGGTGGGTCCGTGGGCACATTCCGGGCGGACCGTTGCTTCCGGGCGTGCTCATGCTCGAGGTGGCCGGGCACGCTTCGGCGCTTCTTGCCAAGCTCGCCCTGAAACAGGACGGGTTCATCGGCTTCGGCGGGGTCGAACACTGCAAGTTCCGCGAGAGCGTGGTTCCTCCCTCGCGCCTCTACATTCTCAGCCACGCCACCGACCTTCGCCTCAGGCGGATCATCTCCGAGACGCAAGGCGTGGCGGACGACAAGCTGATATTCGAAGCCCAGGTTACCGGGATGCGGATGCGGTAGGTTGTCCCGTTCACGGGCGTGCGCGCTCGCCGGTGTTCACGGCGTTCACATTTCCGTACCGCCGGTCCTTGCGGTGTTGACGGGCTTGCCACAATGCGAACACGTAGCGGCTGTCACCCGTGACCAGCGTTGCGCCAGGACGTGCTCACGCCTCTTGATGTCCTCCGCCTGCCGTCGCAGTTGAACCTCTTTGTCGGCGTACGCCTTCTGATCCGCCAGCAGCTCGTCCTGCTTCTCCTGAATGCGTGCCAGTTGCGTGGCCAGTTCCTGCTCGCGCGCGGTGATCTGTTCATGGTATCTGGTCAGATCGTGGAGCTGACCGCGGAGGGCGGCGTCTTTGGCATCAAGCTCCTCCTCGCGGGCCCTGAGACCCGACTCCTTATCGGTGAGCTTGGACGCATCATTCACCAGTCGGGACTGCCAGGCGTTGAGCCGGTCCCACGAATCGGCGATGCCCTTTTGTAGACCGCTCAGCTCCGATTCGATATCAGCAAGCGCCTCGCCCGGGCTTCGAGTGTCTTGCGCCGCCGGTCTCGATGCCACCGATGGCAGTGGCATCCTTGCGGTGGGGGCAGCCGGGCCGACGGAATCCATCTTCCGCCCATTCCCCGGTTGTGCGGTGGTGCTTGCACCAGTGCTTACCGCCTTCGAGTGCGCGCCGATCGAGGGTACTTTCGGTTTCGCGGCGGCGGTGGCGGGCATCTGGATGTGGGTCAGGTCCTTCGAGCTCACCACCAGCGCGCACGGTCCGACGGTGACATGCTCGATCTCCCGAAGTAGCGCGGAGGCGCAGCGCACACCGTCGATGCGGACGCCGTTGCGGCTTCCCGTGTCGAACATCGCTACGCCGTCGCCGAAACGGAAGATGATCGCATGGCGCGTGGAGACATCCTCGTGGTCCAGGCGAATTTCGGCGGTTTCGTGTCGCCCGATCAACGCGACCGCATCCTCGATCCGCCATCGCGTTTCGGCATGGCCCAACCGAATGTTAACCGGTTTCTTCAGTCTCGTGGGATCGCTGAACTCAATGCCGCACGCCGAATCATCCACGCCGTTCTCTCGGGCCTGAATCGCAATCTGGAGTTTCGTCGCGCCGATGACCACGATGTCGCCATCCTTGAGAACCACGACACCCTCGACGCATTCGTTGTTGCAGAGCGTTCCCCTCTTGGTGTGCAGGTCTTTCAGGAGGACGTCCGTCCCGGTGTTGACGATGACACAGTGAGCCCTGGTGACATCACGGTCGTGGAGGACGATGTGGGCGGGCCGGCGCGACCCCAGCAGGGTCACCGGTCGGCGGAGGTTCCACGTCTTCTGTCCGGCTGAACCCACCCCCGCCGTCAGCCGTATAAGCGGCGCGGTGTCAGGCAAAGCAAGCGGCATGTCGACCGGTTGTGCCGTGGTTTGATTCATCAGCTTCTTCCCAGTCAGCAGGTGACCTATCGTACTCCGACCGGTGAAGCAACCAGGACACCGGCCGCCTCCGATGCAGGCCGACCTCCGCTGCTTCCTCCAACGCGTACCTTGCACGCTTCCCGGAACCCCGATACCACAGGAAACCGTGCAGCCCGCAACGGACCGTGATCCGTGGACCTTGGGGCAGTACAGACGCCTCGGACCAGGGCGAAAAGCATCGGCGCGGAATCTGGGTAGTCTAAAGCGTCTATACCACCTAAAAAATACGATTCCGCCCCAGTGGAAAGCAAATGAACGGGCGGTCTTTTACGGATACCGGATGACCCGGTAACCTTACAGCAACGTGAACGTACTCCTGACCAACGACGACGGTTACGCGGCACCGGGCCTGGCGGCTGCGTATGAGACTCTTTTGGGACTCGACGTCACCGTTCACGTTGTCGCGCCGATCACCGAGCGTTCCGCGTGCAGCCACGCGATCAGTCTTTATGAGCCGATAAGCGTGACACGGATCACGCACGACCGGTTCGGTTCCGTATACGCCGTGGACGGCACCCCGGCGGATTGTGTACGCCTCGCCCTGGCGGAACTCGTGGAGGGTCCCATTGACCTGGTTGTTTCCGGGATCAATCTCGGGGCCAATACCGGAGTGGACACATACTACTCCGGGACGATCGCCGGCGCGCGCGAGGCCGCCATGCTCGGTATCCCCGCCATCGCCGTGTCGCAAGCGGTCCGAGCGGGCGTGGAGACGGATTGGACGGCTGCCGGGGCCATCAGTGGTGTGCTCGTGAGGGAGTTGCTTCGTGAGTCACTTCCCGGCCCGGGCTTCTGGAGCATCAACTTCCCTGCGCCGATCCCGCCCGAGCCGCAAGGGCACGTGCACCGCGTCCCGGTTGCGACGGAACCCGTTCCGCTGGTCTTTGAGCGGGGCGATCCATCGGATGGCGACACGACGCGGTTTCAGTACAGCCGGGCCTACTGGACCCGGAAGGTCTCGGAACCGACTGATTACAGCGTGGTCCGGGACGGCGGGATTGCCATATCAGCCGTTCCGACGTTTGGGAGTTTCTAGAGCGTTTTCGGGAATCGTGTAACGGTGCAACAGCTCTTTTCTCCTGGGCTTTTCGCCCGGTGCCCGCTACACAAATTCGGAGAGTGCTATAATCGACACAACCCAGAGGCTGTTCTACGAGAAAACGGTTCGGATCTTGTTCTGAATCTCCTGAAGCACCGAACCGGGTATAACGCCGAGTTTCCTTTGGACAACTACCACACTGATCGTCATTGGCTTGGTCCATTTGACCGTTGACGAGCGACGCAGTTTCGTATCTGCAAAGTACTCGTCCGTGTCCTGGATCAGATAACTGAATGCGTCATCTGGATCAGCGCGCGAACTGATCGGCACGGCAACGAAGTCCTCTCCACCATTAAACTTCGCGATCGATACTACCAGAGCAGGTCGGAGTTTCGCAGATGTTTGGTCGGTGAACGGGTAACTGACGAGGACTATTTGACCCGGATCAAACGGCATGTCCGTCGCTCTCAGCGTACAGGTCTTCTTCGGGATCACCCCAAAACTCTAAGGTCCCCGAAATCTCAACCACGTTCATTTGATCGATTGTCGTTGCATCCGATGGATGCACGATCGTCCCGTAATAGCGATGGTAAGTAGTCTGTGTCTGTAGTTCATCGTCAGAAACCGAAACAGACGGAATCGTTTTGATCTCGCTATTCGCTGTCATGGCTGCTCCCCCGGGGTCTCACCTTCTCCAGCACGAAGGGCCTCATCAGAATCAGATGCTCGTTGCTCCAGAAGCGGATGTAATAAATGCCCGGCTCAGGAAACGTGACGTTGTTGAACACGAAACTCATGTCCACTATCGCCAGAGCATCCGCTTCCTTCGGGAAAGGCCCCTCTGCCGAGACAATGATTGAATCGTTCTCGGCATGAACGATCTCGATCTTAGCATTAGATCCTTTCCGTAAACCAGTAACGGACGCGAACACGGCCATCCGTGGATGTGTCACGGGAAACTCCCGTGCCGCAATCCGATTGAACAGGCCGACCAGGGCGGTTTTGCCACCAGGCTCCTGATAGATGTTATCGCACACGACTAGCGCGATCGGGGTCGGTTTCACTTTGTCTGAGGTTGCCATCTTGCTCTGCACCGTCCGTGTTGTCCGATAACTCCTGAGCGGCTGCACGATGCAATTGGATGCGAATCCAAGCAGAAAGGTCCTGGTTGGCATTCGCCGCCGCTATCTTGAATGCTTGCTTGTCCGCTTCGGAGACGCGCAGATCAAGCCTTTGCCAGCGCTTATCCTCGCGCGGTTTCGGCGGTCTGCCAACTCTTCTCATATCGTAATTGTACACACAAAAAATGCATCGGGCAAGCCACGAATCCGATCGAGGTTCATTTCCTAGGGTTCACGTGCGGGCCCGCCGCCCGACCACCATCCGGCCCGCGTCTACGTCGCGACCAACTCACCTTTATCAAAACGAAGATCGCCGAAAGCGCGAGTTGATAGCCGAATCGCCGCCGACGTTTGGTCCAGGGCTTTGCGTTGGCGGCCCCGCGTCGCCGAGCTGGTCTGCATACGGTCTTCGATGATTGAGGGTGTTGGGGCTCGAACCCAAGACCTACGGCTTAAAAGGCCGTTGCTCTACCTACTGAGCTACACCCCCTCGGTGTCGCGGGCATGGGCAACCACCCGCCTCTAAGTACTATCCACGACGGGCGCGCAACGTCAATAGATCACCCCGGAGGACACGCTCATAGTTTCTTGAAGCCCGGCGCGGAGCATGGAAAGTCGAACGGACACGCGCCATCGCGCTTGTGGCACGTCTTCGCGCACGGCGGTCTAGTCGGCTCGCGGGCACGGATTCGTTGAGACTGCCCGCCGGCAGTTGACATTGCCCGCCGGCAGTTGACATTGCCCGCCGGCAAACGGCCGCGTCATCCGACCTCCGTCGTCGTCCGACGCCCGGGTGACGTCAAGCCAAGGGCCGCCATCCCGCAACGCCACCGGTTGAAGGAGCCCAACCGCCTTTGTCGGCATGGCCAACGGCTCGGTTTTGGATTATAATACAATTGGCTGGTCACGAGTCCGATCTGATGAGGGCATGGCAATGGAAGTCACCCATCCTCCCGATGCAACCGTCGAAACAGCCGCGGAACAGGTTCGCTGCCTGATTCCCGCCGATGAGCTTGCTCAACGTGTCGAGGAACTCGCCAGAGAGATCACCGCCGATTACGCCGACAAGCCGCTTCTGGTTGTCGGCGTGTTGCACGGGGCGTATGTCTTCATGGCCGACCTTGTTCGCCGCTTGCCCATCCCGGTTCGGTGCGGGTTTGTCATGGTCTCGACATACGGTGACCGCGCGGTCTCTTCCGGATCGGTGAAACTTCAACTCGACCTGACGCGACCGGTCGACGGAGATCATGTGCTGCTCGTCGACGACATCGTGGACACGGGCCTTTCGACGGCATGGCTCATGGACCACCTCTCCGGAAGGGGGTCGGCCAGCCTGCGGCTCTGCGCCTTGTTGAGCAAACCGGCGCAGCGACGCGTGCCCGTGAACATCGACTACCTCGGATTCGAGATTCCCGACCGGTTCGTGGTCGGATATGGGATCGACTACGCGGATCGCTACCGCAACCTCCCCTACGTTGGCTACATCACCGAAGACTAGTGTGGTGTCCGCGAAGTTCCTTGACTTAAGATGACGAGAAACCCGGGGGGTTCTTGGACGAGTGCTGCGATTGAGCCTAGTTTCACCGGCTACCCGAAAGCAAAGAACCGTTAGGGACACCACACTAGGGAACCCTAATGCCGCTTCCGAAATGGTAATGGTGTTTCTTCCTCCCCTCCTTGATAAGGAGGGGGCGGGGGAGGTTCTTCACCATCTGCATGAACCCCCCTCTATCCCCCCTTGGTAAGGGGGGAAGGAAGCGAAACAACCTCTGTCGAAACCGCTCTAGGTCACAAGAGGAGCAGGGTGTGCCCACGTCACGTGGACAACCTGACGTCCGGATGCTTCAACGACGGGTGCGTGTCGCGCTCGGTCGGGAGCCCGGCGACCTGGTTCTGCGCGGTGGCCGGGTCGTAAACGTGTTCACCGAACGGGTCGAGTCGGCCGATGTCGTGATCGCCGATGGCTGGATCGCGGGGGTCGGACCTTATGACTGGCAGGCCGATCAGACAATCACGCTCGACGGCCAGGTAATCCTGCCCGGTCTGATCGACGCCCACATCCATCTTGAGAGCACGCTCCTGCTGCCCGCCGAGCTTGCACGGGTCATCGTTCCACACGGCACGACAGCCGTCGTGGCGGACCCGCACGAAATCGCGAATGTTGCCGGCGTGGCAGGTGTCCAAGCGCTGATCGAAGCCAGCGCGGATTTGCCGCTGGATGTGTTCTTCATGGCGCCTTCTTGCGTACCGGCCAGTGAGTGGGAGAGCCCCGGCGCAACGCTGGATGTCGACGCAACCAATGAGCTGCTCGGACATCCCAGGGTGCTCGGTCTGGCGGAGATGATGAACTTCCCCGGCGTCATCGATGGCGACCCCGGCGCCCTTGGCAAGGTCGCCGCTGCTCTGCGCCACGGCGGTCCGATCGACGGCCACGCCCCCGGACTCGGCGGGAGGGATCTTGTGGCCTACGTGGCTTCCGGGATCCGGTCCGACCACGAGTGTACGACCATCGAGGAAGCCCGTGCAAAGGCCGCGCTCGGAATGCTCATTCAAATCCGCGAGGGATCCGGTGCTCGTAATCTGGACGCTTTCCTGCCGTGGCTGGCCGAGGACGGGCTCGGTGACTGGTGTTTGGCCACCGACGACGTACACGTTGACGACCTGATGGATCACGGCCACCTGGACGGTCTGCTGCGACGCGTGGTGGCCGCCGGTGTGCCCGCCCCACGGGCCGTCCGACATGCCTGCCTTGTTCCCGCACGGCATTACGGCCTATCCGATCGAGGCGCCGTGGCGCCCGGGTTCCGCGCCGATCTGTTCGTTGTCAAGAGCGTGACCGGATTCGAGCCTCACGCGGTCATCAAAAACGGTACGGTGGTGGCCACCGACGGGGAGTACATCGCGCGATCGGATCGCCCGCCGATCACACTCGAGAACACCGTCCGGCCGGGTCCGGTCGATCGATCGACCTTCGAGCTACGGCCTCGAGCCGATCGTTGCTCCGTGATCGGGATTGTTCCGGACAGCATCGTCACGAAGCATGAAACCATGCCGGTCCGGGTGGATCCATCAACGGGGTGCTGGCTTTTCGACCCCGAGCGGGACGTGTCTCTGGCCGCCTGCATCGAGCGGTATCAGGCCACGGGGCGTGTCGGCGTGGGGCTGGTCGGCGGCTTCGGATTTCGCTTCGCCGGTGCCATCGGGTCGTCCGTTGCCCACGATGCCCACAATCTTGTCGTAGTGGGAACCCATCCCGGGGAGATGCTGGTCTGCACGCGCGCACTCGAGGAGATGGGCGGCGGGTTTGTCGTGGTGTCCGATGGTTCGATCGCTGCCAGGTTGCCGCTCGAGGTGGCCGGCCTGATTTCGGCGCGGGACTACGCGAGCGTCCGGCGTCAGCTCGACGAGGTAACCGAAGCCGCCCAAAGCCTCGGATGTCCGCTCCCAGCGCCGTTTGCAACCCTCTCCTTCCTCTGCCTCTCGGTCATCCCCGAACTCCGCATCACGGATCGGGGCGTCTTCGACGTCGTCAACCGGCGCATTGTCGAGATTTGACGATGATCGGCACGTGTCCGGGGCTCTCGAAACGCGTGGTATCGATCGCTGTGGCGGTTGCCCCGCACGGCCGGTCAAACCCGCCGGACACTGCCTCGGAATACAATCGTTCCCGACACGAGAACCAGAAGTGTCATCACGGCTATACCCCATTCGGAGATCGTGGGAATCGAACCCCCGCACTCGGGATACGACGGCACGGGTTCGGGTCCCGTCCATGCGAGCGTGAACCGCTCCCAGTCGTCGCAATCGATGTCGTCGTCGAGATCGGCGTCACCGGCATCGCATCCGGCGCCGAACGGCCCGTTGTCCGGACCGGTGTAGCACGAAACGAAGGCGGCGTAATCCTCGTCGTCCACGGCACCGTTATCATAGAAATCACCGACCGACGCCGCCCCGTTCAAGTTGTAGTAGAGGTAGTTGCCCACGCTGCTCTTCCAGTTCGTGACCGCCATGTCGGGCTTGAGGGAGTAGACGTACCGCACGGTGACCGACGCGGAGGACTCGGGGCCTACGCTGACCCAACCGTGAACCAGATCGAACGTGAACTCATCGGGGTCGAGCGGACTACCGTCCACGCTGACTGACTCGATGCGCTCGATGGGCTGCCTGGACAGTTGGAACAGGTGTCGTCCCGGCGTCAGGCTCGTGTCGAAAACCTCGACCGGCCAGCGCAGACCATCGTTGTCGACATCCCCGAACAGGATGGTCTCGGTCACCAGGTCGCTGGCGTCCTGTGGCCACGGTGCCGACCAGTCTGGAGTCGAGCCGAACACGCCGCCTGAGTTCAGAAAATAGTGCAGACGCCTCCACCATCCGCCAATCGCAAGATCGAGAGCGCCGTCGGCATCGACGTCCGCCAGCGCAATGGCTGAGCCATACTCTTCGAAATAGGACCAACTGGGTGTGGTGCCAAAGAGCCCACCGACAAGACCGTCGTAACGGCGCATATAGCCGGCCCCCTGAAGCACCTGCGTGTTGTCCGTCGTGAACAGATCCGTCCAACCATCGTCGTCCACGTCGCCATACGTGCCCATCAGGGAGAATTGGTGGCCGTTGTTGTCGGTGGTGTGCCACGTGGCCGTCGTGGCCAGAGTGCCCTCATCGTTCAGGTAGACCCACGTATAGGTGCCTTCGCCCACTCCGACAAGATCGAGCCAACCATCACCGTTGGCATCACAGAAGAAAGCGTCACCAAGATCCCACGTGTCGGTGGAGACCCACGACGGGCTCGCCTCGAGCGTGCCGTTGACGTTCATGTAGACCTGGTTGTGCCACGCGTGGGGGCTGCTGTAAGGCCAACCGGTGGCTACGGCAAGATCCGGGCGACCGTCGCCGTTGACATCACCAAACGACACGTGAAAAGCGGCGAGCTCATCCGGCGCCGCCCAGTCCGGGGTCGACGAGAACGTGCCTGCGTTGTTGAGATACACGCGCGCCGTCGGCGTCCCCGGGTCCTCCGCCATCGTCAACCCAACAGCCACGTCCAACCAACCGTCCCCATTGACGTCGGCCATGCTCAGATGACCGTTGTACTCGTCGTCGGAGGAGGACCAGTTCGGCGTCGCTCGAAACGTCCCGTTGCCTCGGTTGTAGTAGACGACGAGGTGCTCCAGGTAGATGTCGTTCCCGTTGGCGACGACAAAGTCCGTCCATCCGTCCCGATCCACATCCACCAGCGCTCCACCGGTGCTGACAGCCGAGTCGGTCGAAACCCAATCGGGGGAGGATGCGTTGTAGACTTGACCGTGCAGCGGAGAGGCTGCAAACAGGATAAGCAGAGTGATTGCGCCGGCGAACTTCATGACGGTCCCCCTAAGGACGGTTTTCCCGCAACTGGAACAAGTTCCATTCTGATGTAGCGTCCGAATCCCGAAGGTTCCCCGGAGATCCTTGGCCGTCGGATGCTACGAGACCACTGAAAGCGCTCTAGCATAGCACAGCGAGGGGTGCGGTTTCAACACCGAAGCGAGACGGAGGCAGGGAGCGACAACCGCTACCCCATCCGGCGCGGATCGTGAACCGGCCCCTCGCCCCGCGGCAACGGGACTCAGGGCCGGTGTTCACGTCAATCATCCGCAGGTCCGCCCGCCGCATCGCCGGCAAACGCCGACGGCGACCGGGCGATCACACGACACGGCTACTTGGACAGCGGCTCGCTCTTCTCGACGCAACGAATGTCCAGGGTGGCCAGCTCGTCCAGAACCGGATTGTAGATGTCCCCATCCACCGGGACGTGAACACCCGGCTTCATGATCTTGCCCGTCAGGATCAACCTGGTGGCGATGGCAGCCGGAAGGCTGACCGTTCGTGCCATCGACGAGTCACCATCGGGCTGCTTGCCGAAGTCGATCATCGTCGAGGTGATCCGCTCATCCGGAGCATTCGGGAACGACGCCGTAAAGAAATGGCACAGCGCGATCATATCCCGCTCGCCCGGTTTGTACGGCATCTTCTCGAGCATCAGAGCGCTGAGCACGTCGAGCGGCGTGGTCTCGCTGCCCGTAATCGCAATCTCACCGTCGCCCAGAAGCCCGAGCCACTCGATCCGATCCAGAATCGCCGACGAGGCGTCGATCGCAAACTGCTTCGCAAGATCAGCCCGAAGGTTCCCCGTGGGGGCGACCTTGAGGAACGTGCTCGTGAACTTGGCGTAGGTCGTACCGGCCGGATAGGTCACGGGCGTTTCCTCGAGCAGACCGAGGTCCACGATCTTCTTGAGCGTCTCACACCAACCGAAGTAACGGAACGTTCCGCGGAACATCGTATCGATGCCCTCAAGCCCGTAGGTCTCAATGTATCCGAGTGAATCGCGGTTCGGATAGGCCTCGAGCTCACCGACACCCTCAACCTGAACGGGATGCACGCACGTAAAGAGATCCGGACCGGGGACGTTGATCTCCTTGCCGTTCTCGCGGAACCGTCCCGGGTTCTTCCCGGCCGTGCAGACCGCTCGTGGGCTCCAGGAGAACTTGTACCCGAACGGATTGTCGTTGCAGTCCGGTGCCGGAAGCCCGCCGCAATAGGACTTGAAGCTTATCACCTTGCCGCCGCGTTTGTGGACGTCGTCGATGATTCTCATGGCGGACATGTGGTCGAGGCCCGGGTCTACGCCGATCTCGTTGAGGATCATGATGCCGGCCTTGCGGGCGGGCCCATCGAGGGCCTGCATCGCCGGGCTGACGTAGGAGGTTGTGACCATGTGCTTCTTGTGCTTGATGCAAAGCTCGGCCACAACGGGGTGGAGCGGCGCCGGAAGCAGACTGATCGCCAGATCATGCTCACTGACGAGCTTGTCCAGCTTGTCGGTTTCCTCCGCCAACAGTGTCATCGTCGTACCATTCGGATGGCCGTCGACCAACGCGTCGGCCTTGCTGACGGTCCTGCTGGCCACCGTCACCCGAAAATCCGGCTGATCCAGCAAATAACGCACCAACGGTCGAGTCACCAGTCCGGCGCCGAGAACGAGAACCTTTTTCATAAGACTACTCCTGCTTCGCTTACGCGGTGATACCAAATCCTTCCGGAGAGGAACCTAATGCCGTTTCAACAAAGATTACTCCGCTTTCTTCCCCCTTACCAGGGTGGGATAGAGGAGGGTCTGCTTCCTTCCCCCCTTACCAAGGGGGGATAGAGGGGGGTTCATGCAGACGGAGAAGAACCTCCCCCTCCCCCTCCTTATTAAGGAGGGGAGAAAGGAACCTCCCCCAACCCCTCCTTGTCAAGGAGGGGAGGAAGAAACACCATTACCCTTCTGGAAGCGGCACTAGCACGATTCATTCCATCCGCCCGTCCACGTTTTGGGGACCGCGGTCAGCCTCTTAGGGATTCTTCAAGATGCCGATACGGCTCGGTCAGCTCACCCTGATACACGATTGTCGCCCGCTCGAGCTCCGCCGGCAGGCCGCTTCTGTCCAACGGAGCACTGAAATCCGCCCGGGCCAGCCCCGGAATCAGCGGGCTGAGCGACCGGCTGAAGTACGCCGAGGAATCGGCGGGAAGCTCACACGGAAGATGGTCAACCGCCAGGATCACAGGACCATCGCCCGCCACGCCATCCAGCGTCCGGCCGGCACCCGGCTCATACACGTATACGGGGTTATCGGGCTCGGTGGCCCGAGTCGTGCACTCTACGGCACCATCGATATCGCAGGTCACATCGCCGATCACTCGTAGGCGCGGCCGCCCCTTCCCGCAAAAAAGGTCCCGGAGCTGGTCCAGCGACACCAGACGTGGATACCTCGGCTCCCAGTAGATCCCATTCAGCAGAATGGTCAGGTGGGGCACATAGTCAAAAAAACGTCCGCGGTAGCGATCCGGGCAATCGTAGTATTCCTGCAAGTCGAAGGGTGACGAGGTATCCCGTCGCTCGACCATGTCTTTCTCATGGAAGACCGCCTTGAAACACGTGTTGGCGGAGGGCGGCACGGACGCCAGATCAGCCGGAGCGACCTCCTCGACGGGAAGAAAATCGAAGATCTCCTGAGCCCCCTGGGACACCTGGCCGTACCCGGCGAACCCGCACACCAGCGGGCGACAAGCTTCCGGAAGCCCGTCCCGCCTGATCCGTTTTCCGACCGTCGCAATATCGGACTTCGCCTTGTCGAGGGTCCCATAGCGATAGGCCTGTCGGACCATCGCCAGTGGGGTGTCAATCCCCTCGTGCTTCCACCGCTGCCCCAGCGCCCAGAGCGTGTCGATCATCCCCGCCAGCCCGGCGAAATGGCCGAAGAACACCAACCGCCGCCCGGCCCCATCGATGATCCGCTCGTAGTCGATCAACTGGCATCTCAACTCCATCAGGCGGCGCAGCATCGGCATGTTCGACGGTTGGCCTTTGATGGTGTGGGAGAAGAACATGTACGTTCGCCCGGGCTTGAACTTCTCCGGAGGGATCTCCTTGACGCCGACAACAATCGGGCAATCAGCCAGGTCATCACCAACGCTCGCCCCGGCAGCCGCATACTCGGACTCCGGAAACGCCCTCGTCTCCGAGTGTTCTACATGGAACCTAACGCCATGATCGCGCACGAGCGTCTCCACGTCACGTGGGACCAAGGGCACACGGGTCTCCCAGCGACTCTTGTTCTCATGGCGAATTCCGATCATGACAATCACACGTCCTCGACAAAACCGCCTTTCAATGGCGGGTAATGGGATTCCGGCCGCGGGCGGGCATCGGCAGGGCCAAGCACGGCGCCTGCGACCCGGCGGAGCGGCCCAACCGCATTCGGACCGACGGATGCGCCACCGGCTTACCGTCCCACCGAGTCGGCGTGATCCTAAGACACTCGCGCATCTTCGTCAACCAACGGAGCAGTCGGATTCCCAGGCAGGCGTGCAGGTTTCGTTTTCGTGTAGCGGTGTCTTGCGTGCGAACAGCGTGTCCTCCTCGGGATATCCGCGCGGACGCGGCAAAGCTGCCTTGCGGCAGTCCGCGGCTCGCTACACGAAAACAGACTTTGCTTTATTACAGAGCGGGCCTTCCGCTTGCGACCCGATCCGCCGAGCGCCCCATATCGTTGCGCCGCGCGTCACGCGTTCGCCACGGACGTGAATCGACTACAATGATGACGAGGGTTGGAGCCTTGAACTTGCAGGAACGCAGTACCGGTGAAAGTTGCGATCGGGCAAATCAACACGACCGTCGGAGACATCGAGGGCAATGCCTCGCGCACCATCGGGCAAATCCGCGCCGCCCGTGCGGCTGGAGCCGGGCTCGTTGTCTTTCCCGAGTTGGCGATGTTCGGCTACCCACCCAAAGACCTCCTGCTGAGGCGGGACATGGTCACCGCCAACATGACCGCCCTGGATCGTGTCGCCCGGGAGTGCACGGGCATCACAGCCGTCGTCGGTTACGTGAGGGTCGACCCGTCCGGCTCGGGCAAGGGCATCTTCAACGCTGCGGCCGTGTGCGGCGGTGGGAAGATCATCGCCTCCTACGACAAGATGCTTCTGCCCACCTATGACGTGTTCGACGAGACGCGTTACTTCAGCAGCGGTAGCGAGGTCAGGACGGTCTCGGTTCCCGTCGGCGGTGGTTCGATCCGTCTTGGATTGACCATCTGCGAGGACCTGTGGAATGACGAGCAGTTCGAGGGTCGTCGGGTCTACGGGATTGATCCGGTCGAGCGCACCGTCAAAGCGGGCGCGGAGTTGCTTGTGAACATCAGCGCTTCACCCTTCGCCGCGGGCAAACGGGACAATCGTGAAGCCATCTTCCGACAGCAGATCCGGGAACACGGCGTCCCGCTCATCTCGGTCAACCTTGTTGGCGGTAACGACGACATCATCTTCGACGGCGCAAGCCTCGTCATGGACGCCACGGGCAAGATCATCGCCCGGGCCGGGGCGTTCCGTGAAGACACGGTCCTTGTTGATCTAAGCGCGCCGGACCCCAGGGCGGTGACTCCCTACCCGGACCGCGTCGAGATGATCCGTCAGGCAATCGTGTTGGGTGTGCGCGACTACCTGGGCAAGTGTGGGTTCCAGAAGGTTATCATCGGATTGTCCGGCGGGATTGACTCGGCCCTGACAGCCGCCCTGGCGGTTGAAGCCCTTGATAAGGATCGCGTCGTCGGCGTGGCCATGCCCTCCCGCTACAGCAGCGATCACAGCGTTGAGGATGCGCAGGAGTTGGCCGACAACCTTGGCATCGAGATGATGACGATCCCGATTGAAAGTGTGCATCTCGCCATGGAAGAGGCGATGGCCCCTTACTTCGCCGATCTCCCGCCGGGTATTGCCGAGGAGAACATTCAGGCGCGCATCCGTGGCAACATTCTTATGGCGATGTCGAACAAGTTCGGATGGCTGCTGCTTACGACGGGGAACAAGAGTGAACTTGCGGTCGGCTATTGCACACTGTATGGCGATATGTGCGGCGGGCTGGCTGTCATCAGCGACGTTCCAAAGACCGTGGCCTACGAAATGGCCCGCCTGATAAACAAGACGGCGGGCGGGCCGTGCATTCCCGTCCGCACGATCGAGAAGGAGCCTTCCGCCGAGTTGAAGGAGGATCAGCGGGATCAGGATACACTGCCACCTTATGACATTCTTGACAAGATCCTCGAACAATACGTGGAGCAGGACCAATCGGTCGACGAGATTGTGGCAATGGGGTTTGAGCGTCAGACAGTCAAGCAGGTCACCCAACTGGTCGATCGCAACGAGTACAAGCGCAAGCAGGCACCGGTCGGGCTGAAGGTTACATCTCGAGCTTTCGGAACCGGCCGTCGAATGCCGATCGCCGCCAAGCGAGGGTAACGCATCACCGACAACGCGAGACTATGCGTTCATATCCGACCAGCGCTTGGCCAGTTGCCCGAAGATGAGCAGGGCGATCGCTGCGACCACACCGATGGCCGCGAATGGAATCCAGACATTGTACTGCGGATGGTAGGTATCCCATAAGAGCCTGGTGGCCGTGACACCATCGACCCCGAGCACTTCCTGGAGTCTGGCAAACGCCTCGGCCCGCGGTACGCCGGCCACTGCCTCAATGGTCGTAACGGACCCATCCCAGACTCTGCCGTCGCCAAGCGGTGTGTGTTGCAGGAGGTATTTCAGCGCCAGCGTGGCCTTCTCACCATAAACGCCGTAGACATGGCCCGCCATCCATGAGCCGAATCCCACACCAATGCCGATCGGGATGTTCACATAACCGAGATAAAGGCCCTTCTTGCCCGGCGGCGCAATCAGCGCAAGATACTCGTTCTTTTTCGGTCCCGTCAGCATCTCGCCAAGGGAGAAGAAGACAATACCCAGCAGGAGAATCCAACCATTGCCAGTCAGACCGGCCACAAGCAGTCCTGTTGTCGCCACCGTCATGCCAATGAACATTGCGGAGAGGGCGCGCATTTTTCGAACCGCCCACGAGACGGGAACCATCAGGAGCACGATGAGCGCCGCGTTCAGAGATATCAACACCTGCTGAGGTACGCGTTCGAGCCCACAATCACCTGTTTCCCTCCAACTGTCGAAAGGCATATGCGCTGCGACCATGGAACTGTCCACCCAGTCCTCGATGAAGTTGGGTTGCAAATCCCAGAGCTGGTACATCATGAGCCAGAAGCAGGACATGATAAGCAGCCACGTGATCAAACGCGGTTCGAAGACGTTCGCCAAGGTTCGGCGGAGAACCTGCATTGGGCTCTCCGTCTTGGATGCGCCGGAGGAAACATCTTTGAACGTAAACAGCATAAGGTAGTTCATGGCCGTGAAAGCGGCACAGGCCAGGAACAGTGTTCGCCAGCCCCCCGCGCTGTGCGGGCTGCCGAGAAGTAGCGGAGAAAGGTAGTGCCCGATCAATGAGCCAACATTGACGACCCAGTAGAAAATCCCCCACCCAAGGGAGGAGTTCTTCTTGGTAAGCTGATGGGCAATCGTCCCTTGCAGACTTGGCTTGAAGAAGGCGGTCCCGATGGCCAGCATGATGATGCCGGCGAAGAACCCATAGTAACTGTGATAGAATGCCATCACCAGGTAGCCGCAGATGTTCAACGTAATGGAGAAGAACAGCGTTTTCTTATACCCATAGCGGTCGGCAAACCCGCCCGTGAACATCGGGAGGAAGGACTGGAAGATGGCCCACCACATGTAGATCCAGCCCTTGTGGCCTTGGGTCAGTTGCAGTCCGCCCGGATCCGTGGCCTGGGCAATGTAGATGGGGGCAACCGGCCGGAGCACGTAATACGCCAACCGCTCCCACATCTCGATCACATTGCAGAGCCAGTAAGTTCCGTTGAGCCCCGTGGGCTTCCCGGACTCACTCTGCTCCGCGACGACGTCCGCTTTACCGTTCTTTTCGTCAGTCATGACGGTTCCTGGGAATACAACGCGACCGACTCAAGAGCCGGTCGCGGGAAGAATTCCTAATTGTCACGGATGCCGAACTCAGACCAACGCAGGCACATCACAGTGCGCCTCGACCGGCCCGCAACCTATCGCAGCAAGCCCGGCCCGTTCGGCACCTGCATGTCATTCGCCAGACACTTCCGGGCCGACGCCGAGCAGTAAACTCCTGGTCGCACGGAGATCATTCACGGCACCGCGCACCTTCTCGAAGACGGCCGGCGAGAGAACCTTCGTGGTCACGGCCACACTGCGACGAAGCCGGACGATCCGGCCGTCCACATCGATCGTCTGAACAACCGTGCCCCACGGACCGCCGATCGCCGGAAACGCAGTGGGCAGAATCGACGGGCTCCATTCCTCGGGCAGCTCGATCGTCAGGTCGACGGTCTCTTGGAACCGACCCGCCAGCTTCACGTCCGTCCGACGATACGACCGCCCAAGCGGCATGGGCACATCCGGCAAGAACGCGGGACCGTCGCCGAAGTGCATGAGATGAACCTTGTCATGCCCCTTCAGCTTCCCGTCCGACGCAACGCTCGCCGTTGCCCGAAACGTCTCCTCCGACAACGTGGTAACCGAGTATCCGGGCACGTTGAAATCATGCAACACGCGACCGACGAAGTCCTCGACCAGCGACTTCTGAGCGTCGGTCGTCTCCAGGGTCGTCGGGTCGAAGAACGCACCCGTCGCACGGATGCGCAGATCGCCGGTGGCTTCGCCGGCCGTGTCGATCGAGATCTTACCGGCGATATGAATCTCACTCGGCGCCTCTTCACCGCGGGCATACACATAGGTCTTGGCAACCGATCCTCCATCATCGACACCAAGAAGCCAGCGTCGGCCCCAATCGCCCGGGTTGGCAAACACGCCACGCTCCGGATGTACGTATAGGGTCTCGTCGGCCAGCTCCGCTACAACGATCACACCGTCAAAGGCGGAATTGGTAGGGATCATCCCGTCAACATCATTCCAACGTGTGGCATTCACGCCCACGCGCAGCGAGCCCGTGATCCCCAAGGATCGAATCGCAGCCAGACAGAGCGCAGCCGACTCCAACGGGTTCCCATAGTTTGATCGGAGCACCTGGTCGGCCTGGCGACACTGCAACGACCCCCTGGCCTTGGGAGAGTGGATGACGTTGAACGAATCGTGAAGCTTCTTGGCGATCTTGCGCACGCGCAGGGCCGGATCAGCCTCATCCTCGACCGCCGACTCGGCGAAGTCCCTGATCGCCTCAACCGGGCGCGCCGCCTGATTCACTTGACTCAATATCGCCGAGACCCACTCGCCACCGCTCTTGCACGTACTGAACCGAAGCCGCCCTCCTCGCTCATGCCGCGCGGGCGACTGCGGCTCATCGAGATCACTTGCCAAGTTCGGGAAGACCCATTCGTATGTGGTCGAATCACCTTCCGTCCGTTTGTCCGAACTCATCCCACGCGGCGGTATCCCCTCGACCCTATGGTGCAGAGGCATGGCGGAAGGAACCGTAACCGTGACCATCCGCTCCACGATTGGATACTCGTCGTGCAGTCGAACATCCCCGTCGATCCAAGGCATGATCTTCGGCGGAGTCACCACCTCGTAGTCGAGTTCGAGCACCACACCCGGCTCGATCCCGCTGAAGGAGACCACAATCTGCTGCCAATCGGTGTACTCGGGCCAACCGGCTACGTCATCCGGGCCGACGGCATTGAACGAGTAATCAGGAACCGGCAGCACCGTCCCATCGGGTAAGTAGCTCTTGGCCGAGTGGATCAGCAACTCGTCCCGCCCCTCGGCGAAGTCAAGCCGCGGATCACCGTACCGATCAAACGTGCGCGAGTTGAAAAGCTTGACCCAGTAATGGTTACGGCGATGAACCGTACCGTTACCCTCGAGCGTCCAATGTTGCTGCCAACGCAGAATGATCGCGTCGGCGTCGGGATACTCCCTCGCTCCGATGCTCAGGTCGGGTTGCCCCGAGTGGCCCCCCGCCAACGCCGGAGCGGGCGCGGCGAGAATCAAACCCATCACCAGTGCCGGCGTCGCGACAGTCAGGATGAGACGCGACGCACCGTTGTACTTCGTTCCATTGTTGTTCATCGTGTCTCTCCTAGTCGTTAACCGCCAACACGTCCGTACCCTCAACCGCGGCGACCTTGCCATCGTCGACGGTGCAGACGATCCACTCGTCCGTCAGCTCGTTCATCGTTTCGATCGCCTTCTTGTATTCCGGATAGTCATCCGGTGGGATCTCGCCCTTCTTCAGCTTGATCTCAAAGTGGTAGGTCAACACACCCTCGCCCGGAGTCGCCGCAAACTCCAGCGACATCGCAGGAGAATCGAGCGATTTTGCCTCCGGAACATGGACCACCTTCCACCCCGGCGGCAGCTTGAGCGTTTCCTCGTACCGGATCATCCGCGTCCCCCAGTGCCGCAGGGTGTACTTACGCTCCTTCTCGCTTCCCGGCGTCATGTACCTGGGACGGAAGAAGTCGTTGAGCGGGTGTGACATCAGCGGCATGCGGAACATCTTGACATCGTCGCCACCGGCTGCGTACCGCTCCGCCGACACCGTTAGACCGACGTAACCATCCTGCGAGTAGTCATGCGGATCGATGAAGTCGTATTCCTCGAGCCGCGCATTTGGAGCGATGTTGAGACTCTCTTCGAGCGCTGCCCGCTGCTCGGGTGCGGTTTTGAGGTGCATGACCCGCCGGAAACGGTTGTCGACGGATCCACCCATGGCAAACTTGACCTGCGTGGTCAACGTCCCATCCGCCTGGATCTCGCCGTCACTCGTGATAAACCGCTGGTTATGCTCCGGCTCATAGTAGGGTGAGAGTGTCTGATCCTGCCCCTCGGGCGTTCCATAGACCAGCCCTTGGAGCGACTCGAGGCTCGACCAGAGATCGCGGTTGAGTGGTACCCACGTCGGATCGAGGATGCGGAAGCTGCCGTCCTTGTTACGCATCACCGTGATCGTGTGGTTGAACTGATCCGCGGGAATCCTCTCGACGCGCGAACCGGCCATCGTCAGCGCCGGATACACCTCATACCCGAGCACGCGGAGGAACGTGATCAATATGCCCGCCTTATCCTTGCAGACACCTCCGCGATCGCGGAACGTCAGGCGGCTGTCGTGGAGTGTATACCCCTCGCGCGGGCCGCCTTGCTTCGTACCGTAGTATCGGATGTGATCCGCCGTCCAGTGCGTGCATGCGGCGATCTTCTCCTCCTCGGTCTTCAGCCCGGCCGTGATCTCAGCCACCTTCGCCCGGATCGCATCGTCAGCCTCGAACTGCGGTTCGTTCACGCCGTGGAACCACCGCGACTTGGCATGCCAATCCTCGAGCGTGGCCATCACGAGCTTCGGCACGCAGTCGTCGAGGGCGACCATGCGATGCTCCCGCTTGACAGCCGGAATGTCGTCAGCCTCCCAGGTGTACACGAAGTAGTCGCCGTCGAACCAAAGCGAGTTCTTCAACTCACCGTTGTACACCTCGAACTGGACCGGCATGTCCTTGGGCATGTACACGCTGTATCGCTTCTTGATGATGGGCTGGTTTCCCTGGAACAGCGTCACCTCATACCAGTGGCCCGGCATTGGAGGGATCAACTCCTCCTCGGCTGAGCCGCCGCCGGAGCCGGACGATCCACTCGATCCGGTGCCGCCATCAGCCAGATAGGCGATGTTGAACCCGATCCTGCTGATGCGAACCTCCAGAGCATCACCCGTCTCGAGGCGCGGGAGCCCGAGCACGTGCTGCTGGTTGCCCCAGTAGATCGCGTGCTGCGGCGCGGGCTGGGTGATCAGCGAGTCAAGGCTTATCTCCTCGATTGCGCCCTCCTTGCGATGGACGCGTACTCCCTTGACCGTTATCCGGTAGGTGTCCGGGTCGAACTCCCACCGCAGGGCCGACCTCGATTTGATACCGGCATCGGTCAGGATCTTGATCACTTGGCAGCTTTCGGTCATCGCCAGCCCGCTGTGCTGCACACGGATATCCGCCTCGTCCAAGACGTAGACGAAGTCCGCGCCGTCGTAATCTTTGGACTCACCCGCGGCTGCGATCATCTCCTTGATCTGTTCCGCCGTCGCTGGTTTGGGCGCCTCGCCCAGCGCCGACGGCGCCCAGACAAGCGTGAGACCCAACAGCAGGCACATTCTCAAACGTGTGTTGCCCTTCATGCAGACCCCCTTCGTTGTAATCGCGTACCCGGCCACAGAGTGGCTTGTTTACCTTTACCCATCTTAACACGAGACCCTCGGCCACCACCGGTCTCACCGCCCTACGCAAGGCGAGTGGTGACGCAAGGAACACGGCCGACCTTCGGGCAATGAAGCTGCCCGCCAGGAGGCCTGGGCAAGTCCGCGACGAATCTCCATCGCCGCGTTGGCCATGAAGTGGCTTTGCCACTCCCGTCACGTTCAGGCCCGCCATCTTAAGGAGTGAAGGTCGCGGACGAAAGGTCTGGATTGTCGATTGTGCCACTCCGCGTGCCGGATCACCTCCCGGCAGCGACTTCCGCCCATTCGCCCACCTCGCGCAAAAGCCCCCTCGAATGCCTGCTTTTGAAGTCATGCTCGATGCGAGCGGCTCAACAGTTGGTTGCTCGTAGCGATCCACACACCCACACGCACGCAATCCCGCGCGAATCCGGGTTGACGCTTGCACGCAAGTTCACTAAACGATCGGGATGCCGTGGACCGATGCCACAGCATCGTATGTTCGCCCACGGTAAAGCCGTCCCTGGGGCAAAACGAAGAGGCAAACCTCAACACAAACAAGCTGAAAGGTGTTATCCATGTGTGCAAGCTCGCTGTCGACAACCCGGTCTTTGGCCGCAGTCATGATTACCGCTCTGGCGATACTGGCCTGGGGCGGTGCCTGTGATTCCACTGACGGCACCGGAGGTGGTGGAGGCAATGGGAACGGCGGAGGAGGGGGAACCGACGGCGTCGGCGGCGTCCTGCTCGGCCAGGTCTCCAGCGTCGATGGGGATCCGATCGCGGGCGTGGCGGTGTCGCTCGCCAACGGCCGCTCCGCATCAACCGAGGACAACGGCATCTACTCCTTCTCCGGTCTTACCGCCGGCGAAACGATCGTCACCGCCTTCCGCAAGTCCGGATTCGCCGCCACGGTCAAGGCACTCGATGTCGCCGAGGCGGACTCAGCCGTGCCCGCCCGTGTCATCATGGTGCCCGCGGCCAACACCGTGACCATCAGCGCGGATGACGGTGCGACACAGCGCAGCGGGGACTCCGCCGTCACCATCCCGCCGGGCTCTCTTGTCGACGCTGACGGCAACCCGGTTACGGGTGACGTGGAGTTGACAGCCACGTTCATCGACCCGAGCACCGATGAGGTCGAGGCCTTCCCCGGATCGTTTGATGATGCACAAACGGAAGGAGGCGAGGACGTCACGCTCGAGTCCTTCGGCTTTGCCATTTATGAGCTGACCCAGGATGGCGAGGAGATCAACCTCGCGCCCGGCAGCGACGCCGAGATCGAGTACGTCCTCCCCGACAACGCGCAGGATCGGTTCCAGGTCGGTGACACCATCCCGCTGTGGGAGTTCGACGAGGAGACGGCGACGTGGATCGAGCGAGGGCAGGGTGAGGTCGGTGTGGCCTCCGACGGTTCGGGACGGCTCGCCTGGTTTGCCACGGTCGACCACTTCAGTTCGTGGAACTGCGACGTTCCGATCGATGAGAAGAGCTGCGTCTCCGGGCGCGTTATTTCGGATGGCGAACCCGTCGTCGGCGCCGAGGTCGTGGCCTACGGTGTTGACTACAACGGTACAAACGGCGCGCACACCGACGCCGACGGCATGTTCTGCATCGATGTCAAACGCGACTCGACCGTGCGCATCGACGTCCGCCTCAACGCCGCCGCCGCAGCTGTGGCGACCAGGCAGATCGTCATCCCGGACTACGCGTCGAGCTGTAACGAGGGGATTTGCGAGGATACCGGCGACATTGAGTTGGAGCTCGATTCGTGTGTACGAGGCCGCGTTGTGGCCGATGACGGCGGTCCCATGCCTCTCGAGGTGGTGTACGTTGCGCCCGGCGTGACAGCCGTCACCGACATCGACGGCTACTTCTGCGCCCGGGCACCGGCCAACACATCGGTCTACGTGTTCGCCGAAAACCGCCCCTCCGTGATCGTGACCACGCCGGCATCGGGCAGTTGCGCCGGGGGTGGCTGCGTTGAAGCCAATCTGACCATCACGCTGCCCGGCGTGGGGGACACCATCGGAACGCTTGACGTTTCGAAGGAGGTCATCTACAGCGGCCTTTCCGGCGTCCCGCGCCTCATCGACCCGTCCGAGACGTTTTCCATCTCCGGCACGTTCCTCGTGTTCGATCCCGGACTGTTTGCCGACATCTCCTTCTCCGGCATCACAATTGAGGAAGAACCATTCGGCGAGTGCACGGTCCGAACAATCACCATTGACACGACGTCCATGGGGAACGAGGAATTCGACGCGTTTGGCTTCACCGGAATCGGAGCCCTCGATCCAGGGAACCCAGGCCAGGCGAGCAACGGTACGGTAACCGTGAACCTCGTCGCGGGCGATCCGTTCACCGACTTCGACTTTCCCATGCCCGCCGTCGCCGGGATCTTCGGCACGGAGGAGACGCACGAAGAGCTACTCGATATGGGCTTCGACGCCGGTCAGACGATCACGTTTTCGTTCCCGGGCGGCGCCGACATCGGCGCGTTCGAGACCGGCATCGACATGCCACCCGATTTGGACGTCACCGCACCGAACCTGGCGGATCCGGATCTGACTCTCGATTTCGGCAGCGCGCTCGACCTGGAATGGGTGCCCGGCGTTCCATCCGAGATCGTCGTGGTCGACATTGTTGCCAATGACACACCCATGTTCGGTGCCGGCGGCGACGACCTCGGCGAATCGTTCTCCATGACCTTCGTAACGTGCGAGTTCCCCGACATCGGCTCGGGCACAATCCCGGCTGAGGTCATGGCGCGTCTGCCGGCGGCGTCAGACTTCAGTAGCCTGAGCGTGGCACGCACCCGACAGGCCGACGCCGATGCGCCGTTGAACCGTGTCGCAGGCAACGGCATGGTGGAAATCGTGGCACGGGCCGGCGTCTCCCGGTCCTTCTTCAGTTACGTGATCCCTGACATCGATGACTTGTTCCCGGATGACTTCGACCCGGACGATTTCGACCCGGATGATCTACTGCCCGACGGTTTCGACCCGGATGATTTCGACCCGTGTGAGCTCTTGGGAATCACCTGTGCCGAGGACGAGGTGTGCAACACCGACACCTATCCCTTCACGTGTGTTCCAGCGGAAGGCGAATGACGCGCAGGTGCAACGCTGCAACCAGTAGGCGTTGATCGTCCGGCGGACCAGCCGGGCCGAACCCGCCGCTGCGCACTCTCGGACCAGTAGAGCGATCAACAGCCATGTGCATCGCCCCCTCAATCCCCCCTTACAAAGGGGGGATTGAGGGGGGTTCATGCAGACGGAGAAGAACCTCCCCCAGCCCCTCCTTGTTAAGGAGGGGAGGAAGAAACGCCGTTACCTTTCCGGAAACGGCTCTAGGATGATCGAGTCCGTGTCCTGCGACGCGGCATACACAAAACACCGCCCGTAAGCAACAGAATCGTGCACGGCTCGGGTACGTAGATCAGATTGTCGATTCCACCTGAGGGAGAGCTGCCGGAGAACGTGATTGATAAACTTCCCACATCCTGCGGATCGAAGGGCCCCGTGTCGAAACCCGTCGCCACACTACCACCCTCTCCGAGTTGGGGGTTCAAGTCCGTAAGATCCAACGTGTCCCAGCCGAGTGGAGCGAAAACGACGTCGTGGGTCCACTTGTGAGGTACATTGTACGTGCGGGTGTTGCTGGCACCATCCGTGAGAACCAGGTCCACGAGGGAACCGCCATTGATATCGATCAGATCGATCGAAAGGAGCTCGACAGGCGCCGCGAAATCGAAGAGGAAAGTGCCGAAACCAATCGGGTCGAAGTCCGCTTCGTCATTCGGCTCGAAGAAGAACGAACCGTCGGAGCCCGGAAAGGCGGTGTCCTGCAGGATCAGGATGTTCCCAAGATCGACAAGCAAATCCTGATCGACACCGGCACTGTTCGGACCACCGGGCGTCGAGTCGAAGATGGTCAGTCCCAGGTGCGTTGTCCCGGTGCCTGGTGAGCTGATGGCGATGGGGAGCGTAAACTCCGTATCGATGATCTGCCCGTTCCCCAAGGGAGAACCGAATTGGTCCGTCTCGAAATCCAGGGTGATCGGCGTCGCGGCGGCACCAGTCGCAACAACAGAGACCATAAGGGCAACCATTGAAGTCAATGCCCGCGCGTGAAACCTATGCACCTTTCTTCCCCCTTGTCATTGATTCTTTGTGTCGCGTAGGAAGAGCCCCCCGCGTAAAGCGCGCCATAAGAGAATGGTCGTGCGCCGAACCATCACCCTGTCTCTCGTGTGCTCCCCGATACTACGCCCATCATGTGAGCGGGCATTATACGCAGTCCGACCGGGATAAGTCAACGATCCTCGAGCCAACCCGCACACACGGGCCGGGCCTGCCATCCGTCTACGTGACAATATCGTCGAATCCGACATGACCGCGCACTGGCACCACCCGAAAGATCGGATTAATAGGACCCGAGGGTTGGTTCCACTGCCCTGGTCAATAACATCCGGAGAGATTCCACGCGACAGCCAAGTCTTCTGTCCACGGGACGACGTTGCGCTATCGGACCAGAGCATCGGCTGGTCGGTGATCATGAGGGTGCCCCATCGTTCGCGGAGCGAAGGGTGGGGGACGGACAGATGTTCGAGACATCTTCGGCTGCTCAATCCGTCCCCCACCCTTTTCTAACGAAAAGGATGGGGCACCCGCCGTCGAATCCGACACGACCGCGCACGGGCAGCACGCGAAGGGGCAGTTTAATCGGACCCGAGGGTTGGTTCCGCTGCCCTGGTCAACAGAATCGGCGCAGATTACGCGCAACCGCCGAGCCCTCTGTCCACGGAGCGACGTTGCCCTATCGGACCGGGGCATCGGCTGGTCGGTGATCATGCACACGCGGTTGTGTCACCTTTACCAGGCTCGAGCGTTTTTGGGAATTGTGTAGCGGAACCCCCCTTTCATCCCCCCTTGACAAGGGGGGAAAGAGGGGGTCGGTCGCTATACAAAAACAGACTTTGCTCTCGTAGGGTGGGCATGGCCCACTATCGGTGGCGATGTTCTTGGTGGGCGGTGCCCACCCCACTCGTTCAACTTGTCCTGAAGAACTGCGAGTCGTTCCAACCGATCCTGGAGCGGTTTGACAAGGGGCGCGACGACTTTCGTGATGAGGATTTCGTCGACGGCCTCGACAAGCGGCGAAGGGCCGCCGTTGTCCTCCGTGGCGCGAACCGCATTACGCACGGCGCGAAGGGCGCGGACGTACATCCCCGCGAGAATGGCCACGTAGATTCCCGCCACCACCGTGAAACCGGTCAGTAGGTGCACGGCGCTGAGGGCCGAGACGATTCTCCACGCCCCGGCTGCGAGGTTGGCGGTCCCATCCTCCGAGAGCATCCGGAGCACCCACTCCGATACCGGCTGAAGCAGCGGAAACCAGAGCAGTATCAGCCACAATAGCCCCCGGCCCACAAGCGATGGGCGACGATCCCGCTCGAGGATCGTGTCGAGTAATCCCGTTTGCCATTGTGACGGCAGACGTTGGATGGCGGCGCCGGCCTGCCTGTCGAGCGCGGCGGCGGTCGGAAGCGCGTCGTGAACGTGCAATCGATCGATGATCGTTGCATGGTCAGCCAGAACTGCCCTGGGAGCCATGAACCGAACCGGAACATGATCAATCCCGGTCTTGAGCAGACCGGGATCAGGGGGTATACATGTGCTCATGTTGCCCGTGGACGGTCCACGGCCTCCGGGCGTGCCTGGATGACTCCGCGAAATAGTCCAAAGGCGTCTGACCGCCGGTGGGAATGGGCACTATGGAGGGCCGACATGAGTCGCCAGGCGAGCCCCGCCCCCCAACCCCCCCCCCGAGCCCGCGCCGTCGCCCCTCGCGGAATCAAATTTCCTATCAGTATCAGTTCATTGGAGGTCATAATGATGTCGTCAAGAATCGCCGGCGTCCTAGTAGCATTGTGTTTTGCGCTGCTGCCTTGCTGTGTGGGGGTGCAGAGTGGTAGGGCGTCTCAAGCAGCTGAGCCGCAGCAGGTGGTGCAGAATGAGGGGGTCGTTTCAAGTAAGGACACAGCAGACAAGCAGGAGTCGGCCAAGGCCAAGGAGCTAGCTGAGGCCAAAGAACCTGCTGAGGACAAAAAACCGGCCGAGGGCAAAGAACCGAGCAAACTCGATCTGCTGAAGGAGGAACTGGAGAAACTGAAGACCGAACACGATCTGCTCGTCCAGCGACAGAAGAACACGCTTGTGGAAGGTGAACTTGAGCAACAGAGAATTGCCTCTCAGGCCGCTTTGCGTAAGGCCCAAGAAGAAGAGAAGCTGGCGGTAGTGCAGGTTGAAGTGGCCCGGCTGGAGGCGGAGGCTGCTCTGAGAAAGGCGAAACACGAAGAGAAGCTGGCAGCTATTCAAGCCGAGTCAGCCCAGTTGGGGGCGGAGGCTGCTTTAAGGAAGGCGAAGCAGGAAGAGGAACTGGCGGTGCTCCAGGCCGAGGTGGCTCGACTGGAGACCGAGACCACGTTGCGAAAAGCAAAACAGGAAAAGGAAATTGGTGAGTTGCAGGCCAAGGTCAAGCAGCAAACTGCTGTCCGCAAGCTGGACGACCTCAAGGCGATCGAGGAGATCGCCGAGTTGAAGGCCGAGGCCGACCGGCTGTCCGCCCAGAATGCCATCCAAAAGGAGAAGCACAAGATGGCAATGGCCGAAGCGACGCTGGCCAAGAGTGAAGTCGCGGCGGAAGTCGAGAAGCTGAAAGGCCGGCTCGGGGTTCGCGATGCCCAAGACCAACTGGGCGATCGCGTGCTCGAAGATATTAACTATCTCACGAATCCCGTGATAGACGGCACATTGTATGTAAGTGATCGTAGAATCCAGCTCAACGGTCCCATCATCAGCGGGACTGCCGATTATGTTGCCGAGCGTATCCACTACTTCAATAACAAGTCCAAGGAGCTGCCGGTTTTCCTAGTCATCGACTACTGTCCCGGCGGGTCGGTCATGCAGGGTTACCGCATCGTCAAAGCCATCGAATCCAGTTCAGCCCCGGTCTATGTGGTCGTGAAATCCTTCGCGGCCAGTATGGCCGCGGTCATCACCACCCTGGCCGACCACTCCTACGCCTATCCCAATGCCATCATCCTCCATCATCAGATGTCGGGTGTGATGTACGGCAACCTCACCCAGCAAGCCGAACAGTTGGAGAACGCCAAGGAGTGGGCCCGTCGGCTCAGCGAACCGGTGAGCAAGAAGATGGGTATCAGCCCCGAGAAGTTCGTCGAGCTCATGTACGAAAACAACTCGGACGGCGACTGGGAGGAATTCGCCAACCAGGCCAAAGAACTCAAATGGGTCAACGAGATAGTCCACGAAATCCGGGAAGCGGGAGTCCGGAAAAGGCCCCAGGGCGACGCCCCGCAGCCCATCTTCTTCTTCTGGCAAGACGAAGAAGTCGACAGCGACGGCCAACGCTTCGTCCGCTTGCCGAAGCTGCAACCGTTCGACCATTACTTCATCTATGACCCCGATCGCTACTACAGGTAGCAGTCAATCAGAAATTCAGACCCTCCTGGAGCACAGCCGTACGGGGCGTCCCTGAGGCAGCGCTCCCTTCATCCGGGGTAGATCGGGGGACGCGGCCGAGGCACCCGCGTAAGCAAACGTAACGGCCCGGGTGAACCCTACCCGGCGTTCGAGAGTCTCAGTGGTTTCCGGTCCGTATCACCATCGGCTGGCGCCGATCCATCCGCCTCGTCGCCGTCGAGGCAGTAGTCTATCGCCTGGGCCGCCGTGGTTCGGTGAACGGAGACCGTGCTCGACCACCGTTCGGCGCCGGTTCCCTGCACAATCCGCCCCAGGGACTATCGGTCGTTGGAGCGACACGGGCTCCTGCGGGCGTTCCCATGACGTCAGGACCGACATTCGCGGAGCACGCCACCAAGTTAGAGCAAGCTCTTTTGTCGTGTAGCGGTGAAACAACCCTCTTTTGCCGGGCTTCTCGCCCCGTGCCCGCTACACAGATTTGGAGAGTGCTATAACGATGGTCCCGTCACCGGTCAGTGTTTCTCTATGTCCTCGCACGGCCTGTCGATAGAGAGGGTACGGGAACGGGGAACGGCAGGTCTCGGATTAAGTTGATGATATCCTGGGACACTGCTACAATTATCGGGGCCTGTATCATCATGATGGCAGGCCCGGCCAGGCAGGACTCGACGGTCGCAGGCGGCCTTTGGACTCACTGCCGCCTGGAACAGGCATGAAGCGGATCTTGTTCGGTCCTCGGCTGTTTACCCAGTCGGCACGGTGCTCCCGCGGCATGGGTGGCATCGTTGCTGTGATGTAGGAGACGCCCGAATATGTTCGAGCGATTCACTGACCGTGCTCGAAAGGTGATGGCGCTGGCCAACCAAGAGGCACAGCGCTTCAACCACGAGTATATCGGGACCGAGCATATCCTCCTGGGCTTGGTCAAGGAGGGTTCCGGTGTCGGTGCGAACGTGCTCAAGAACCTCGATGTCGACCTGCGCAAGGTGCGGCTGGAGGTCGAGAAGCTCGTCAAGAGCGGTCCCGAGACGGCCACGATGGGCAAACTGCCCCAGACGCCGCGTGCCAAGAAGGTCATCGAGTACGCGATTGAGGAGGCGCGCAACCTCAACCACAACTACGTGGGAACCGAACACCTGCTGCTCGGTCTTCTGCGTGAGCAGGACGGGGTGGCCGCCCAGGTCCTGATGAACCTCAACCTGCGGCTTGAGGACGTGCGGGAGGAGGTCCTCAACCTTCTCGGTGCGAGTGACGAGACCGAGGAGATCGGCTCGGTCATGGCCGGCAGCGAGGTCAAGAAGGGCAAAAGCAAGACGCCGGCGCTCGATTCGTTCGGGCGCGACCTGACCGAGTTCGCCAAACAGGGCAAGCTCGACCCTGTGATCGGGCGGGCGGCCGAGATTGAGCGAATCATCCAAGTGCTGTGCCGACGCCAGAAGAACAACCCGGTACTGCTCGGCGAGGCGGGCGTGGGCAAGACCGCAATCGTCGAGGGGCTCGCCCAGAACATCATCAGTGGCGACATTCCCGAGCTCCTTGCGGACCGTCGAATCGTCGTGCTGGATCTTGCGATGATGGTCGCGGGAACGAAGTACCGCGGGCAGTTCGAGGAGCGGATCAAGGCCGTCATGAACGAGGTCCGCCGCGCGGGAAACGTGATCCTGTTCATCGACGAGCTTCACACGCTTGTCGGTGCCGGCGGCGCGGAGGGCGCGATCGACGCCTCGAACGTCCTCAAACCGGCGCTGAGCCGCGGGGAGGTTCAGTGCATCGGTGCCACGACGCTCGATGAGTACAGGAAATACGTCGAGAAGGACACCGCCCTTGAGCGGCGCTTTCAGCAGATCATCGTCGAGCCGCCGAACAAGGCCGAATCGGTCGAGATTCTCAAGGGCCTTCGGGATCGGTACGAAGCGCACCACCGGGTTCGCATCACCGACCTGGCGTTGGAGGTGGCGGTCGAGCTGTCCAACCGATATATCGCCCGTGTGCAACCCGACAAGGCGATCGACGTCATGGACGAGGCGGGCGCCCGCGTGCGCCTGAAATCCATGACCAAACCGCCCGATCTGACCGAGCTCGAGCGTGAGTTGAACAAACTCGCCTCAGAGAAGGACGAAGCCGTCAAGAACGCCGACTACGAACGGGCCGCCCAGGTGCGCGACCAGATGGATTCCATCAAGCTCAAGAAGCGCGCCGTGCAGAAGGAATGGCGCGACCTGAGCAAGGAAACCGACGGCGTCGTGGATGACGAGGTCATCTGCGAGGTCATCAGCTCCATGACGGGCATCCCGCTGACGCGAATGGGCCAGGACGAGGCGGATCGGCTCTTGGGACTGGAAACGGAGTTGCACAAGCGCATCGTCAGTCAGAACGAGGCGGTTGAAGCTATCGCTCGGGCCGTTCGCCGAAGTCGCAGCGGGCTCAAGGACCCGAATCGCCCGATGGGCAGCTTCATCTTTGTCGGACCCTCCGGTGTCGGGAAGACCTACCTGGCCAAGTGTCTCGCGGAGTTCATGTTCGGCAATCCGGATGCGTTGTTCGTACTCGACATGTCGGAGTACATGGAGAAGCACAACGTCTCCCGTCTGATCGGCGCCCCGCCGGGGTACGTGGGCTACGAAGAAGGCGGTCAGCTTACCGAGCGTATCCGGCGGCGCCCCTATTCGGTCATTCTGCTCGATGAGATCGAGAAGGCCCACCCGGACGTCTTCAACATGCTCTTGCAGATCATGGAGGAGGGGCGGTTGACCGACTCGTTCGGCAGGCAGGTCGACTTCAAGAACGTCATCCTGATCATGACCAGCAACGTAGGCGCGCATCGCATCACGCACCAGGACGACTTCGGCTTCACCAAGCGGGACGTGGAAGTCACGTACGAGAAAATGAAGGCGACGCTTAAGATCGAACTCGAAGATCACTTCCGGCCTGAGTTCCTCAACCGTCTGGACGAGACCATCGTCTTCCACAAGCTGACGCACGCGGACATGAACGGTATTGTCGATCTCGAGCTGGAGAAGTTGGCGGAGCGCGTGGAGAACCAGGGGTATGCCATCGAGGTCACGCAAGAGGCGAAGGACTTCCTGATCGAGAACGGAACCGATGAGAAGTTCGGGGCACGGCCGCTCCGCCGCGCCATCGAGCGACATCTCGAGGACACGCTCTCCGAGTCCATGCTCCGCGGCAAGTTTGCCGGGCACAATAAGATTCTCGTGACCGCCAAGAAAACCAAGGGCGATGACACGCCTGACGCACTGCAACTGGAAGGCGTAACCGTCGAGAGCGATAAGCCGGAACCGGTCGGCGCCGGCCAGACCGACGAAACATAATCGTCGCTTGGGGTTCCCCCACAAACATCAGCCGCGAGGGTGGGTCGGAATAACTCACCCTCGCGGCTGCTTTTTGCACTCGGCGTTGCGAGTGTCCGCGTGGTCGCGCGGCGGCGGAAGGCACGAATCCGCGCGGCGGCGAAACCGGAGCACTTGCTACGGCTTGTCCTTCTCGGTCTTCTTGGCGCCTTTGTAGCCTTCCGGCACCTTCGCCTTGAACGTATTCTCGTTGATCTTCGGGTTGATCACGAGATTCGTCATGGTCCTCAGTCTTCCGCCTTCCCTGGTCGGGCCCAACTTGATCACATCGTTGCGGGCGCGCGGCAGGAAGTCCTTTTTCGAAATGTACCATAGGGCCTTGGACTCATCCGGGCCGGGTACGTTGTACGTGACGCGGACGATGTAACACTCCTCTCCGCCAACCATCTCCGTCCCGAGGAGCTCCTGCTTCTTGCCGTTGATCTCGTCGGTGAAGGGTTGCGGGTGGATGAACTCGCCCGTTATACCGGTGAAGATGTAGCGGGCGGACTGGCCGAACACGGTCGTGCCGGACCCTTCGGACACGCTCTTCTTCACGTGATCGATAAGGTAGCAGCTCTCACCGTCGCATCCGACGGTGGCATCGAGTAGTTGATAGTCTCGCCGTTGCACCTTCACATCAGCCAGGAACTTCTCCGGCCCGTTTCCCGTCCAGTTTCCGGCGACAAAGAAGAAGCCCTCGATATCCGGCTCCATCCCTTTGGCCGCACCGATCGTCTTGACGGTGAAGTCGTAGCTCGCCGCGGTGACGGCTTTGGCGGCCGCATCGAGCTTCTTGAGAATCTCCACGGGGTCCTTCAGCTCGTCGCCGCGCGCGGTCCCGGACGAGGCGGCGATAGCAGCCAGCGCAGGGACCAATAACAAACACATGATTCGTTTCATCGCAGTGTCTCCCAGCTCACATGACAAGATTAAAACAAGACTCCACCCGAGGGCCTGTCGGCACTCGAACACAGGACGCGGCACGACCGCCGCCGGCCCGAGCCTAACCGATCGACTTCTTGTACGCCGCGGCGTCGAGCAGTGATTCAAGCCCGTCGAGCGAATCGGCTTTGATTTTGATCATCCAACCTTTGCCGAACGAATCCTCATTGATTAGCTCGGGCTGATCAGCCAGGTCGGTGTTGACCTCGATGACCGTACCCGACAGGGCGCTGAGGAGCTCGGAGGTGGCTTTAACCGATTCCACCTCTCCTAACGGCTCACCGGCGGTGACGGTCGCGCCGACCTCGGGCAGCTCGACATACGTAATGTCCGTAAGCTCGTCGGCGGCATGTTGCGTGATTCCGACGGTTACGGTATCGCCATCGACCTTGAACCACTCGTGCGTTTCCTTGTATTTTCGATCAGTCGGAATGTCCATGGGTCCTCTTGCTCCAAGATGTTGCTATCTTGTTTTGTCGCGATGTCACGTGCCTGATCTGGCACGAGGCAGCGATTCACTTCATGGGCTACGTCGCCTTGGGACGCTTATAAAACGGCAGTTTGACGATCCTGGCGCTGAGGCGCTTACCGCCAAGCTCGACCTCGAGTTCCGTTCCCACCGCCACGTAGTCGGATGATACGAATCCCATGGCGATACTCTTGCCGAGCGTGGGACTCAGCGTGCCGCTGGTGATCTCACCGATCGCGCGTCCACCCGCCAGAATCCTGCTGTGTTGTCGCGCGATTCGCTTGCCGGAAAGCTCCAGACCCGCCACCTGACGAGGAAGGCCCCGCTTCTCGAGCTTTCGCATGGGCTCCGCGCCGATAAAGTCCTTGCTCAGATCGACACACCAACCCTGCCCGCATGTCAGAGGGTCAACCTCTTCGCCCAACTCGTGTCCGTAGAGCGGCATGGCCGCCTCGATACGAAGCGTGTCACGAGCCCCGAGACCGGCGGGCCTGATGATCGGGTGCGGGCTCTCCCTCGTCCCGAGCAGTTGCGGGGCGAGCATCTTTGCCAGACTCGCCGGAGCCACGACCTCGAGCCCATCCTCGCCGGTGTACCCGCTACGGTAGATGATGACCTTGGTCATCATGAACTCGTGTACCAAGAACCGGTATCGCTTGAGCGTGGACAGATCCAGACCCGTGAGTTGCTCGGCCTGCTCAATCGCCTTCGGGCCCTGGATCGCCAACATGGCTGTTGACATCGTTTCGTCCGTCACCTCGATGTCATGGCCCGGTCCGTGCTTGTCCAGCCAGCGGATGATCTTCTCACGATTGACGCCATTACAAACGATGCCCCAGTGGTCCTCGAAGCGGGAGACGATCAGGTCGTCGAGGATCCCGCCGTCTTCGTTGCACATGTGTGAGTAGTAGGACCGTCCGACCTCGGCGCCGGCGAGCTTCCGCGCGCAGAGGTGGTCCAGGAAGCGTTCGCAATCACTTCCGGTCAGCCTAAGCCGTCCCATATGTGACACGTCGAACACGCTACAGGAAGTGCGAGTGTGGATGTGTTCCTCGGTGATACCGGCGAAGGTGACGGGCATGGACCACCCGGCGAACGCGACCATCCTGCCACCGAGGCTCACGTGGCTGTCGTGAAGCGGCGTTTGAAGAAGAGGTTCAGCCACCATTTGGGTTCCGGGTTCCTGCATCGCGTCAATCTCACAAGCAGCCACGATAAAGAGCCCCCACGAACATGTCAACGCCGGACCACGCCGAGCGGAAGCCCGCATGATGTGGCTGAGGCGTCGCGGGTAAACGGCGGCAGGCGGTCACTACCCCGTTTCCGCAGCCGGGACCAACGCGGCTTGACTTGCGGAACTTGGCACAAGACAATGCGCGCCATCGAAGACGTATCGCCGTCCCGGACGCCGTGACACCTTAGAAGCATGTGTTCACGACGCCGGGCTCCGGGAGCGCGTCGTGGCGGCTGAGTCGAAATCGGCGGCCGAAGCGGATGTGGCGGAATTGGCAGACGCGCTGGCTTCAGGTGCCAGTGGGGGCAACCCCGTGGAGGTTCGAGTCCTCTCATCCGCAAGTTCTTCTACCGAGGTAACTTAGGGCCGCTCCTGCCACGGGCCGCCGGGGGCGAGCTTGCGCCTGGCCACGGCCTGGACCTGTTTGACTGGGTGGACATGATCGACGAACTCAGAGCGATTTTCGGTCGGGAAGTCGATCTGGTCTCCAAGCGCGGCCTGCGTAACCCCTTCCGCCGGCACCGGATTCTGTCCACGCGCGAGGTGATCCATGCCGCTTGACGAGAACGAGGCGGGTTACCTGTGGGATATGCTTGAAGCGGCGCGCGGCGGGTCCTGCGTCAGATCTTGCTGTTCACCAATTCGAGTATCTCATGTTCCAGGGCGATGGCTTTGTCTTGGATGTCTTGTCCGCGTGTGAGAACGTCCTTCATCCACTTCTTGTCCTCGACTTCGCCGGCGTTGATTTTCACATTGAGGTATGCACCCATAACAGCCGAGCGCGCGGCGATCGCACCGACACCGGCGTCGGAGACGGAAGCCGGATTGCCGATCTCGGCCATGGCTTTGCACACCTCCATACATTCCAGTGACGTCTCCATGACACGGAAGGGGACGTCGATCGCTTCCTTGGTCGCGTCCTGGATGGCCTGGTTCTTGGCGGCTTTTTCCTTCTCGGTGCTCTGGGGCAGGCCGAACGCCGTCATGATCTTGTTGAACGCGTCGGTGTCATCATCGATCAGCCGCAAGAGCTCATCGTGACAGGCCTTTCCCTTGACGGCCCAGTCGGAAAACTCCTCCCACCGATCATCCCAACCGCGCTTGTGTGATGACAGGTTGGCGACCATCGTTCCGAGGGCGGCGCCCATCGCCCCCATGGCCGACGAGATCGAGCCGCCGCCGGGGGCCTTCGATTCACTGGCTGTCTCCCACACGAAGTCGGCGAGTGTCCTATCCACAAGCCGCTTACCCTTCTTCTGGTCCTTTGCGATGGCGTACTCGATGATCTTCTCGTCCGGGTTGAAGGGGTACAGCTCGTCGAGCCCCATCGACTTGACGGCGATCTTAATGAGTTCTCGATCGCAAACGCCCAGCGAGCGGTTCTGCTTTCTGAGGAAGTACCGCCCGGCGTCGAGCATAGCCTTCAGCGGGATCAGCCCGACCAGTTCCGAGCCCGTGGTGCGCACGCCGCGGGCCTGGGCCCTTTTGAAACACTCGTCGAAGGCAATGTGTACGGGCGTAACGCTGATGTTCGTGAGGTTCATGGAAATCTGAGCGACGCCGTATTCCTCGATGAACCAGCCGATCCCCTTGACGCACTTGAGGGAGCCGGGCGTCCAGATCTTGTTGCCCTTCTCGTCGAGGACCGGCTTGCCTCCGGGCTTGCCGCCTTGGGTCTTGACGCGACCCTTCTCGCGCACGTCGAAGGCAATGGCGTTGGCGCGCCGGGTCGACGTGGTGTTCAGGTTCACGTTGTAGGCGACGAGGAAGTCACGGGCACTGACGGCCGTCGCACCGGTCTTCGGGTTGAACGTGGCCGGTCCGAAGTCGGGCTTCCATTCCGGTTTGCCGAGCTTCTCCGCAAGGGCTTCGTATTCACCGGAGCGCACATGGGCCAGATTCCTCCGCTCGTCGGTGAGTGCGGCGTTCTCATAGCAGTAGATCGTCAGACCCAGTTCCTCGCCGAGCCGCCCCGCCAACTTACGGGCGTATTCGACCGTCTCTTCCATGGTGATGTTGGCCACGGGGACCAGTGGGCAGACGTCGCACGCGCCGAATCGTGGGTGCTCGCCCTTGTGCTTACTCATGTCGATCAGCTCGGAGCCCTTCCTCACGCAGCGGACGGCTGATTCGAGCACCTGCTCGGGCGGGCCGACGAAGGTGACGACGGTCCGGTTGGTGGCCTGGCCGGGGTCGACATCGAGAAGCTTGACGCCCTCGACGGTCTCGATCTGATCGGTAATCTGCTTGATGATGGCGGGATCGCGGCCCTCACTGAAATTCGGGACACACTCGATAAGCTGGTTTGCCATTGGCTTTGCTTCCTTGAGAGCGAATCGTCCGGGGGTACTCTGGCAGCCTGAATTCGTGCTTTCCTGCCGGCGCCGCCTCCGGCCCCGTGCCTATCGAGACGGGGGAGCGATTCAGTCGGTGACGATCGCCGACCGCACACAACGACGCTCATGGTAATGGCAAACCAAGAGGGTGTCTGCCCCCGCGTGGCGCGATTCGGGACGCTGGGCGCGATCGCGCGGGCGCGGGTTTCTCTTGCAGACGTGTCGGGTGGTGTGGGGGAACCGGCGTTCCCCTTGCTGCGCCGGGTCAGCGACCACCGGCAGAGCCGGTGGTATGAGGAAGGCCCCTAAAAGGGGCCGTGCAGTCACGCGGTGGGCAGTGCCGCGGGTGCCCCGTCCTTTTCGTTAGAAAAGGGGTTCTCCTCCCAAAAAGTTACTGACGTAACCCCTTGAAAGACAAGGACAT
>CBDUZO010000017.1:0-53732 GCA_965371725.1 uncultured Phycisphaerales bacterium
ACGTCCGCGGCCCGCTGAAGTCGGTCGGAATCCTCGGTTGATCCGCGCGGACTGACGTCCGCGGCCCGCTGAAGTCGGTCGGAATCCTCGGTTGATCCGCGCGGACTGAAGTCCGCGGCTCGCCGGGGTGGTTGCTCCTCCACCCCGACACGCATGAACAGACCCATCACGTCGTAGCCCTGCTGAACCAGCAGACAGGCTGCCACGCTCGAATCCACGCCGCCGCTCATGGCGACGATCACTTTTTCCCGGCCAGGAGCCATGGAAGGGGATTGTAGCCGCTGGGACGGCCCGGACAAAACGGTGGTCCGGTGCGTTGGCCGCCGCAAAGGTGGCGGGTACAGTAACCTCAGTCGCCCGAAGCGAATGTTCGCACTGCCCCGGTGTTCCTCGTTCGGGAGGGCCGGGAGGCGGTTGGAGAGTGTCCATCGTGTCATCGACGGGAACGCGGGCCAGCCACAAGACCACGACCGCGACGGATGGGTCGCTGACGCCGGCCATGCGCCAGTACGTCGAGCAGAAAAAGCGCATCGGTGATGCAATCCTGCTGTTTCGCATGGGGGATTTCTACGAGACGTTCTACGAGGATGCCGTGCTGTGCTCGAAGGTGCTGGGTATTGCGCTGACCTCTCGCAACAAGGGCAGCGCCAACCCGATTCCGCTGGCGGGTATTCCCCATCACGCCCTCGACGGATACCTCAAGAAGCTGGTTCGCGCCGGATACAAGGTCGGCATCTCGGAGCAGCTCGAGGACCCGAAGCAGGCCAAGGGGGTCGTTCGTCGTGACGTCGTGCGGATCGTGACCGCCGGAACGCTGACGGACGAGGCGCTGCTGGACGAGCGTGATGACAACGTTCTGGCATGTATCTTCCTTGCCGATGACGAGGCCGGCCTGGCGCTGGTCGAGTTGGCGGGTGGGCGGTTCGAGGTGGTCGACGTGAAGCGAGGCGTGCTGCTCGACGAGCTGGCCCGGGTCCGACCGGCGGAACTTCTGATCGACGATGATCGCGGCAGTGACGCCGAACGGATGGCCGAGCAATTGCGACAGATGTGTGGCACTTCACAGACGCACCGACCGGTTCACGAGTTCTCGACGTATCAGGCCGAGAAATCGCTGCTCGAGCACTTTGGGGTCTCCACGCTGGCGGGGTTCGGGTTCGACGTGATGAATCCCTCGCTCCGGGCCGCCGGGTGCATCGTGCAGTATCTTCAAGAGACGCAGAAGACCGCTCTTTCGCACATCGTTTCGATCAAGCGTCGCATCGGTGAGGATTATCTGCAAATCGACCATAGCAGTTGGCGATCGCTCGAGATTGAATGGACGCTGCGGGCGGGTTTGCGGGAGGGGACACTGTTGCACGCCATCGACCGGACGGTCCATCCGATCGGCGGGCGGCGGCTTCGCCGTTGGCTTCGCCGACCGCTTACGAGCCCCGACCGAATTATCGAGCGGCAGGATGCGGTCGGGTATCTCGTGGACAATGAAGAGGTTCGATCCCGGTTGCGCGAGCGGCTTCGGGGGATGGCCGATGTCGAACGGATTGTAGGGCGGGTGGCGCTGGCTCGAGCGAACCCGCGTGATCTGGCGGGATTGGGTCGAGCGCTGGATGCCCTTCCGCCGCTGATCGAGTTGCTTCGAGAATCACGCATCGCATTCCTGACGGGCGTAGCCGATGACTTCGACGGGCTGGGCGACCTGGCGGATCTGCTCCGCCGGGCGATCAAGGAGGACCCGCCCATGAGCCTGCGCGAGGGCGGGTTCATCGCCGATGGTTTCGACGCCGAGCTGGATCGGCTTCGCGCGGTCGGGCGTGACGGGAGGAGCTGGCTGGCGGATTATCAGAAGCGCGAGACCGAGCGGACGGGAATCGCTTCGCTCAAAGTGGGGTTCAACCGGGTGTTCGGGTATTACATCGAGATCCTCAACAGTGCGCGCGGCGCGGTGCCGCCTGAGTACGTTCGCAAGCAGACCATCAAAAGCGCCGAGCGGTACATCACAGATGAGCTGAAGAAGTATGAGGCCGATGTGCTGACCGCTGCCGAGCGGGCCAATCAGCTCGAATACGATCTGTTCGAGCGAACGCGCAAGCAGGTGGCGGAGAGGATCGGGCCGCTGCTTCGCGTGGCGGACGGGATCGGTCGGGTTGACTGTGTGGCCGGGCTCGCGGAGGTGGCGGTGCGATGTCGGTATGCAAGGCCGGCGCTTACGGAGGACGGAGGGCTCGAGATTCGCGACGGGCGACACCCCGTGCTCGATCAGGTGTTGAGCGATGCGTTCGTGCCCAATGACACGATTATGTCGCTTCCCGGCGCCCGCCTGTTCATCATCACCGGCCCGAACATGGCCGGGAAGAGCACGTATGTCAGACAGGTGGCACTTCTCGCGTTGCTGGCGCAGATCGGCTCATTCGTGCCGGCGGGCGCGATGAGCCTGTCCATCGTGGACCGCATTTTCGCCCGGGTCGGCGCGTCGGATGAGATCATGCGAGGCCAATCGACCTTCATGGTCGAGATGACCGAGGCCGCCAACATTCTGCACAACGCAACGGAGCGCTCGCTCGTCGTGCTCGACGAGTTGGGTCGTGGGACCAGCACGTTCGACGGCCTGTCGCTGGCCTGGGCGATTACCGAACACCTGGCGAGCGACGTCAAGTGCCGATCACTCGTGGCGACGCACTACCACGAGATGACCGAGCTTGCGACACTGCTGACCGGCGTGCGGAACTACAATGTGGCTGTCCGCGAGTACGGGGCGTCGGATGACAAGGAGGGCGGGATCGTCTTTCTGCACCGGATCGTCGAGGGCGGGACGAGCAAGAGCTATGGGATTCACGTAGCCAGACTCGCGGGGATTCCGCAGTCCGTGATCGCGCGGAGCCGCGAGGTTCTCGATGAGCTTCAGCGCGGGTTCGAGCGCGAGTCGCGCACGCCGCAGCTATCAAAGAAGAAGGACAAGGACGACGGCCAGTTACCCCTCTTCCGCGATCTCGGTGGCGAGATGCTCGATGCGCTTGGCACGTTGACGCCCGACGAGATGACACCCCTGGAAGCCCTCCAACGATTGCAGGAATGGAAGGAGCGGTTCGGGTAAACCTGGCGGGCTGTAGAGGAACTCGTGTCAGATCGGTCCGATGTAACGCCACCCCTTGTGGGTGGCGCCCGATGCGGTTGCTCGTCGCCCACAAGGGACGACGCTACATTCTTCAACAGGCTGCCATGGGGGTTGTCGGGTGCGGGTGCAGGGTTCGCCGCGAGCATCATTCACACGGCGCTGATCCGCACGGCGGACGCCGCGCATCAATTCCTCGCTTTGGCGGAAAGCAGGTTGCGGACGAGGTTGACCAGGGCCTTGCGGTCGATGGGTTTGGAGATGTAATCGTCGGTGCCGCACTCCGCCGCCCGCTCGATGTCGGCTGTTTCGTTCAGGGCGGTCACCATGATGACAATCATGTCGCGCGTCTTGGGGTCGGACTTGATCCGCTTGCAGACCTCAAAGCCGCTCATCTTGGGCATCATGATGTCAAGCAGCAGCAGATCGGGCGATTCCTCAGTCACCTTGGCCATCGCCTCCTCGCCGTTGGTGGCTGTGATGACGCGCACCTCGGACAGATCCTCCATGTAGATCACGAGCAACTCGAGATTCTGCTCGTTGTCGTCAACGATCAGGACCGTGTGCTTGCCGTTGTGCTTGTCGTCATTCGCGGCCATCGGAAACTCCCATAACATCAAGCCCGGTTCACCCCAGGAACGTAAGCGGTTCAAGCCGATTCGGCAAGAGGGGCGGGGACGAATCCTCCCGGCGGGTGCCCCGTCCTTTTCGTTAGAAAAGGGTGGGGAATGGATTGCGCGAGTAGGGTGGGCACCGCCCACCAAGAACATCGCCGCCGATGGTGGGCCATGCCCACCCTACAATCCTCGAACAACCGTCCGTCCCCCACCCTTCGCTACGCGAAGAATGGGGCACCGGCGCCGCGGTTCTCCTCGCAATCCATGGGCAACTCGCTCACGGTTGCTCCGGCGGTGTAAACCGGGTCGCTTCGAGCGTGCCGTCGTCGCCTTCCTGAAGCTTCTGAATCCTGTGCTCGGCTTTGGCGAGGATGTCGCGGCACTGCTTGACCAGAGCCATGCCCTTCTCGTATTGGGTGATGGACTCCTCCAGACCGATCTTGCCCTGCTCGATCTGTTCGGCGATCGTCTCGAGTTGTCTGAGCGCTTCCTCGAATGTCGGTTTTCGCTTTCCCATGTTAGTCGAACAGCTCCAGTTGGTTGAGGTTGACCACTTCCGATTCGAACTCACCGTCTGCCAGTTCGGTGATGACGCGTTGGCGATCCTTGAGTTGCCCCGGCGATCGAACGACCGATCGGCCTTTCTTGGCCCGCGTGATGGAGAATCCTCGCCCCAGGACGCTCTTGTACCCCATGGCTGACAGGCGTTGCTGCTGCCGCCGGACGCACTCAGCCAATAGCGAACAGCGGTGGTGCATCGAGGTTGTCATCAGATGCTGAAGTTGATCGAGCCCGGCTCGCAGATGGGGAACTGCGAGGCCCGGATTGGCCCGACGCAAACGTTGCGTGCGGTCATCGCAAACGCGTTGGGTGGTCGCCAGGCGGTTCGAGATCGCCCAGCGCAGGCGGTGCTCGCTGCGGCTTAGTTGTTGCGAGGTGCGCAAGAGATGTGCGTGCGGCGCGATGCGCTGGATGACGGGCTCACGTGAATCGAGCCTCGTGCGTCCGGTGCGTAGTCGGTTCAGTAGGGTAGTGAGCATCCGACCGGCGATCTCATCCACGACCTGTTCGCGGCGGTGGATCGGGTGGAGCGGTTCACGAAACATGTTGCGATGGATCAGGCCCGTCAGCCGCTCGGTCAGCAGATCCACTCGTGCCCGCACGGCAAGTGTCAGGCGTGTGGCATGAGACGCCACGTCCGCCAGCACATCGTCGAGCACGGGGACGGCCAGTTCCGCGGCCGCGGTCGGCGTGGCCGCCCGAACATCGGCCACCAGATCGGCGATCGTCACGTCCACCTCGTGCCCGACGGCGCTGATGATGGGGATGCGGCTTGCGTGAATCGCCCGCGCGACGACCTCCTCGTTGAACGCCCAGAGGTCCTCGAGTGAACCGCCGCCGCGGCCCGCGATGATCAGATCAACACCGCCGAGGCGGCCCGCCTCGACGTTCACGCGATACACGGCCTTCGCTATTTTGTTGGCCGCTCCCTCCCCTTGTACCGGCACGGGGAAGACCAACACGTGCAGGCAAGGGAATCGCCGTTCGATCGTTCGGAGAATGTCGACGATGGCTGCTCCGGTCGGGCTCGTGATGACGACAATTCTGGTCGGATAGGCGGGCAGCGGTTTCTTGTGTTGTTCGTCGAAGAGTCCCTCCCGATCGAGCTTCTCGCAAAGCTGACGGAACGCGAGTTCGAGCGATCCGACGCCTCGCGGTTCGAGCTTGCGTATGTAGAGCTGATAGCGGCCGGCCCGCTCGAAGACCTCGATCCCTCCGGTGGCAATGACCTCCAGACCGTCAGTGGGGTCGAACTTGAGCTTGGCGGCCTGGCTTCGCCACATTACGCAGGAGAGCTCACTGCGCAAGTCCTTGAGTGTGAGGTAGAGATGGCCGCTTGAATGGCGTTTAAGGTTGCTGATCTCACCGAGGACGTGCAGCGTGGGCGGCAGCGCGGATTCGATGGCCTGGCTGACCATCACCGTGACCTGCGAGACCGTCAGCGGAGCGCCGCCGGAGGTGCGCCTGCCCGGTGTCGTGGGGACGCGTTCCTCAGGCGGAACCTGGATCAGATTCGGATTAAATGGTCTTCGAGCCGTCATCAGCAGCTACTCCAATAACACGAAGGACCGAGCCTGCCAAATCCAGCCACAGAGTGGCCTTGCTTCTGTTCCGCGGCGGTGCGGAGGGTCGGCTTGCGGCAGCCCGCGGCTCGGTGGTGGGGAATCGGCATTCTTGAACTGGATCTGGTATGATGCGGCGTACACTTGACCTCGACCAGCCGCATCGGTTGCTGGAGCCCGACACGACAGGCGTTATGGATCCAGCAAGCGCAAGTAAAGTGTGGCGCGATCTTCTGTGGTGCCCCGCGGGCGGGAACCCGAGTTATAGCAATCCGCGTGCCGAACAGGATTGGGGATACCCGCGGTGGGAAGGACTTCCTGGTTCGGCTGTGTAAGCGACTGCGTTGGCAGGCCTACGTCACGGGTGTCATTTCGGCGTCGATGCCTTCCGTCGTTTCGCCGGCGGTGACGGAGACGGCGTCCACGACGAAGTCCTCATACCCGTTGGCTGAGAACTCGACGCGGTACTCGCCCGTTGTCAGACCTGTGACCGTGTACGTGCCGTCCTCCGCGTTCGTCGAGGTGCTCGTGATTTCCTCATCGCCGCTGTAGATGGTGACAGCCACATTTCCCAGCAGGGTGCCTTCGGTGTCGGTCACGGTTCCGGAGATGCTCCCGGCATCGACAATGTTGATGAGCCGCATGGCGATCGATGGCTTGAACTTGAACTCGCGGATTGTGTTCGGGTCATCGATGTGGCCTCCGGGGATCGGCTGAAACGCCTTGCTCACGTCGATGTCAAGGAGCAGCGTCGTTTCCTCGCCATCCTCGACGGTGAACTCGAAGTGCAGTTTGATGCCCGTTTGCGAGCCGCTTGGAACGGAGAGCGGGAACGTGCTGATCTCCTCGTCGTTGAGGACGACCTCACCCTCAGAGACGATCAGCCTCATCTGGGTGTAGGTGCCGGCTGGGATGTCGGCGTCAGCCAGCAAGTCGGTTCGGCCGTTCTGTAGATCGAGCAGGTTGAACTCCTGCTCGCCCTCGAAGATGACAAGGAACACACCGTCATCCTCATCGTCCGTGTCGTCATCATCATCGCAGTCGATCGGCGTGTTGACGCAGAGGCCCATGACGCACGTGTCCTCGGTGCATTCGACCTCGTCGTCACACTCGCTGTCCTCGGTGCACGCCGGGACGCAGGCCACCCCATTGCAGACGAACCCCTCATCGCATTCGAGCAGGTCGTGCACGCACTCGAGGGTGTCCGGATCGCACGTATCGACGGTGCAAAGATCGCCGTCGTCACAGCTTTCCACGCCCCCGCATCCGCCGAACGCCTCTTCGGTGCGCACCTCGACCCGTGTGATGGTGATGTTGGCTTCCTTGATGAACTCGAAGGGGAAGGGCTTGTCGGTCACGAGCACGCGAAGCGTTCCGGTCCCCGTGTCGCTTGAGGGCTGGCAAGCGCCGGACAAGACTGCAAAGCCGATAGCCAACCCGATCATACCGCAGCATGTCATTGCCTTGTTCATGGCGTTCTTCTCCGTTGTCGTGAGACATCCTTTCGTTTCACATTTCTGAGACTTCGGGTTTACGCGTTTGCGTCCGCGCGGGACGGCAAGCCCGCTCTGCGGTCGGCAAGGCCGCTCTGCGGTCGGCAAAGCTGCTCTGCGGTTGGCAAAACGCCTGTCCCGCCCCTTTTCGATTGAGAAGGGTGGGAATCAATCCTCCCGGCGGAGCTTCCCCCGCCCTTCGCTGTGTGAAGAATGGAACGCTTCCTACCGAAGAAGCTCCGAAGCAAAATGCCGATGCGATAGAAGTGGCGGCGCCAGTCGAAGTGGCCGCTGGCAAGCATGAAGATCGCTTTCGAGATGATCCCAGCCCGCAGCAGTCGCATCTTGGTCTTCTCGCCGATGCCGAGCGTCGTCAGGTCGATTCCGGGGTAATCCTTGTTGCGGTTCCAGTATTCGAGCACCTGCTCCGTTGCGTGCAAGCCGTGGCGCTCGACGATATCGTACAGCGGCGCACCGGGCATCGGGGTCGCGATCGACCAGGTCATGTAACTGATCCTGCCTCGAAGGAACTGCTTCCACGCCCACCACAGTGAGCGGCGGATTTCCCTGGGTGTCTCGAACCGGAGCTGGCCGTCTTCCTCCCAGAGTTGGAAGGCCATCATGAACAGAAGCACGTGAATATTGCGCTTCTTGAGCAACCTGAGGCAGCGGTCGGTCTGGGCGACGGTGATCTTCTTCTGGATGCCATTCAGCACGCGATCATTGGCGCTCTCGACGCCGAGATGAACCAGCCACATGTTCATCTTCTTGAACAGATGGGCCAACTCGGCATCGACCTTGTCCGATCGCAGGTTGGATTGGAAGTACAGGTCGGTGTGGCCCAGGTTGCCAATCGCCCGGCAGACATCCTTTGCCCAGGGCAGGGTCACGTTGATTTCGTCGGAGACGATCTTGATCTCGCGCACGCCGAGTTTGTAGAGCCAATCGACCTCGGCTGCGATGCTCTGAGGTGATCGCAAACGCACGTACGGCTTGGCCGCCCGCCAAACCGGTAGCGAGCAAAACGTACACCGGAACGGGCAGCCGCGACTGATGGCGATGCAACCTTGCCGGCTCGACCTGGCGTAGTGCTGGCCGACGAACTTGCCGAAGTCGACGCGCTCCCACGCCACGAAGGGCAGATCGTCCAGGTTATCGAGCGTGCGCGGCGGGCCGGTGCGTCTGGGGCCGTCCGGCGTGCGGACTGCCAGGCCCGGTATCCAGCTGAAGTCTCGTCCGCCGCGTGCGACCTCGTTCACGACGTCGGCCAGGGTCAGTTCGCCCTCGCCGATGCAAACCAGATCGATCGGCGCTTGCGCCATCACCTCCTCGGGGGCTGCGGTGGGGTGAGCGCCACCCGTAATGATGAGCAGCTCGGGGAACCGGCGCTTGATCTCTCGGATCGTCTCAAGGGCCACGCGCTGGGTGAGGAAGGTGAAGCTTATCCCGTAGAGCGTGGGTTGATGCTCCTCGACGGTCCGAACGTGGTCCTCAATAGTGTGGAACTGATCGAGGAAAACAATGTCGTCATCCCTTAGCGGCGTATGCTCGCGCAGGTAAGAGACGAGTTGCAACAGGCCGAGATTCGGATAGGCCTTGTCGTAATCGTCACTCTTGGCCGGTGGGTCAGCCAGGATGATCTTGAAACGCCGTCGCGTGCCGCGGCCGCAAACGCGATCAGCCGAGGCAGGTGTGTTGGAGTGGATATCAAGAGCGATTGTCATGTCGCAACCAGCCGAGCCACCGATCGACCACCTTTGGCGCGCACCGACTCCTCTCGGCGCGCGATCATCACGAAACGTTTATCGGAAGCTTGCAGACCGGTCTGAACTACCCGTGGGGGCGGGTTGGCGTGCGGCGGCGATGTCCGGGGCGTCGAGACACCGGACCGGGGATCGCAACATCCAACCCTACTGGGATAGGCTAGAACAAGTTCTATTGAGACCTGGCCTACCTGAGTGTGCCGACATCTCAAGGTTGGTGAGAAGTCCGGGCTAGGGATGCGGCGTGATCGCGAGGATGGTGATCTGGGCCCGCTCCGGCCCGTAGCACCAGAACACCCGATAGGCTCCGGGGGTGTCGTTCTGCGCGTAGGCCTCGAAGACCTTCTTCTTCTTGTCGTAAGGGTTCTCCAGCGAGTCGTATTCGTGGGTCGCCAGGCCCTGGCACCTCGGGTTGCGGAGCAGGTTCTTGACGCACTTGCGGATTTGCTTGAAGAGCCCCTCGTCCTTGGTCGCCTTCGTCGCCTTGGCCCTCTTGGAGCGCTGGCGGGCCTTGAGTGAAGTCTCTGCCTTCGCCTTGAGCTCGTCGTATGTCTCCTGCGCGGCAGGAGTCCAAACGGGCGCAAACACCATCAGTCCTCAAGCGCGTCGCCCAGCTCCGCGTCGGCGTCGAGGTCGGGCGGCGAGTCGCTAAACTGGCCCGTCGCGGCCTGTTGCAGGCCGGTCGCGACCAGCCCCCTGGCCACCTCGTTCTCGTAGAGCCACGCCTCGCGCTCCGGTATGACCCGGGCGATCGTGACGCGTATCTCCGTCGCGTCGACCTCCCGGATGATGACGGTTTTGTTCGCAAAACGCTTCCCCAGGGCCACGCGGCCCTTGGCGTCTGTGGTCTTTGTCAATTCCATGGCGCATCTCCCTATCGCCTTGATTATACGTCATGGTGGGCAAGTGGGCAAGTGGGTTTTTCCCACACGGTGCCCGGTGCCACGCCCGCGCTGCCCGGCCCCTGGTGTCCAAATTCCATTCGGTCAGCAAAACTTCATTGAACGGCTCAGGAAATCCTCAAGGAGGGAGCCCGCACGGGAGGCAGGGGGGCGATCCTGACCTCCGGCCGGGAGGCGCAAAGAAAAGGGCCCCCCCGACCAAAACCTCCTCTCCGTCCGATATGTGAGCACGCCAAAGTAGGCGAGCTACGTTCTATCCCGATGTAGCGTCCGAATCCCGAAGTTCCCCGGAGGCTCTTGGCCGTCGGGCGCTACGAGACCACTGAAAGCGCTATAGTAAGGCCACTTTGTGGCTACGCGTCCTCGACGAAGATCACTCGGACTACGTCGGAGACGATTCTTGCCATGTGTTTGCAGTCCTCACCGGCCGGAAGGAATACGCCGTCGCCCGGATTGAACTCGAGCGTGTTCCCGTCAACGGTGATTTCCATCCGGCCGGCCAGCACGTATCCGGTATGTCTCTTGGTGCACCAGTGCGGTTCCATATCCCTGCTGTATTCAACCAAGCGAAGCCGCTCGCCTTGCTGCACAACGGCCTTGGAGCGAATCCCGTCGGCGGGCGTCTCCCACGGGATCGCGTTGAAGTCCACTTTGTACTGGTGCATATCGACCTCCCATGATGCCGGCGATGCCTCGGTTTGCCTCACGCCGTGCCAGCCCCGCGTCATTATCGTTGCAGGGCGTCCATGTTCCATGTGCTGCGGCCAATCCGCAAACCGCACCGGAATTCCTTCGCATACTCGTGTGTATTCTATTCGACAGCCTTTCCCGGGCCAGTTGTACAGCACATCCCCGGACGGAGGGTACAAGATCAGACAAGGAATCGATGGCATCGCCCTACGGCGTGCGGCCTGAACGCGCTCCGACATCGACCGGTCTTTGAAGCGGCCGTCAGAGCAAAGTCTGTTTTTGTTTAGCGACCGACCCCCCTCTTTCCCCCCTTGCCAAGGGGGGATGAAAGGGGGGGCCGCTACACGATTCCCGAAAACGTTCTAGCGGGACGTTTGTTTGTCGCGCCCGATCCTTGTGAGTAGGTCCGCGTATTGCCGCCGCAAATGCTCGACGTTGGCCGCACTGTGAAGATGGGACCACGGGAGGACCTCGTCCAAGGGGCGTTCACGGTGAGCGTACCAGCCGGTGTCGACGCCGATCGCGTCAAAAGCCCGGTTCCAGAGGTCCGGTTTGAAGCACTCGTCCCAGCCGTCGAAGCGAGCGCCTTGCTTGAAGGCGTACTCGATGACGTCCGCAAGGCGTCGGTCGCCGCGTGCGAAGACGGCTTCGAGGACGGATCGCTCGACGGAATGCGTCCTGATCCTTACGGGTCCCTTCGTGCGTTTGCCGCCCGTATGGAGCAGGGATTGAAGGCGCTGACGGGCTTCGTGGAAGTAGTCAGCCGTTGCCTGGGCGGCCCATTGGAGGGGCGTATACGGTTTGGGCACGAGCCACCCGACCGAAACGTTGACCTGAGCAGGGCCTTTGCCGAACTCACGGCGCGCTTCGCTGACTTCCCTGGCGAGATGGACGATACCGTCGATATCCTCCGGTCTCTCGCCGGGAAACCCGCACATGAAGTAGAGCTTGACCGTTCGCCAGCCGGCTTCGTAGGCCTGCCTCACACCGTCGAGAAGATCCCCGTCGGTGACACGTTTGTGCATCGCCGCCCTCATATCAGCATTGGCGGACTCGACCGCCAGTGTCAGACCGCTCTTGCGAACGGAGCTTACCATCCACGGGATGTCGCTGAGCATCTTGTCGACCCGGAGAGAGGGTACCGAGATGTTCACGCGACGCGGCGCAAACCGGTTGTTGACCGCCTCGGTCAGCTCACGCAGATGGGGATAGTCCGCAGTGGACAGCGACAGCAAACCGACTTCGTCCATCCCCGTTGTGCGATACATCTCCTCGGCTACTTCAAGAACCTTGGCAACACTGCGGCGGCGGATGGGTCCCTTGGTGTAACCCGCATGGCAGAAGCGGCAGCGCTGCGGACAACCTCGCATGATCTCGATGGCGATCCGGTCGTGCACGATCTCCACGTGGGGCACCAGCGGGCGCACGGGAAACGGGGCTTCATCCAGGTTGTCGGTGCGGCAACGCTCGATGGTTCGCGGGATGGCCGGGTCCGTTGCCTCAATGGACCGCACCGTACCGTTAGTGTTGTGAGTGATGTTGTACAGCGCCGGCGCGTAGAGCCATGGGAAGCGGCGCGCCATGTGGCCGATCCTGTCACGTCGCGGCACACCGTGCGCCTTCAGTTCCCGGTACTCCGCCAGGATGGCCGCCATCGAGGCCTCACCGTCGCCGAGGACAACCAGGTCAAGGAAATCGGCAACCGGCTCGGGGTTGTCAGCCTGCGGCCCACCGGCGAGGACGAGGGGGTGGCTATCGTCGCGGTCGGCGGAACGCAAGGGTATCCGGGCCAGATCGAGCAGTTGGAGCATGGACGTGAACGCCATTTCGTATTGAAGTGACACTGCGAAAATGTCGGCAGTTGAGACTGGTTGGCGTGTGTCCCAGGTGAAGAGTTCGATGCCGTGGCGTCGCATCACTTCCTCGGCGTCGGTCCAGGGGCAGAACACTCGCTCGGCACAGCAATTGGGTGTGTGGTTGATGAGCCAGTAGAGGATCTGGCAACCCAGATGGCTCATCCCTATGCTGTATGTGTCCGGAAACGCGACAGCAACGCGAACGAGTGCCCGCTCCCAGTCGCCTGGGCGGGGGATCTGGTTGATTTCTCCGCCGATGTACTGTCCCGGCCTGGTAACGTAGGGCAGTAGTTTCGCGGCGATCAGGCTATTAAGGGTTTCCATGAGTCCGTCTCACTGTAGTGCGGACGCATAAATCGGTGTGGTGCGCGGGGAGTGTACCGGGGTTAAATTTTTTTGCAAGTGCAATGGGGCGGAGTGTTCGATAAAATCAGTGTATAGGCGCAACAAGAAAATGTTGGTAAAATAGTGTTGCGTTCGGGGCGTGAGCGGTGTACCTTTGGCGGTTGATAATGGCTCGCGTTCGTCCATCCTATTGGTCTTGTGGTGCGCGGTCCGTGGCGCGACGGCGGGGAACGAGCCTCATCGAGATGCTCGTTGTCATCTTCATCATCGCGATGCTGGTCGGGTTGCTTGTGCCATCCCTCGGTCGCTCCATGCGGCTGGCCAACTCGACGGTCTGCATGCAGAACCTTCGGCAAATCGGCCAGTGTCTCTACGCTTATCAGACTGATTTCGACGGTTGGCTTCCGGTTTCGCACACTCCGCGCGCGGTTGAGACGGCAAGCGCGCGAAGTGAGGTTTGGTTTCAGAAGCTGTGGCCGACGTACATGTCTGATCCTCTTGTGCTGACGTGCCCGGAGGACCCATTCCGCTTTCGGATGATCCGCGCGCGAGATGAATTAGACAGCCCGGAGGTGGCGGATTATCCGAGCTACGGTATCAACAGTTTCATCATGACTGCCGCAGGTGGCGAACTGGCGAATCTCGATCGTTACCGACCGAGTCGCCCGGTGAATACCATTCTCCTGGCTGATCTTGGGCCGGATTATGGGGGTGGAACCGTGCGGGAGCCCGGGAACTCGGGGACGGTTCGTGGTCCGGCGCGCAACGGAAGCCTGCTGGCTTTGGATGATGCCTTTGACATCTACTCCGGGCGGGCTGAGCCCTGGTTAACCGCTCGCCACGGGGACGGGATCAACATTCTGACGATGACCCAGAACGTGCAGAAGGCACGTACCATTGACATTTTATCCCGGTTGCCCCAGGCGACTTACGAGGACTGTGCAGCGGGTGGTTGCACATTGTGTAATGAACTCATGCTGATCCACTACTCATTTGCCCGAGATCGTCTCTACTGGTGGACCGGCTCGGCGCCTGAAGTGGTCACCGGCGGCGGGAACTAGCCACGATTCGTCGTTCTCCTCGTCGTACCGTTCGCATCATCAAGCGCCGGACGATTCCGCGCACGGCAGTAATGAGCTTGGTGTTGACGTTCGTGGTGGCTAGTCTGCTGTTCCTGGCGTGGCGAGTCTGGCGTCCGGATGATCCACCTCCGATCCCCAAGCGCGTCCTGTCAGACGTGGCGTTGGTCTACAAGTGCGATCGAAACCATGCGTTTCGCGCTATGGCGCGGATCGGGCCGCGCTTCTGCCCCGTGTGCGGTCAACCCGCCTACCCTCGGGCGATCTATGCATGTGAGAGCCATGGTACGTTTGAGGTTGCGCTTCGTTTTGGTGTCGACGACAACGGCGTGCAGAGGGTGATGGAGCTTCGCCTGCCGGGTCGCGCCTGGGTCTCTGCGAAGGAACCACTCCGCTGCCCACGATGCAACCGCGAGCTCGAGAAGCTACCGTCCGACCCGTTGGAGGTTCCTCGCCGTCGCGGGCGTGACGGTGGTTGAGGTCCGGCGCGAGCGGCATGGGCAGGGGATTCTCAGCCCTGGCAGCGTTTCTTTCCTTTCCGTTCGGCGCCGCGGCTAGTGCAGGTTTCGTTTTCGTGTAGCGGTGTCTTGCGTGCGAACAGCGTGTCCTCATCGGGATATCCGCGCGGACGCGGCAAAGCCGCCTTGCGGCAGTCCGCGGCTCGCTACACGAAAACAGACTTTGCTCTAGAACCGTTTCCAGAAAGGTGATGGTGTTTCTTCCTCCCCTTCTTGACAAGGAGGGGTTGGGGGAGATTCTTCTCCGTCTGCATGAACCCCCCTCAATCCCCCCTTGGTAAGGGGGGAAGCAAGCAGACCCCCCTCGATCCCTCCTTGGTAAGGGGGGAAGCAAGCAGACCCCCCTCGATCCCTCCTTGGTAAGGGGGGAAGGAAGCAGCTCCCCCTCGATCCCCCCTTGGTAAGGGGAGATGGCAGGGACGTCGCCGCTACAGGTGATCGTTATACGCGCTACGTTGTGTCCCATCCCTCTTTGCCGACGAGCTTGACGAACCTGCATGCGAGCAGCGGCGTTTCGGTGGTTTGTCCGTGCCTCCGGACGACCCGCACGATTGTCTGTTGACTAGCGCCGCCGACCGGTGCGATCAGTCGCCCGTCTTCCGCGAGCTGTGCGATGAGTGATGGCGGGACCTTCGGACCGGCTGCCGTGACGATGATGCCGTCGAAAGGCGCTGCGGTTGGCAGACCCACGGTCCCATCGCCGATCGACAGGGAAATGTTCATGACGTTTAGCTTGGCCAGAAGGGCATCCGCGGCGGAGGTCAGGCTGGGGATTCGCTCGACCGAGTAGACGTGGTTGCACAGCCTGGCCAGAATGGCCGTCTGGTATCCGGTCCCCGTGCCGATTTCAAGGATTCGGTGCGTGGGGGCGGGGGCGAGTTGCTCTGTCATGTACGCCACGATAAACGGCTGGCTGATCGTCTGGCCGCAGTCGACGGGCAACGCCCGATCTTCGCAGGCATGCTCCCGGTTGCGTGGTGGGACAAAGCGCTCGCGCGGCACGGCGATCATGGCTTGAAGGACCCGCTCATCCTGAACACCGCGAGAGCGGATCTGGCTTTCAACCATTCGCCGCCTGAGAGCAAGCCAGCGATCCTCGCGTTGGCTGTCGTCGATCATGGGGGCAGTGCCCGCCGCGTGAAAACGAGGTTCTTGCACCACACGTGCGAAATCGCCTAGGAGTGTATCCGAGGGCGGTGTCGGGAGCCACGGTGAACGTTCCTTGGGGGCGGTGGGCGGTTTGACGTTGCGGGTTCCCGGCGCCATGATGCGGGTCGAGCATGCTGCCATCGGCGTCGGGTGCGGGCCCGGTAGGAAGCGGGGTTCGTCGTGCAGATCATCACACTTACCACGGATTACGGTACTCGCGATCAGTACGTCGGTGCGTTGAAGGGCGTAATCCTCAGCAGGGCGCCGACCGCGCACGTCGTGGATATCACGCACGATATCGAGCCTCACAACGTGCTGCACGGCGCGTTTGTGCTTCGTCACGTCTTGCCCTGGTATCCGGAGGGGACGATTCACGTGGTCGTCGTCGACCCTGGGGTGGGGTCCGACAGACGTATCCTGCTCGGGCAGTACGGCGGGCATTTCGTGATCGCCCCGGACAACGGTCTGTTGACACTGGTGCACCGGGAGTTACCGGCTGAAGCCGTATACGTGGTGGAGAACCGCCAGTATTTCCTCCCGCAAGTCTCGAATACGTTTCACGGGCGCGATATCATGGCCTCGGTGGCGGGGCATCTTGCCGTTGGTGTGAAGCCCTGGAAGTTCGGGCGATTGACCGATCGCCTGGAGATTCTCCCGATCGCCCATCGGGCCGAGGTCAAGGGGGACGTGCTTTATGCTCGCGTTTTGCATGTGGATCGTTTCGGTACGTTCGTGACGAACATTGCGCAGGAGCAGCTATCCGCCGGGCAGTTCAGCCGGCGGGGTCCGGATATCCTGGTCAACTCGGAGAGTATCGGTCCGGTGCGAGCGGCGTTCGGCGACGTGGCTGTGGGCGAGCCGCTTGCGTTGATCGGTAGCAGCGGGATGGTCGAGATCGCTGTCAACAGGGGTAGCGCCGAGCGCCGGTTCGGACCGCCCTCCACGATTGCTATAGAGGTTCGATAAGAGCGGCGCGGCATACCGTGCGTGTCCGGGCGTGGGCCGCCTGCGTTGCGCTGGTGATCGGCCCTTGGTGCGCGAGGTTCGCCGGGTGCGGATTCTAGCACTGAGACGGGGTTTCGGCGCGGCGAGCCTTTCAGGCCTGCGGTCGGTTCTTTTGGGTTGGGTCATTGCGGTCAAGCAAACGGGCAAATCCTGCCGACATCCTGAGGTACGCGTCAGGAGGATGCGTTCGAAGTCGTCTTGTTGCTCAGGATGGGCCTAATGTCGCAGTGGTCTTCGCTGCTAGAGCGTGTGGCGTGGAAGTGGCAGATCCCACTCTTCGTCTTGTCGCTCTTCTTGCTGGTTGGGGCCTTCCTGCGCATCCAACCCAACCGCGAGAGTTACTCGCTCGACGAGACGTGCGACTATCTCGACCAGCTCATCGGCGGCGGGGCCACGGACCAGGCGATCGCGTGGGGCGAGGCCTTCCTGCTTCAGGAGGAGCGGACCGATGGTGAGCGAGCGGCAATTCATCTTCGGCTCGCCCGGGCACGGAGCATCGAGGCCGAGGTCAACGGCATTCATACGACGCGCGCCGGCGCCCGGATCATCGAGCACTATGAGCAGGCAGACCGGTACGGGCTGGCGCTGAATCCCGATGATCTGATCAACATGGGGCAGGCGTCCGAATGGCAGGGCAAGCTACCGGTCGCCCTCGAGCACTACGAAAGCGGCATCGCAAGAGGGGTCCAACCCAGGTCGGATCTGCGAAAGCACGTATACACGCTGAAGGACAGGCTCGCGAGCCCGGCACAAGAGCTCAACGAGACGCTCGATACGCTGTTGGCCGAGCTCGAGGATCACCGTCTTGACATCCGGCTTTGGGTGATCGAGCGGAAGTTGGATGTACTGGAAGCGTTGGACCGGTCGGAGGAGGTCTCGACGCTGCTCGTGCGCAACGCGGAGCGTTTTCGCGAGTCCGATTTTGCTGACGCGTTCGCGTTTCTCGAGACCCTGCTCTTGTACGGGCAGGGTCACTACGACGAGGCGGAGGCTCATCTGCGTGCGATTCGCAACCGGGTCGAGCCGGACGACGAGGTGTACGCCAAGACGGGTTGGCTCTTGGGCCGCGTCGTGATGAACGACGATGGTCCGCAAAGACCGCTGGAAGCGATCTCGTTCTTCCGTGATGTTCTCGATCACCATCCCGAGGGGCCTTACGCCGTCGCGAGTTACATCGGCCGGGCCGAAGCGCTTGCGATGCTCGATCGTCATGCTGAGGCTGTGGAGGCGTACCGCATTGCAGTTGATGAGCTGGAGTCCGTTCGGGACCGGCGTTTGATCGATCGTGATGTCCTGAGGATGTCACTTGGCGTGATGTCGCAGACACAGCGGGCCTCCGGCGACCTGCGGAGCGCTTTGGAGTACGTGCGTCTTGCGATCAGCCTTGCCGACCCGGGCAACCTCGAGCAGGTGACGGCGCTTCTTCAGCAGGTCGGGCAGGTGGAGGAACTGCTGGCGGAACGGTTGCACGCCCAGGCTGTCGAGGCGCGGGGGGTGAATGACGCGGAGGCGGGGCGGTTGCTTGACGAATCGCGCGAGCTGTACGCCGACGCCACGCTGACCTACATCGAGCTGGCGAAGCTCAACACGCCCAACGAACGTCTGTCGGCGGATGCGAACTGGCGAGCGGCTGCGCTGTGCGCGAAATCGGATCAGCTGGATCGCGCCGCCGAGCTGTACCGCACGTTTATAAGTGAATGGCATCAACACTCCCTTGTTCCGCGGGCGCTATTGCGTATCGGGCAGCTCCATCAGGCGATGGGGCAATTGCCCGAGGCCGTCGATGCCTACCGGGAATGCTATCGTGAGTTTCCACGCACGATCGACGGATCGCGCGCGCTAATCCCGCTTGCCTACTGTTATCTGGCGATGGGGCCTGAGAACGACGAGCTGGCGGAGAAGACGCTGCGAATCATTCTCGATGACTCCGAGGTGTTTACGCCCGAGGCGCCGGAGTTTGCCGACGCGCTCTTCATGTTGGGCGACGTGCTCAACCGGCAGGGAGAATTCGAGAGGGCGATCGCCACGTTGGAGGAGACGTTGGACCGGTATCCCGACGATCCGCGCGGTTTGCGGGCGCGATCGCTTCTTGCGGATTCGTACCGACAGAGTGGTTTGGCGCTGAAGCGTGAGATTGCCGAAGCCGCCTCGGCGGCCGAGATCGAGCGGATGCGCGTCGAGTCGGTGACCCGGTTCAACAAGGCCCGGGAGCTCTACCACGACGTGATCTCGGCGTATGAGCTTCGATCGCCGCAGGGTCTTGATCGGCTCGAAGCCATGTATCTTCGCCACGCCTATCTGTACGAGGCCGACTGTGCTTTCGAGGTCGGCGATTATCGCTCGGCGCTGAAGCTGTACGAGGAGACGGCGGGCAACTACAAGGATGTGCCGTCAGGTCTGGCGGCTTATGTTCAGGTCATCAACTGCCACATCTTCCTCGGCCAACCGGCGGAGGCACGAGCGGCGCTCGCGCGCGCGCTGATTCTGGTTGACGCGATTCCTCGGGAAGCCTTTGACGCGTCCGTGTCACCGGAGGCGCGAGAGGATTGGAATCGCTATTTCGAGTGGTTGGGGGAGTCCAAGCTGTTCTAGGTAAGCGAGTAATACCATGACGACCGCGATTGACAACACAGCGTGTCCGCCCGAGACGCCGGAGGAGATTCTCCTTCTGCTCCGCGAACAGATACCGCTTCTTGCCCGGTTGGAGTCCTGCGCTTCGAAGCAGCGATCGTTGATTACGGGGGACGATACGGGTTCGCTGCTGTCGCTTCTGGCGGATCGAAGGAAGATTTCGTCCAAGCTTGCGGACATCGGATCGAGGCTCGAGCCGATCCGGCGGGAATGGGCGGTGCATAGAGAGGGGTTCACACCGGCTCAACGCGATGACGCCGATCGGCTGCTGACCGACATTCAGGAGCGTCTTGCCCGCGTGATGACCAGCGACGAGCAAGACGCGCGGCTATTGGCGGCGCGAAAGCAGGCGTCGGCAGAGATGCTTCGGACGACGCATTCGATGGGGCAGGCGATTTCGGCCTATCGAACGGCGGCGCCCGCGGCGGAACGCGTGGACCAATGGAACGAGGCGACATGATGACGACCGCGGTCTCCACGGTATTGAACGAGACGGATCTTGCGACGGTCATCCGAACCTACAACGAGGTGACTGAGCAACTCAAGGTCTCGCACGAGCGTCTTCGTCGCGAGGTTTGTCGTTTGCGTGATGAGCTTCACGAGAAGAACCGGGAGCTTCAGCGGCGCGAGCGGTTGGCTGCGTTGGGTGAGATGGCAGCCGGCGTGGCCCATGAGATTCGCAACCCGCTGGGTGGGATCGGGCTGTATGCGTCGCTGCTGCAACGCGATCTAACGGATCAGCCGGAACAACTCGAGATCGCCGGGCGCATCGGCGTAGGCGTTCATAACATCGAGTCCATCGTCGGGGACATCTTGGCGTTCGCCGGTGACGCCGAGCCGAACCGCTCACAGGCGAAGCTTGCGGAGATCATGGAGGGCGCATTGACGCAGGCAACGCTGCGAGCGAGCGAGCTCCGTGCGCACGTGGCAATGGATGCCCCCGGGAACAACGTGGACGTGTTTTGCGATCCGGGACAGATCGAACGCGCGCTGCTCAACCTGCTCCTCAACGCGCTGGACGCCGCGGGTGAGGGCGGGCACGTATGGGTTCGGGCGGCGCAGGACGCCGACGAGCCGGGTCTGATCGGCATCACGGTCGAGGACGACGGGCCCGGTATCGCGCCGGACCTGCTTCAGCGCGTCTTTAACCCGTTCTTCACTACAAAGGACACGGGGACGGGGCTGGGCCTGGCGATCGTACACCGGATCGCCGAGTCACACGGCGGGCGCGTGACGGTGTGCAATCGCGGCGAGGGCGGCGCGGTGTTTACGCTTCGCATACCGGCGGCGCTTCGTAAACCATCATTCGAGAAAGTGGGAGGTGACAAGTAGATGGCCAACATCGCTGTCGTGGATGACAAGGAGATTCTGCGTGATTCGCTGGCGGCTACGCTGGTTCGAGAGGACCACGCCCCCTCCACGTTCGCGGACCCGGTCGAGGCCTGCGCCGAGATCAAACGGAATCGGTTCGACCTGGCGCTGGTGGATCTGAAGATGCCTCGCATGGACGGTTTGACGCTGATCCGCAACGTGCGCGAAGCGGGCTGCAATACGCCGATCATCATGATGACCGCTTTTGCGACCGTATCGACGGCGGTCGAGGCCATGAAGCTCGGCGCGGTGGATTATATCCAAAAGCCGTTCGAGGCGGATGCCGTGGCGGTCCTGGTGGATCGAGCGCTGGAGAACGCGAGACTGCGGCAGGAGAACGAAGCCCTGCGCGTCTCGGTCGAGGACCTTCGCAAGCAGCGTGTGCTGGTGGGATCGGGGCCGGCCATGACCCGCTTGCACGAGCAGATCGAGAGGATCGCAGCCAGCAGCGCGACGGTATTGGTCACGGGTGAGTCGGGCACGGGTAAGGAGCTTGTGGCTTCCCACATTCACGGGACATCACCGCGCAGAGATCGGCCGATGCTCTGCCTGAACTGCGCTGCTCTTTCCGCGAACCTGCTGGAAAGCGAATTGTTCGGGCATGAGCGCGGTGCTTTCACCGGGGCGGATCGTGCGCGGCGAGGGCGGTTCGAGTTGGCCCACGGCGGTACGCTGTTGCTCGATGAGGTTTCGGAGATGGCGCTTCCGCTGCAGGCGAAGTTGCTTCGCGTGCTTCAGGAGGGACAGTTCGAGCGCGTCGGTAGCAGCACGACTCGAAACGCCGACGTTCGTATCATTGCCACGACGAATCGTAACCTCGATGACTGGGTGGCCCGTAAGCGGTTCCGGGCGGATCTGTACTATCGGCTTAACGTGTTGCCGATCGAGGTGCCGCCGCTGCGCGAACGGGCCGACGACATTCCGGAACTGGTTAATCACTTCCTCGATCAGGCCGTCAAGCGAGAGGGTGTCAGCAAGCTGAAGGTGGCGCCGGCGGCCATGCGACTGCTCAAGTGCTATGCGTGGCCTGGCAATGTCCGCGAGTTGGAGAACCTCTGCCGTCGTGTGGTGACGCTGTGCGCGAGCGACACGATGACAGCCGTGATGATCGAGCCGTGGCTGCGACCGGCTGCGCCGCCCCTCGATAGTTTCGCGCCGCTGCGCGAGGGGCGGATGCTCGAGGACATGGAGCGGCAACTGATCGAGCAGACATTGGCAAAGTACAACGGCCATCGGGCCAACTCCGCCAGGGCGCTGGGGATGGGCGTGCGGACGCTCACCATGAAGCTGAAGCAGTGGCGGGAGCAGGCGGCGGCCGATGCCGCGGGATTGGAAGCCGTTGGAGCGGGAGCATGACGGCTGCCAACACCGCGACGGGACGGAGGAGACGCGCAAAAACTGCCGATGCGCGGGAATTGCCCACGCGGGCAAGGGATCCGGGACGGGTCTTGAGGCTGTTATCCGCGACTCGCGAGGGTGGCACGGCGTGTGCAACCGTGGCCAAGCGCGGTGCGCGCCGCGCCGAGGATGGTGCGCCGGAGATGATGGGACCGGGATGTTTATCTCGAATCTGACAGACCGTGGGGCGACGCCCGCGTTGATTCACACAATGGCCTTCAATGAGGCCAGGCTGCGGATCATTGCGGAGAACGTGGCCAACTCAATGACGCCGGGGTATCGCGCGAAGCAGTTGGATCCGGTGGCGTTCCAGAAGGCGTTACGCGAAGCGCTGGACGCGCGCGGGGGCGATCCGAACAAGCCCTTCGTCATCCAGGGCAACGGTCAGGTCAGGACGACGGACTCCGGGATGCTCCAGATCACGCCGAGCGATAAGCCGGTCGACAACATCCTGTCTCACGACGGGACCAACCTGTCGATCGAGCGTGAGATGGCCGACCTAGCGGAGACGGGCATGATGCACGAGCTGGCCGGTACGCTGCTGCGTGGCCGGTTTGACGGCTTGCGAAAGGCGATTCGAGGAATGCCGTAACGGGCATGATGGTGACGGGATAGGCATATGTACGGTGCACTTGATATCAGCACTTCGGCGTTGGTCGCTCATCGGGCGAACCTCGATGTGATCGCCGGCAACATTGCGATGAAGGACGTCACGCGCGACGTGCACGGCAACCCGATTCCCTACAGGCGGCGTGTGGCCCTTCTGGCCTCAGGCGATCCGTCGCGCGGGCGTAACGCTCCGGGTGTTCACGTGGCGGCGATCAAGGAGGACCCGACGCCGTTCGGGCTTCGGTGGGACCCGACGCATCCGGACGCCGTGAAGGAGGGGAAGAACAAGGGTATGGTTCGAGTCTCCAACGTAAACGTGCACACTGAGATGGTGAACGCGATGCAGGCGCAGCGGGCGTACGAGGCGAACGTGACGGTGATCGAGATGGCCAAGACGATGGCCCGCAGTACGTTGCGTCTGATCGCTTAGTGGAAAGGTGTGGGTAGATCATGACGAACCCGATCCAGTTTCCGCAAGGCCTGCGGCTTGTCGATCCCATGTCACCGGGGCAGCAGACGCAGCCGACCGAGCCGGTTGAGGGTAGGGACTTCAAGTCGATCCTGCTTGACAGCCTCGACGAAGTGAACCGGCTTCAGGGCGAGGCGGACAGCGGTGTGCAGCGGTTGATGGCCGGCGAGACGGACAACGTCGCCGAAGTGCTGGCTGCGGTGAACAAGGCGGGGATCGCCTTCGATCTGCTCATGGAAATCCGGAACAAGATGACGGATGCGTACAAGGAGATTCAGCAGATGCGGTTGTAGTGACCGTGTCCCGCGTCGCTTGGCTGCGCGAGGTGAAATGAACTTGAGGGAACGTACCTGACGTGGGCGCGTGAGGGAGCATGGAGGCTCCTCCCGCGATCCACTTATGACAAAGGCACTTGATGACAAAGACACTGTTCGATCAGGTGATGGCCGCAAAGGCGGCTGAGCCGATCGACTCAGAGGGGTCTGGCGAGCTATGGATAGGCTGCGACAACTTCTGAGCCAAATCTCCGCTCAGATGAGCGTGCTGACCGTTTCACAACGGCTGGCAATCGGGCTTTGTGCGGCCCTTGTGATGGTGTCACTTCTGTGGCTCTTTCAGTGGTCGACGGAGCCGGAACTTGTTCCCCTGGTGAACTACGAGTTCTCGCTCGAGGAGCAGCAGGCGGCCGAAGACGCGATCAGGGGGGAGGGAGTGCCCTATCGTGTTGTCGGCTCACGGATTCTCGTGCGTGCGCAGGATCAGCACAACCTGCTGCGCGTGCTTCACAGCAAGGACGCGCTGCCCAAAGGCAGCTTGTATGACATGGCTTCGGTCGTCGCGAATGAGAATCCGTTTCAGTCGCCCGAGCAGAGGCAGTTCTCCCAGAATTACGCCACAGGAAACGAGCTTGCCAAGATCATTGCCACGTCGCCTGTCGTGAGGAAGGCGGCCGTCATGATCAACGGCAAGCGAAAACGCCGGATCGGCGGTGGAAGCGACGTACCGACCGCGTCGGTGAACGTTGCGCTGACGGCGGGCACGGAGATGACACCGGAGATGGTCAAGGGGATTGCCAATCTCGTGGCCGGTGCGGTCGCCGGGCTCAAATCGTACAACGTTTACATCACCGACTCCAAGACGATGCGACCTTACAGCGTACCGCGCCCCGGCGATCCGGGCAGTGTGGATTACCTGGCCATCGTTAAGAAACGCGAAGCACACTTTCAGTCCAAGATCATGGACAAGCTGGCGCATATTCCCGGTCTGCGCGCTGCCGTCACGGTGGAGGTGGACACGAGCCGGTCCATCAAGGAGACCAAGACATACGGTGAGGCCGAGCCGAAGATGGAGTCCAGCCAGACGTCGGAGCAGACGACGGGGCACCAGCCGACCGAACCGGGTATGCAGGCGAATGTGGGTACGGCTCTGACCGCCGGACCGTCGGGCACAAGCAATACGACCGAAGAGACGAAGGGCGAGTTCTACGAGCCGAAGCTGAGCGAGACCGAGACGGTCGAGCAGGTGGCGTTTGCCACCAAGCGTGTAACGGCCGCCATCGGGATTCCGCAAAGCTTCGTCGTCGGCGTCTACCAGGCCAAGTACCCCGGAGAGGCGGACCGCCCGGCGGACGATGATCCGAAGTTCGTGGCCGTCCGCGACGAGCAGGTGTCCAAGGTGAAAACCGGCGTCGAGCGCATCGTGATGGCCAATTCTCCTGAGGACGTCGAGGTGGACGTGTACCCGGACATCACGTGGACGAGCGAGGGTGGCGGGTTTGCCATCACTCCGGGAGGCGTGGCGGCTGCCATGGTGGAATCGGACTCGTTCGATGCGATGGGTTTGCTGACGAGCCATGGGCCGCAGGCAGGATTGGCACTGATGGCGCTGATGAGCCTGGGCATGATGATGCGCGTGGTGAAGAAATCGTCGCAGGCGGTCGGGAAGCGAGCCCCATCGCAGTCCATTGGCGAGGATTCTCCAGAGTATGAGACGATCCTCAGCGCCGGACCTCACCCGGTCGGGCAGGCGGCGGCGTCCGAAGGGTTCCTCGTCGGCAAGGAGCTGGATGAGCGCACCCTGCAGGACAAGGAACTGAACGACGAGGTGGCCAGACTGGTGGGCGACGATATCGATGGCGCCGCCGATCTGATCAGGCGGTGGGTGGATGGATCGTAGCGGCGGGGAGTCTTTGGAAGCGCCCGCGAAGGGGTGCAAGGCTTTTCGGGTCGTGAGCGGTTGAGGGGCGGGCGCAGGAAGCAGTATTAGGATTGGCATGATGGCGCAGCCGGGAGACGGAAGCTCAGCACTCAATGAGAGTGAGCCGCGCAAAGGCGTGACCAAGGCGGCGGTCTTGCTCGTTACGCTCGAGCGCAAGGCCTCGGCTGATCTGCTGCGCCTCCTCGACGACGAAATGGTCGAGGATATCGCGCGTGAGATCGCTCAGCTCGATCTTGTGGACGACGACACGCGCCGGGATGTCGTCAAGGAATTCTACAACCTTGCCCTTGCCCGGCAGTACATGAAGCAGGGCGGGCTCGCGTATGCGAGGACCCTGCTCGAGAAGGCTCTTCCATCGGATCAGGCTTCCAATGTGATGCGGCAGATCGAGCATCACGTGTTTAAGCGTCCTTTTTCGTTCCTGGTCAAGACGGATCCTGAGAACCTCCTGACGTTCATTCAGGACGAGCATCCGCAGACGATCGCGCTGGTGCTCTCCTATCTTGGGTCTGACAAGGCGAGTCAGATTCTGGGCGGTCTTCCTTTGCAGAAGCAGGTCGAGGTCGTTGCGCGCATCGCCAACATGGAGAACACGAACCCCGAGGTGATCAAGGAGGTCGAGCGGGGGTTGGAGATGCGGCTTTCCGGGTTGGTCACGCAGACGTTCCAGAAGGCGGGCGGTGTGGAGGCGGTGGCGGACGTGCTGAACGTCGCCGATCGTGCCACCGAGAAGGGTATCCTCGAGGCGTTGGAGTCGCAGGATCCGGATCTGGTCGAGCAGATTCGCAGGCTCATGTTCGTGTTCGAGGATATCATGCTGGTCAACGACAAGGGTATCCAGCTTGTGCTCAAGGAGATCGAGAACGAGGACCTGGCGTTGGCGTTGAAGACGGCGAGCCCCGAGCTTCGCGACAAGATCTTCCGCAACATGTCCGAGCGGGCATCGCTGCTCATCCAGGAGGACATGGAATACATGGGACCCGTCCGCGTGAGCGATGTCGAGGGGTCCCAGCAGAAGGTCGTGGACGTGGTCCGGCGGCTCGAGGATTCCGGAGAGCTCATCATCTCCGGTCGGGGCGGAGAGAAGGAGATGATTGTATGACAGCCGTGCGTCATAACGCCGTGCCGCGGCGGACTTACCCTGTGATCGTGGAGCGTGTGCGATGTCGACGGTGATCAAAGCCGGGCAGGCGGGGCCCATTCTCAAGAACCTCTCCACCGTTGACCTGGCGGACCATCTTGCCGAGGCGGACGTGGTCGTAGAGCGGGCGACGCGAAACGCCGCGAAGATCGTCAGCGAGACTCGCCGAGACGCGGAGCTGACGCTCAAGGAGGCAAAGGACCGCGGCTATCGGGATGGTCACGCCAAAGGGTATGAGGAAGGGATTTCCGCGGGACACGAGGCGGCTTATCGGGAGTCCATGGAGCGCTTCAGCAAGCAGCAGGCCGGCATCGTGTCGGCGATGCGACAGGCCGTCGACCAGATCAGCGAGATCAAGGACGGGCTCAGGATCGCGGCGGAGCGCGATTTGCTGGAGTTTGCCGTACAGGTTGCGAGCAAGCTGACCTTTGCCGTCGGACGAGTGCATCGCGAGGCGGCGACCGAGAACCTCTCCCGAGCGCTTCGTCTTGTCGGCTCGAAAACGAACCTGACCGTTCGCGTTCATCCCGATGATATTGCGTCCACCCGCACCTTCGCCGAGTCCGTACTGGACGGGATCGACGCGACGGCCCATGTGAACGTTGTGGCGGATGACACCCTTCAGCCCGGCGGGTGTAAGGTGTCAACGGACCGGAGCGATATCGATGCCACCCTGGAGACGCAGGTGGAGGAGATGACGACGTTACTGCTGGGCGAGCGAGTCGAAGATGCATGACCTTTTCATCAACCAGCGTCGGCTCATCGACCGGGAGCAGTTCTGGCGCGCGAAAGGGCGCGTGATGGAGGTCACTGGAATGACCGTCACGGCCCAAGGGCTTCCGCTACCGGTCGGTTCTTTGTGTGAGATTGAGCTGGCAAGCGCCGATCCGATCACGGCGCAGGTGGTGGCGTTGCGAGGGGATCGTCAGGTGTTGATGCCTCTGTCCGAGCCGCTGGGCGTTGCCGTGGGCGATCGCGTGACCAGCCGGGCGGGGCTGCAGAACGTTCCGGTCGGTCGGGAGATGCTCGGTTGCATCCTTGACGGTCTGGGGCGGTCCATCGGCGAGAAGAAGGGCTTCCCGGTCGAGGCCCACTATCCGGTCTTTCGTGATGCGCCGCCGGCGCTGACACGGGAACCGATTCTCGAGGCGCTTCCGACCGGTATCCGCTCGATGGACGCCATGCACTCGCTGGGAAGCGGGCAGCGGATGGGCATTTTCGCCGGCACGGGCGTGGGCAAGAGCGTTCTGATGGGGATGATCGCACGTTACACGGCCGCTGATGTCGCGGTTGTGGCACTTATCGGCGAGCGGGGTAGGGAGGTTGGCGATTTCATTCGCAAGGACCTCGAGGAAGAAGGTCTGAAGCGATCGGTCCTTGTGGTCAGCACGTCGGATCAATCGCCCGTGTTGCGCGTTCGCGCGGCGTTCGTGGCGACGGCGATCGCGGAGTACTTCCGTGATCTTGGCAAGCGGGTATTGCTTCTGATGGACTCGACGACGCGCATGGCGATGGCCCAGCGTCAGATCGGGCTGTCCGCGGGCGAACCGCCGACGACAAAGGGTTATCCGCCAAGTGTGTTCGGTCTTCTGCCCAAGCTGTGCGAACGGAGCGGGAACATGGAGAAGGGGAGTATCACGGGGCTCTATACGGTCCTGGTCGAGGGCGATGACATCAGCGAGCCGATCTCCGATGCGGTGCGGGGGATCCTCGACGGGCACGTGTGGCTGTCGCGCGACCTGGCGAACCGTGGGCACTACCCGGCCGTGTCCGTGCTCGAGAGCATCAGCCGTGTCATGCCGGACGTTGTCAACGAGGATCACATGGCCGCCGCGACCACGATTCGCCGCGTATTGGCCGTGTGGAGTGACATCGAGGACCTGGTCAACGTCGGCGCGTACGCGATGGGAACGAACGTGGAGTTTGACCTGGCCGTGAAGATGAAACCGGTGATCGACGAGTTCCTTCAACAACCGATCCGGGAGCGCGCGGAGTGGGACGATACGCGTGAGCGGTTGGTCACCTTGGCGCGTGATATTGAGAAGCTGCGTGAGCAGCTCTCATCGCAGCGACCCGCGATGGCGCAGGCGTCATGAGAGTTGATCGATGGCGGGCAAATTTCGATTTCGACTCGACGTGGTGGAGCGAATCCGGCGCCAGGCGCGGGACCAGCGGCGTCGCGTGGTGGCGGGCGCGGTCCGCGCCGTTCAACAGGTCGAGCGGCGCATCGCCCGACTCGGCTCGGAGCTGTCCGACACGGTGGACCGGTCGCGCGGGACGCAATCGGAAGAGCGTCTCAATATGGTGTCAGTCCGAGGGCACCATGTGTATCGCGGATACCTGCACCGGCGGATTCTCGAGTCCCACCTGGAACTGGGTAAGCTTCAGGCGGAGCTTCAGGCGGAGCGGGACAAGCTGGCGGAGGCGTCCAAGCGGTTGAAGGTGATCGAGAAGCTGAGGGAGCGACATTGGAATCGTTATCTTACGCAGTTGCGTCGCGAGGAGCAGGCGATCATGGATGAGGTCGCCGTTCAGGGTTTCTCTCGAAGGCGGCATGAAGCCGGCCGGGAGGTTCCGACATGATGACTACGACCCCTTCGCTTTTCAGGCGAGCCTACGATGGCGTGGCGTTGTTCGCCCTGCTGAATCTCCTGGTGTTTGGGGGCCTTGGTGCCTATCTCCTGTGGAGCGGTGTGATTGACGGCGAGAAGGTCCGGTCCATTGCGGCGGTGCTGCGCGGAGACGAGGAGGAGCAGCAGGTCGAACCGCAGACCGAGCCTGCAGAAGCATCCGCCGAGAGAGTGGAAGCGGCGTCTACCGAGGATGTCATCGCCGCGTCACAGAGGGGTCTGGAGGTCATGCGGCGAGAGGAGCAGCGGATCAGGGCTGAGCTCGATCAGCGTTTGGCCCTCAATAACTCCATCATGCTTCGGGTCATGACCGAACGACAGACCTTCAAGGAAGAGCAGGAGGCTACGAGCGATCGTGACAGGGCGATCGAACAGCGGCAGGAGACGGAGGGGTTCAAGAAACAGATTGAGATCTACGAAGGGCTCGCCCCGAAGGTGGCGGTCGAGCACCTTCTTGGCCTTGCCGATGTGGATCAGGCGGCGCGGCTCTTACTCGAAATGGAAACCCGAAAGGCCAAGAAGATCATAGAAGCGGCGAAACGTCCTGACCAGATGGAGTCGATGAAGATCATCCTGCAGCGTCTGGGTGAGGCGGCGCCGGGACGTTCGGATGAGCTTACGCCCGGAGGATAACGGTTCGGCGACATGGTGATTTCAACGACGACAACATCACTCGCTCCCACGGGAAACAACGCGCCTCAGAAGGCGGCGTCCGGCGGTGCGCGTGACGTCGACCTCGCCACGGACGAGTGCGCCGAGCCCGTCGTGGGTTCGTTCGACGCACTTCTGTCGGCGACACGGGTGCTTGTCGGCGCCGGACCGGCCGGTCGGCCACACGCCTTGGCCTCGCAGATGTTCGAGGCACAAAGCGACAACGCCCATCAAGGACGTCAGGAGACCCTCAAGGAAGCGCATCGTGCGGAAGGCCTGTCCGGTCAACGTGACGAGCGGACGGACGTGGCGAGCGTTCGGGCCCGTCGTGCCGCTCGGGAGAGCCGGAGTGATGGCACTACGTCCCGTAGCCCGGCCACGTTCGCCGGTTCGACCGACATGCGTGCTGACGGCCCGGGGGCAAAGGTTTCGTCCGGTGGAGGCGATTCGGTTCCGACGCTCCGGGAGTTGCTCGGGCGCGGCGCTGACGGTGGGAACATGGCCGATCGGGGCGACGCGCGCGCCGTTTCCAGGGATGGTGCCGGAGTGCAGGTTTCAGACGCGCTGCGTGCGGTTGCTCCTCCGGGGCATGGCGCTGACACCGATCCCGCTGCCTCCCGCGCGAGCACCGGTGCGTCGGCGGTGTTGTCCGGCACACAAGTAAAGCCGGGTGCTTCCTCCAACACGGGCGTGGCGCAGAGGATCGGGCAGATTCTCGGCGCGGGACGAGGTGGCGAGGTCGAGTCCGCGCGGGCGCCGACATCCCCACCGGCGCCGCAACAATCCAGGCAGTCACCACAGCAGCAGAGGGGTGTCAGTGAGCAGGCACAACAGAATCGTCCGGGAAGCGGCGCAACCGCCGGGCGGTCGGAGGAGCCCGATGCGGTAAGCCGATCGGCGTTCGATCGATTGGTCCGTTCGGTGCGCCTGGGGACCGGTCGATACAGTTCGACCGCCCGGATGCACCTCGAACCGCCGGAACTGGGGCGCATGCTGGTGAACGTTCGGATGGTCGGGGACGAACTGCAGATCGAGATTCGGACCGAGACAACCGAGGCGAAGGATCTTTTGCTCGAACGCGTGGCCCGGTTGCGGACCGCCCTCGAGCGGCACGGAATCCACGTGGGCCGTTTTGATGTAGCGAGTGACCTTGTGGAGCAGCGTAACCATCCCGAAACGCCTTTGAATCCCGATGGGTTTCAACCGGCCGGCGGCGAGGAGAGAGGACATCGCCGACCCGAGCCGGCCCGACACGAGACGCGCGAGACGTCACACGACGTCGATGCGCCCGGGGAACAGGATGATGTCCTCGAATCGATGGTCGTCGGGGAGCGACGGCTGGACGTGAGGATATGACCGTCGGCGCAACGTAACGTGTTTCCGCGCCTTCGGTGACCGGACCATGGAGAAGGAGTCCGACATGGACCGGTATAGTGACGGAGATGTAATGTGGATCCGATCAGTAGCATCGCGCCTACGACGACACCCGCGAGTGGCAACGTGACAAACTCGGCGGCGGATCTGAGTAGCGAGGACTTCTTCAAGTTGCTCATCACGCAACTGACAAACCAGGACCCGCTCGAACCGATGGAGAACGAGGATCTGCTCCGCCAGATTTCGTCCATCCGTGAGATCGAGATGTCCACGACCCTGACCAATACGCTGCAGCTTCTCACCGGTCAGCAGCGATTCGCATCGGCGTCGTCGCTGATCGGCAAGCACGTGACCAGCGTGCCGGGCCGGGATGATGTGGTCCTCAGTGGAACGGTTGTGGGCATCCGGTTCGAGGAGGACGGTCGGCCCGTGCTCCAACTGGCGGGCGGTGATGAGCTGGCCCTCGAGAACGTAGACACGATCCAGTCGCCCCGGCTTGCGGCTGAGGCGTTGATCGGCCAGACGATCATCGGCATCGATCAGCGTAATCCGGATGAGCCCGAGGTCGTCGAAGGGCGGGTGACGAGCGTGAAGGTCGACGAGGGTGGAGAGGTGCTGCTCGAATTGGATACCGGGCAGGACTTGCGGTTTCGTGACTTCGTCAGTGTTTCGTCCGCGGAGGCGTGACGGCGTGACAGAAGCGCTTGGCCCGATGGGCTCGAGCGCGCGGATGTGGTGTCCGCCGTCGACGGTGGCGCCGGTCTTCGTGGATGATGTGAAGGAAACGGCACGATGTCACTTACCAATGCGATGCTCGTCGGGTTTACCGGCATTACGAGCAATACGACGGCCGTCGATACGGTCGGTAACAACCTGGCCAACCTGAACACGACGGGTTTTAAGGGACAGCGAACCCTATTCGAATCCCTCCTGTATCAGACCATCAGCGAGGGTGAGGCGCCCTCGGCCGAGACCGGAGGCACCTTGCCGAACCAGATCGGGATGGGCGCGGGTATTGCGTCGATCGATCGGAACTTCGTGCAGGGTGGGCTCAACGGTACGGGGTTCCCGAGCGATCTGGCGTTGGAGGGTGAGGGGTTTTTCATCCTTCAGCAGCCAAGCGGTGAACAGGTTTATACGCGCGACGGATCGTTCCGGTTGGATGCCACAAACACGCTCGTCGCCACAAGCGGCGCGGCGGTCCAGGTGTTTCCGGCTGACGAGGAGGGCGCCGTCGACACGGGAACGCTCTCCGAGCTTGTGATCCCACTCGGTAGCGCCAGCCAGGCGGAAGCGACGACGAATGTCAGGATGGAGGGGCGGTTGGACAGCGTGACGGAGGTTGCATCCGCCAGCGCCGTCGTGGCGTCCGAAGCGCTGCTAACCTCATCGGGCGCGGCGGCCACGGCAACCACGGCGTTGACCAGTCTGGTCGACGTCTTCGGCGCTCCGCTTTTCGCCGATGGTGACGCGTTGACCATCCAGGCGCGCAGGGGCGGGATCACCACGCAGGAATCGACGTTCGTCGTGGACACGGCCGGTTCGACGCTCGGTGATCTGGCGGCCCACCTTGAGACCGCGCTGGGGATCAACACGGACCCGGCCACCGGTGGAACGCCGGGCGTGACGATCTCCGATGGGACCGATTGGCCCGCCGGTTCACTGGTCATTACCTCGAACCTCGGTGAGATCAACGCGATCGAGATGGACGCCGGCTCGATCACCAATACGACCGGCGTGACCACCTCGCCGTTTGCGTTCACGACCGTCGCGGAAGCGGTCGGCGGCGGCGCGGACACGACCACGAGCTTTGGCGCGTTCGACTCATTGGGCAATCCGGTGGATGTGCGGTTGCGGTTCACGATGGAATCGAGATCAAACACCGGGACGACGTGGCGGTACTACGCCGAGTCACAGGCTGACACGGATCTGTCACCTGTGATCGGGACGGGAACCATCACGTTTGATACAAACGGTCAGTTCGTCGGCGCGACCGGTACGCAGCTTTCCATTGACCGGACGGACAGCGGGGCCGTCACACCGCTGACGTTCGACCTGGACTTCGGCAACCTGACGGGGCTGGCGAGTATGGACGGTTCGTCCGAGGTATCCATGGCCGATCAGGACGGCGTGCCGTCCGGTGTCATGACCGCGTACCAGGTCGATGCGGACGGGACCGTGCGTGGGATGTACTCGAACCAGCAGGAGCAGGTTCTCGGGCAGATCGCCCTGGCGACGTTCGTGAACAACTCCGGGTTGATCGCGGAGAGCGAGAACACGTTTGTAGCGGGATCGAACTCGGGTGACCCGACGATCGCCGCGCCGCAGACGGGAATCGCGGGCGTGATTCGCTCGGGCATGCTCGAGCAGAGCAATGTCGAGATTGCGCGGGAGTTCATCAATCTGATCACGGCGTCGACGGCCATCTCGGCATCGGGCCGGGTCGTGCGGGCGTCGGATGATCTGCTTCAGGAGCTGCTGCTGTTGGCCCGGTAACTTGGCGCGCGGGGGGATGAGAAGGCGCCGGGCGTGTACTTGGTGAAGGGGACTGACGATGATTACCGTGACCAGGCTCGATAAGCGTGTTGTCGTGGTCAACGCGGAGTTGATCAAGATGATCGAGGCGACGCCCGACACGATCATTACGCTGACCAGCGGGGATATGCTTTTGGTCCGAGAATCAGTGGACGAGGTGGTCCGGCGTGCGATCGACTACGCCCGACAGGTACGAAGCTTCAGCGTGGTCTAGGCGGTTTCATGCGCGGTCCCGTGGAGCGGCCGGGATGACTATCGGGCGTTGGCCGTGGTTCAAGGTGAATGAAGCGAACGCCGCGATGCCTAACGATGTCCCCGTGCGACGTCGATAACGGACTGTGGGGAATGATTGCGCGCCGATACTAACGTGGCGAAGATGCTATGGATATTGCGACGATTATAGGGCTGATCGCCGGGGCGGGTCTTCTGCTCTGGGCAATCATGGGCAAGTCCGACCTTAATACCTTCATGGACGGTGGGTCGGTCGCCATTGTCCTGGGCGGCGCGGTGAGTGCGGCCTTGATCAGCTTTCCGCTGAAGAACCTCCTGGGCGTCGCCAAGGTGGTCAAGAACTGCTTTTTCGCCAAGACCCAGGACGCGAACAAGCTTATCGCGGACATGGTCAGATACGCCGAGATCGCCCGGCGTGACGGTATCCTGTCACTGGAGAACGTGACGAGCGAGATCAATGATCCGTTCATCGTGTCGGGCATCCAGATGGCCGTCGACGGGACCGATCCCGACCTGATCGAGACGGTCATGATGAACGATCTCGAGACGATCGAGGGGCGCCACGCGGACGGTAAGGCGCTGTTTGACAACATCGGGAAGTACGCGCCGGCGTTCGGGATGATCGGAACCCTGATCGGTCTGGTCATCATGCTTCAGAACATGGACGACCCCAGTGCGATCGGACCGGCGATGGCGGTCGCGCTGCTCACGACGCTGTACGGCGCGCTGGTGGCCAACCTGATCGCCCTGCCGATGGCGGACAAGCTGGGTTTGCGGAGCAGGGAGGAGCTGCTGCTCAAGATGATCGTCATCAAGGGCGTCATGGCGATTCAATCGGGCGATAATCCGAGGATCGTGGAGCAGAAGCTCAAGACGTTCCTGCCGAATCGGTTGCGGGCCGCCGTGGACGAGCAGGCCAAAGCGGCGGCGTAGTTGACTTTGCGATGGCACGAAAGAAACAGGAAGCTCCCCAAGGCGCGCCGGCATGGATGGTTACCTATGGTGATGCCATGACGCTGCTTCTGTGCTTCTTTGTCATCATCGTGTCGATGAGCGAGATCAAGGAGGACGAGAAGTTTCAGGAGGTGATGGAGTCGCTTCGGAGGGCGTTCGGCGGGTCGATCGGGGCCGTCGGAAACGTGCCCATCGAGAACGAGCCGACCAACAAGCTCATCGCGCGGCTGCTCGAGCTCGAGGTGCCCATCAACCTCGACAAACAGGGCGACTCGGAGGAGGAAGGGATACACGGTAGGAAGATTCGCGTGACGAGCGTCCGGGACGGTATCGAGGTCGTCGTGGGCGGGACGATCACGTTCGAGCGGTTCAGTGCGACACTGCTTCCGGAAGGTCGGGAGCTGATTGCGAAGACGGCGGAACGATTGCGAGGTTATAACACCAAGATTTTGATCCGCGGTCACACCACGCGCGAACCGTTACCGGAAGACTCGATCTACGAGGACGCCCGTGATCTGTCGTACGCGCGGGCGGCGGCGGTGGCCAGAGAGCTCGAGAAGAACGGTGTCCGGTCCATCCGATTGAACCTCGTTGCAGTGGGCAATACTGAACCATTGGTACGACAGGCATACATGGAGGAGCGGCGCGCCCTGAACCGGCGCGTCGAGATTCTGGTCACGGAGGACCTGATCGAAGACTACGCCGGTTCGACACTGGCGGATGATCTGGAGGATTCCTCTGATGGCGGATGAAGTAGCGCAAGTTGAGTCAAAGCCGGCCAAGAGCGGACGGAGACTGGCGATCGTGATCGTGGCCTTGCTGATGATCGGCGAAGGCGCCGCGATCTACTTCCTGACCAACGCCATCAGCGGCAGGCCCGCCGTGGCCGGCGCCGGCGAGGGCGAGGAGGGCGACGGTGTCGCCGCGCCCCTTGAAAGCGAGTTCGTGGAGGTCAAGATTGCTCAGTGCCGTCCCAGCAACAGGAAGACCGGGAAGACCATCACGCTCAAGCTCGATATATCAGTGCTGGTAGACCCGGCTGAGCGGGAACGGATTGAGAAGATGGTCGAGGCAAAGGAAGGGCGCCTTCTTGACCGCGTGAATTTCGTGATTCGCAGTGCTGATCCGAAGCACCTTGACGAGCCGGGGTTGGAGAGCATCAAGCGCCGACTCAAACACGAGTTCCACAAAGTGTTCGGTGAAGATGAACTGATTAAGGAGGTTCTCCTCCCCGAGGTTCTGCGATCCGGCTCGGGGGTTTGAGTGTCGGGCGGGTTCTGAATTCTCCGATAATACCCGTTAGCTGAGGAGATCCCGCCGAGTTAGTGCATGGATGCACGTTTACAGGGAAGGAATCCGTGGCGGACAATCCAAACGAACAATCCGGTTCCCCTGGCGATTCCGGCCAGAGTGGGTTCAACCAGGACGAGATCGATGCCATTGTCAATCAGGCGGGGGCGGAGTCCTCGTCCGACCCGCCGTCGGCCGAGCCACCGGCCGAGTCCGGCGAGATCAGCCAGGCGGACATCGACGCGATGATGAGCGGCGGGCAAGCTGCCGAACCTGGCGGTTCCAGTGCCTCTGACGCGGCACCATCACCGAGTGACGACGGGCCGGTCACGCAGGCGGACGTTGACGCGCTGGTCAACGCTGCGAAGGACGGGGCCGGCGATGAAGCGTCACCCACCGAATCCGAAGGTGAATCGCCGGAAGAGGACGCGCGGCTCGATTCGCTCGGTCGCCCGTTTGACGGTGCGGCGGCGGCCATGCAGGCGGCCATCGAGGCGGAGCAGGCAGCCACTCAGGCGAGCGCGCCGCCTCCGCCCGACGTCAAACCCTATGAACCTCAGGACTTCGGTGACCTCGGCGGCCTGGGTATTGATCCCAAACGCATTACGATGCTCAACGACGTCAAGCTCCGTGTGAAGATCCAACTCGGTCGCACTCGGATGCTCGTTGAGGACGTGCTCAAGCTCGACGAGGGCAGCGTGGTGGAGCTGGACAAGCTGGCCGGCGACCCGGTCGACATGCTCATCAACGATCGTCTGATCGCGCGCGGCGAGGTCCTGGTGCTGAACGACAGCTTCTGCGTGCGAATCAGTGAGGTGTTCTCACACGATCCCCACCGGATTACCACATGAGTCGATGGATCGACGAGACCGTGGAATGCCTCTGCGGTGGAGGCGTCAGCGCCCCGCGCGTTGGGTGGATCCCCGCCCTGGTCGTCATGATGACCGTGACGTTGTCGGCGTGGGCCGGAGAGGGTGAGGGAGAGCGTTCCACGCCGCAGTCAGGCGCCGCCATCGCCGGATTCGCCAACCTCGAGAATGAGGACGATCTTGCGTCGTTTGCCGGCGCGGTTGAGGAACTTCAAGAACAGGCCGACCGGGAGCCGGATGCCAACGGTCCGGCGGAACGCTTCAAACGCGCCTCGGACGATCGGCGTCTGGCCCGGCGCCGCGGAGTTGCGGGGGTCCGGACGACACCCGCCGCCGGTGAGCCCGCCCCGTGGTACCGATCGGCGATGGGTTCGTTGGCGCTGGTGTTGGTGTTGGTGGGTATCGCCTACGCCGTCGTGAAGCGATTCGTCCCAGCCGCCCGGGCGGCAGAGGGTGATCTCGTTTGCGTGGTGGCGCGGGCGGCGCTGTCTCCGAAGCAAAGCGTGGCGCTGGTGCGATTGGGCCGGCGGTTTGTCATGATCGGCGTATCGCCGGACCGGTTGGACACCCTCTGTGAGATACACGATGGTGGCGAGGTGGCGGAACTGGCGGCCCGCTTGGGCCCGGTCAACGGGAAAACGGGCGGCGGATTCGACAAGATGCTGCTTCGTCACGCCAGGGAGCTTCGCGAGGTGGAAGGCGAGGCGGAGGAGGAGTCTCCGTCGCCGAAACGGCGGATCGCCTCGGCCCGTGAGCCGCTGACGGACCTTCTCAACAGGTTGAGGACGCTACAGTCGAAGTAGTCCGTGCCGCCTTCGGGTGGCTTGTGATTGTGATCGTGCGCGAGGGAGCTGCGCATGACGCCGGAGCATGGATGCTCAATCATCCGTCGCCGCGTGGCGGCGGGTTTGTTGCTTGCGGTTCTGATCTCGGGAACCGCGCGGGCACAGACCGCGCCTACATCATCCGCCTTCGATAACCCCACTGGAATCCCCGACGTCCGAGACATCTTGCCCGTCGCCACCGACTCCAAGGGTGTCAGCGCAAGCCTGCAAGTCCTGGTTCTGCTGACCGTGCTGACCCTGGTACCGTCCATTCTCGTGATGACGACGGCGTTTCCTCGTGTGATTATCGTGCTCGCGCTTTTACGACAGGCGGTTGGCACTCCGCAGCTCCCGCCCGGCCAGGTGCTTTTGGGGTTGTCGCTTTTCATAACGATTGTCGTGATGGCACCGACGTGGCACCGGGTTCATTCCGAGGCGGTGGGTCCCTACCTTGACAGCAAGATGGGGCAGCGCGAAGCCATGGACATTGCAACCCGCCATTTGAAGGATTTCATGTATCGCCAGATCGAGCAGGCGGGGAACCATGAGGATGTCTATCTGTTCCTCGAGTACGTCGAGCGGCGCGAAATCCCCGAGGAAGAGGAGATCGTGATCGAGAACGTGTCCATGACCATCATGATTCCGGCGTTCATCCTCAGTGAGCTGAAGACCGCGTTCATCATGGGATTCCGGATTTACCTGCCGTTTCTGGTGATTGACATGGTGATCGCCACCATCCTGCTCTCGATGGGCATGATGATGCTCCCGCCGGTGCTGATCTCGCTGCCGTTCAAGATTCTGTTGTTCGTGCTGGCGGACGGATGGCATCTCGTGGTCGAGACTTTGCTGTACAGCTTTGTGTGAGCACCGGCGGGATGTATAGGGCCTTAGGCGTACATGGGAGTTGAAAAAATGGAATTCGGACAGGCACTGGAGTTGGGTCGAAACGCGTTTTGGATGGGCCTGTCAACGTCCGCGCCGATCCTGTTGATCGGGCTGCTGGTGGGGCTGACGATCGCATTGTTTCAGGCGGTGACTCAGCTTCAGGAGCAAACCTTGACCTTCGTGCCCAAAATCGCGGCGATGGTCGTGGCGGGTACGTTCTTCATTCCGTGGATCGCGAACCGGATGGTTGCTTATACGCAGCAGATGTTCTCGACATTACCGTGGTGAACCCGGCGACCGTGAGGTGCGGTGCGTTGTGGGGAAGGTGTTTCGGCTGGAGCAAGCTCTTTTTTCGTGTAGCGGTGAAGCAACTCTTTTCTCCTGGGTTTTTCGCCCCGTGGCCGCAACACAAATTCGGAGAGTGCTATATGAGCGAGGATTCGTGAAGTGCCCTGGTCGTTGCTTGACATACCGCTGGCCCTACCGGGCTATGCGTTGGTCCTGTTCAGGGTGGGCGGCCTGTCGCTTACGGCGCCGGTCTTCGCCAGCCGTATGATCCCCGGTCGGGTCCGCGCGGCGCTGACGATGACGATAGCAGCCATGATCTTCCCGGTCGTTTCGCCGCAGGTGCCCGGCGAGCTCGGCCTTTCGGCGGTGGTTGTGGGCGGAGCGACCGAGCTTATGATCGGGGCGACGATCGGGCTTGCCCTGGCGCTGCTGTTGATGGGGGCCCAGGTGGCCGGCGTCATGGTGGGGCAGCAGGCGGCGTTGAACCTGGGCCAGATCGTGGACCCGACGCAAAACACCCGAACCACGGTCCTTGGACAGATCTACACGATCGTATTGACCGTTCTGTTTCTGCTGCTCGGTGGTCATCGGGCCATGATGGCTGCACTTTTGGATACGTTCGAGATCATTCCGCTGCTTTCGTTCCGGTTTGACGAGACGTTTCTGCTGCTCCTTGTCGAGATGCTGACCGCGGCGCTTGTTTTCGGGATTCGTGTGGCGGGACCGGTGCTCATTGCGCTGTTCCTGACGTCGATCGCGATGGGTTTCCTTTCGCGCACGATGCCGCAGTTCAACATTCTCTCGGTCGGTTTCACGATTCGGATTCTGCTCTCCATCGGCGTGGCGGGCATCGCGCTGGCCGGTTGTCAGGAGTTTATGATCGATACGCTGTTGGACGGTCTGGAACTCGTTCGCGTCGCCTTCGGGCTTGACGCGGTCGACGTAGGTGGGATGGGCTGATGCCGGCTGATCGTGATGAAAAGACCGAACCACCAACCGCGCGGCGGCGCCGTGAGACGCGCGAGGGCGGGCAGGTGGCGCGTAGCCAGGACTTGACGGCGGCTGTTCTGCTGCTTGCGAGTTTCGTGGCGCTGGCGCTTCTCGGCCCGAAGCTGTGGTTGACGCTGGTGATGGTCGTGCGCGCGGCGTTGTCTCCGGACGCTCCGACGAGCTTGGGTGAGACGATGCCGTTCATCTCCGCCGTGTGCACCGAAGTGCTCAAGCGCCTTGCGCCTTTCCTGCTGATACTTTTTCTTTCGATCATGGCGGTCTTGCTCATGCAGGTCGGTCTGCTGTTCACTTGGAAACCGCTTACGCCGAGCCTCAGCAAGATCAACCCACTAAAGGGGATCAAGAGGCTGTTCTCGATGCGCATGCTGATGATGGCCGTCCTCAACTTCGGCAAGCTTTTGGTTGTGGGATTGGTGGCGTATTTGACGCTGGCGGGCAGTGCTTCAGCCATCATCTACGCCTGCACGTTTGACTATCGCGATGCGTTTCATCTTGGCGCGAGCCTTGTGTTCGAGCTGAGCATGAAGCTGTCCGCCGCCTTGATCGTTCTTGCCCTTTTGGACTTCGCCTGGCAGCGGTACCGTCACGAGCGGGACCTCAGGATGACCAAGCAGGAGGTCAAGGACGAGTTCCGCAGCATGGAGGGTGATCCTCAGATCAAGAGGCGACGGCGGGAGATTCAGCTTCAACTGGCTGTTCAGAGGTTGCACAGGGACGTGCCCAAGGCGGATGTCGTGGTGACCAACCCGACACACGTGGCTGTTGCGATTGCCTACGATGCCGACACGATGATGGCGCCGAAGGTTGTGGCCAAGGGCGCGGACGAGATTGCCCTGCGAATTCGTCAGATTGCCGCGAAGTATGGAATCCCGATTGTCGAGCGGCGTGCGATTGCGAGGGCGCTCTACGAGGCTGTGCGCGTGGGAGACTTCATCCCGGAACGGTTCTACCAGGCCATCGCGGAGATTCTGGCCTACGTCTACGAGTTGACCGGTCGTTCGCCCGTTCCTCCGAGGCGCGAGCCGGCCGGGGTGTGACGTTGTGGCGTGATGTGACGAAAGGGATATGGCGGTCTTGAAGCTGTCCAAGTCATGGTTCCCCGCGGCTGTTGAGAAGCATTACGGGATGGTCCTGCCCGTCATGGCGATGGGGCTGATCCTCGTGATCCTCATCCCGCTGCCGACGTCCATCATGGACCTGCTTCTCTTGGTCAACATCACGCTGTCGGGCATCGTCCTGCTCAGCGTCATGTACATTAAGAGTCCGCTGGACTTCTCGTCGTTCCCGTCGCTGCTGCTCGGGATGACGCTCTTCAGACTGGTGCTCAACATCGCCACGACACGTTTGATCCTCACGAAGGCGGACGCGGGCCATGTAATTTCGACCTTCGGCGGGTTCGTGGCCAGCGGTTCGCTGGTGGTGGCGGTGATTATCTTCGCAATCATCGTCGTCATACAGTTTGTGGTCATCACCAAAGGCGCGACGCGCATCGCCGAGGTGGCTGCCAGGTTTACCCTTGACGGTATGCCGGGCAAGCAGATGGCCGTCGACGCCGATCTGAACGCCGGCACCATCACGGACGAGGAGGCCAAGACTCGCCGGGCCGACATCACGCGCGAGGCTGATTTCTACGGTGCGATGGACGGTGCCAGCAAGTTCGTCAGGGGGGATGCCATCGCGGGGATCATCATCACGCTGATCAACATCATTGGCGGCGTCTATGTCGGCCTGGTCGAGAAGGGGCTCCCGTTGGAGGAGACACTGCGACGGTTCACGATCCTGACGATCGGTGACGGGCTCGTGTCGCAGATTCCCGCTTTCATCGTGTCTATGGCGGCTGCCATGATCGTGACGCGGTCTGCCGCGAAGAAGAACCTGGGTGAGGAGCTGCTCGGCCAGCTTGTGGGGCAACCGGTCGCGCTGGGGTTGACCGGCGTGTTCCTGTGCGTCTTGGCGCTGACACCGCTACCGAAACCGCCGCTTGTCCTGCTGGCCGGCTCGTGTGCCGGACTGGCTTACCTGCTGACCCGGAAGCGTCAGGAGGTGTTGGCGGAGGCGGCCATCGCCAGGGCGAAGCCGGCCGCCGCCGACCGGATCGAGACGCACCTGACGCCCGACCCGATGGAACTCAACGTCGGATACGGCCTGATCCGCCTGGTTGATCGAAAGCAGGGCGGCGACCTGCTCGACCGCATCACCAACATGCGTCGGCAGGTGGCCCAGGAGCTTGGCATCGTCGTACCGCCCGTCCGGATACGCGACGACATCCAGCTTCAGCCGAACCAGTTCTGTGTGAAGCTCAAGGGGTTGGAGATCGGCGAAGGTGAGGTCATGCCGGGGCACCTGCTCGCCATCGATGCCGGGGCGGTTTCCGAACGCGTCCATGGAATCGAGACGAAGGAACCCGCGTTCGGGCTGCCGGCGCTGTGGATCGAGGAGGACCAGCGGCACGAGGCTGAGCACCGCAACTACACCGTCGTCGAACCCTCCAGCGTGATGAGCACGTTCCTGGTCGAGCTCGTCCGACGGTACGCCGACGAGATGCTGACCCGCCAGGAGGTGAACCGCCTGCTCGATCATCTGCGCGAGCGGTCGCCCAAGCTGGTGGAGGAGGTCGTGCCCGACGTGCTCAAGCCGGGCGAGATCCAACGCGTGCTCCAGGCGCTGCTCCGTGAGCGCGTGCCGATTCGTGACCTCGAGGCGATTCTCGAGACGATCGGGGACTGGGCTTCTCGCACCAAGGACATCGAGATCCTGACCGAGTACGCCCGCAATGCCCTCGCCCGGACGCTGTGCCAGCAGCAGAAGGCTGATGACGGGCGAATCCACTGCATTACGTTGGACCCCTCACTCGAGGAGTTGATTAACAAGAGCCTGGAACGGACGGAGCACGGGACCCTGTTGGCGATGCCGTCGCAGCTCCAGACGAAGATTGTGGGGGCGATTCGCGCGGAGGCCGAGAGGGCCACCGCCGCGATTCGTGGACGGCCCCCGGTTCTACTGTGTCCGCCTCAGATTCGTGCATGGGTGCGCAAGATGATCGAGGTTCCCATCCCCTCGTTGGCGGTGCTGTCCTACAACGAGGTGGTCCGGGGTGTTGAAGTCGAATCACATGGAATGGTGGTGCTGACGGATGAAGCCTAAGACGTTTCAAGGAAAGACGATGGCCGAGGCGCTCGCACGCGTGAAGCGGGAGTTCGGGCCCGACGCCATCATCCTCAACACGCGAACGTTGACGCGAGGGAGTGTGTTCGGTCTCGGTGGCCAGGAGCAGGTGGAGATCACCGCCGCAAGCGGAACGGATGCCTTGCCACCGGTCGTGAGGCGCGGTACATTCGTACGCAGGTCGGGGCGAACCGGTCACGCAGATGGAGCTGCCGAGCGGGTGTCGCTTGGTCATACGACTCGCCATCATTCCGACGCGCTGGTCGCGGAGGTCGGCGCGCTGAAGTCACTCGTTACCGATTTGGTGCGAGAGACGCGGCGCGTGTCGCCGGCCGATGTGCCCGACGAACTCTTCGACACCTATCGGAAGCTCATTGCAAACGATGTGGCTGACAAGCTTGCGCGCAGCTTGATTGCGCAAGTGCAAGCCCGCCTGACGCCCGACAGGCTTGGTGATCCGGACGCGGTTCGAGCGGAGCTCGCTCGCTCGATCGAGGCCATGCTTCCGGCGGCCGGTCCGATCCGTACATCGCGCTTCGGTGAACCAACGACCATCGCGCTGATCGGTCCCACCGGTGTCGGGAAGACCACGACGGTTGCAAAGCTCGCGGCGAACTTCAGCTTGCGCGAGCACCGCAAGGTCGGATTGATCACCATCGATACCTACCGGATCGCCGCCGTCGAGCAACTCCGAACCTATGCCAGGATCATTGACGTTCCGCTCGACGTTGCCGCTACGCCCGAGCAGTTCACCAAGGCGATCGAGCGCATGGCGGATCGGGAGATCATTCTGATCGACACAGCCGGTCGAAGTCAGCGCGACGAGGTCAAGATCAGGGAGCTTCAGGAACTGTTCCGGGCTGTAAGACCGCACGAGATTCACCTCGTGCTGGCCGGGACGTGCGGCGAGGCCGTGATGGTCGAGGCCATCGAGCGGTTCCGCGATGTCGGCGTTGATCGGCTGATCTTCACGAAGCTTGACGAAGCAATCGGCTTCGGCGTGATTCTGAGCTGTCTTACGAAAGCCAACGCGGGACTCTCGTATCTGACGATGGGGCAGGACGTGCCGAATGACATCGAGGTCGGGGAAGGCAGGAAGCTGGCTGAGCTCATCCTGGGGAGGCAAGAGCTTCCAAGCGTGGGTGTGACGGCGGATTCCTGAGGTGCCCGCCCGCTGACCCCTTGCGGCGGCAAGCGGTCGACGGGACGGTTCAGTCGGTCAGGTTTGTCCGACGTGGGGCCTGCCATGAGTTATGACGGCGCAACGCAACAAGGTAGAGACCAGGCGACTGCTCTGCGCGAGATGGTCCGACGCCGATCCTCCAGTGGGCTTGTGCTTGCGGTCACAAGCGGGAAGGGCGGGGTCGGGAAATCCACTGTCGCGGTAAATTTGTCAATATGTCTTGCCGCCCGTGGGGTTCGGGTGGTGCTTGCGGACGTAGACATGGGGCTGGCCAACGCCGACCTGCTGTTGAACGTGACGCCGCGTCACACGCTGTCACACGTGCTTTCGGGAGCGCGCAGGATCGAGGATGTGTGCATCGATGGGCCGGGCGGTATCCGGTTCGTGCCCGGCGCCTCGGGTGTTCAAACGCTGGCGAATCTGTCGGAGTTTGAGCGCCGTCACCTGATTCTGCAACTGCATAAGCTCAAGGCCAACACTGATATCGTGATCTTGGACTGTGGAGCCGGTATCTCGGACAACGTTTTGGGTTTCGCGGTGTCGGCGGATTGCGTGCTTGTGGTGACGACGCCGCAGCCGACGGCGCTGACGGATGCTTATGCCACGGTCAAGACGCTGGACATGCGGGGTTGCACGGCCGGTATACGTTTGTTTGTGAATATGGCGAACAGCCGGACGGAGGCTCAGGCCGTGTTTGAGCGGCTGGCTGGTGTCGCGCAAAGATTTCTGAAATATTCAGTTGCCAGCAGTGGATACATGCTGCATGATATGGCCGTCGAACGGGCTGTGCAGGAGCGATGCCCGTTCGTGATTCGGTATCCCGGATCGAACGCCAGCGCGTGTATCGCCGCCACAGCGAGTGACATGGCGCAGTCAGTTTTGGGTCAGACGCCGCGTGGCGGGTTACTCAAACGAGTCGTCGGTTTGTTCGTGTGATGACGGGCGCGGCGGTTTGATGTTTCGATCCGACGGTCGGCAAGGATGTCGACATGGGCTCTTATGAGGGCGGATGATAGCCACGGAAGGAACCGTCGCAATTCCTTCGTCCTGCATCCAAAGTCGTTCCCTCTTGAGCCTTCGTCTGCGACAGGGATGTTGCGCAAGATGGTCGCACGTTTTGCAGGGGCCGGTCTCGGCCTGTTCGCGTTCGCCGTTACGGTGATCGCCGGTCTGGTCGCGCACAACCCGGTCGCCACCACCCTTTCCCGCAGTATCCTTGCCCTGTTTGTCTTTTGTGCCATAGGGCTCGTGCTCGGTGCTGTCGCGCAGATGGTCATTGACGAGCATGAGAAAAAACGTGAGTCGGAGATTCACGAGCGTTACAGAGAGGAACCGCCCGCTCCCGTGCAGGTGACGGAGAAGGGGGCCGGCGAGCAACCGGATGTGCAGGCGGAGACGTAGACGGCTCATCCGGCCGTGCGTTGGTTCGGGCCGGGGCGCAACCCGGCCGCTCGAAAGAAATGGCTGTGGACTCGGACGCAAGGATGCGTAAGGAGCAGCTTCCATGCGAGCATGCAAGGAAAAACAGAGGGACGACGACATCTGGCGGCGGTATCGCAGGTCCGCCAACCGATCACTCCGCAATGTTCTGATGGAGAAGTATCTCCCGATCGTCAAGTACAACGCCGAGCGCATCGGGGCCAAGCTCCCCGACGAGGTCGATCACGACGATCTTGTCTCCGCCGGGATATTCGGTCTTATGGATGCCATTGATGCGTTTGACCTGGGTCGTGGTGTGAAGTTCGAGACATACTGCGCGCCGCGCATTCGCGGGGCAATCCTCGACGAGCTTCGCAGCATGGACTGGGTACCGCGTCTGGTTCGCAGCCGGGCGAGCAAGCTGGAACAGGTCCTGCGCAAGCTGGAGTCTGTGCTTGGTCGAACGCCGACCGGAGACGAGCTGGCCAAGCACCTCGATTTGCCACGGGAGGAGTTCGATAAGCTGGCCAAGGAGGCCAGGGCTGTCATGCAGATCTCCCTCTCACGCAAGTACAGCGAGACGGACTCGAACAAGGACGTCTGTGAGATTGACGTGATCGAAGACAAGCGAGGCCGGGACCCGATCGAAGAGATTCAGAAGAAGGACGTCAAGGAACTCATCACGCGTGGACTGACGCGGGCCGAGCGACTCATCCTCATCCTGTACTACTACGAAGAGATGACCATGAAGGAGATCGGCGTGACGCTTGATCTGTCCGAGAGCCGCGTCTCGCAGATGCACTCCTCCATCCTGAGACGATTGAAGACACAACTCGAGATCCGCCGCAAGGAGCTTGTGCACTAAATCGTTTGGTAGTCCGCCGCCGGGGTTGGCTCAGTCGAATGCAAGGTGTGACGAGCGCACCGTGCGTTGAAGGGCTGATCCGCGCGGCAGCCCATACAAGTTTGTGGCCGTCCAGGACTCACACATCGGACAGGAACACCGAGACACGCACTTTCAGGGACTGGGCGATGCAAACCAGCGCCCAGATCGAAGCTGCGTTCTTGCCAAGCTCCACCTGGGACAGTTGCGAGGTAGTCAGCCCCGTGCTATCCGACAGGTTCCGAAGCGTAAGGTCCCGGCTGAGCCGTTCGGCACGAACGCGCCGGCCGATGAGCTTGTTCAGTTGGGAGGGCGTGCGGACTCGCCTTCGTGTCTTCCGCGGTGCCTTGCGGACCTTGCTGCGTGCTTTTTTTGCCATCGAAGTCAGACTCCATCATCCTCGGGTCACGGCGATTGTAACCCACTCCCTGCGGACGCGAAACAGCCGATTGGTCTGCCGGAAGCCGCCACCGGAAGACACCGTCTTGCGTCAGGCAGGCAGATCGGGCGGAGCAAGCGGCCTTGCACGTAGCTGTAGCGGGTGAGAAAGTGGGCAACCCAGGTCACCTGTTCGGCCTCTGTGCCGCATTCGGGACACGTGCCCGAGACGTTGCCGGGCAAACACGGGCTGCATCGTGAACCTTGCCAGACCGGTCTGGTGTGCTGACAATCCTGCGTATGGGCGTTTCGGATGAGACAGGTGTTGCCGAATTGATCGCGCTGGCGAGGGAGGAAGACCTCGGTCCGGGTGATCTGAGCACGGGCCTTCTGCCCGACCGGGATCAACCGGGCACGTTCCGCCTTCTCATGAAGGAAGCGGGCGTCTTTGCCGGGCGCGAGATCGCACCGGCTGTCGTGACCGCGTACGATGAGTCCATCCGGATCGAATGGTCGGAGTTCGGGGAAGACGGCGTTACAGTAGATACCGTCCCGGCTGAGATGGCCCTCATCCACGGTCCGATTGGATCGGTCCTGTCGGCGGAGCGCGTGCTGCTCAACTTTCTTCAGCGGCTTTGTGGTATCGCGACCATGACACGGCGATTCGTCGACGCGGTGGCGGGAACGAATGCGATTGTCCTCGACACGCGCAAGACAACACCGGGTTGGCGCCGGCTCGAAAAGTATGCCGTTCGCTGCGGCGGTGGGCGGAACCATCGATCCGGTCTCTTTGACGCCGTGCTCATCAAGGACAATCACCTCGCGGGCGTCGAGACGGAGCGGTTGTCCGGCGTGACCTATGAGATGCTCAACCGCCTTTCGCAGTCCAGCCCGGCACCGAGCTTCGTCGAGGTCGAGGCGGATACCCTGGCCCAGGTCGAGCAGTTTCTCAAGGTGGTCGGGGTCGACGTGATCCTCCTCGACAACTTCCCGCTCGATCAGCTTCGCGCGGCGGTCGCCCTTCGTGACGGGCTTGGCTTGCGCGATAAGATCTCCCTCGAGGCTTCCGGCGGCGTGACGCTCGATACGGTCCGGTCGATCGCCAAGACCGGTGTGGATCGGATATCGGTGGGGGCCATCACGCACTCCGCGACCGCGATCGACCTGTCCTTGGAGCGGGTGTAGCGAGATGCTCGAAGGCCAACCGTTCGGCTACTTCGGTGACTACCTGCTCTGGTGGGTGCTGTTCATCTCCCTTGTGATCCACACCTGGTGCTTCTTCAAGTTCTTCCCTCGTCAGAGACGTCGCAAGCTCGGCCTTGTGATCGGGAACATGCTCGTGCTTGCCTGTCTGACCGGCGCGGTCGGGCTGGCGTGCGAGAGCTATTTCCGATTCGTCTGCGTCGAGATTGACTCGTTTGGTATGTCGCTGCCGGCCAGGCGCTGGTTTGCCTTGCATGTCAGGCTGAACTCGGTGGGCTGCCGTGATGTGGAGTGGACGCCGGAGAAGCCCCCGGGCGTTCGCAGGATCGCGTTCGTGGGCGATTCATTCACCTACGGATGGGGAATCGAACGCGTTGAGGATCGATTCACCGATCGAGTCCAAGCGGCGTTTGACCGTCGGTCGCCCGGCGAGGCCGAGGTGATGAACGTGGCCAAGCCCGGCTGGGACAGCGGCGCGCAACTTCAGCCCGTCAAGGACATGATTGATGGTTACGGTGTTGACGAGATCGTGCTGTGTTACGTGGCCAACGACATTGAGGACCTGCTCCCGACCACGCCGGATTTCAATCCGACCCAGCCGCCGGACCCGACCTGGTTCAACCCGGACGCCTCGTACCTGCTCACGTATCTTCGCCAGCGGCTTTGGCTTTCGCGCTTACCCTCGGTGCGAGGGTATCACGACTGGTTGGCTGGGGGCTTTGCCGACCCGGACATTCGACACCGTCATCAGCAACAGCTCGGCGCCATCGTCAGTCACTGCCACACGCGCGGCACGGCCCTCCGCGCGGTACTGCTACCGTTCATTCGAACCGGCGGGGAGAAGTTCGACATCACAGCCGTCCACGACGATATTCGCGGCTTTTTTGAGGCAAACGGTGTTCCCGTGCTGGATCTGCTCCCGGCAATCGAGGGACGCGATCCTGCCGAACTCGTGGTCAACATCCGGGACGCCCATCCCAACGAGCCGGCACACGGACTTTTCGCCGACGCGATTCTTGAAGCGTTCTACGCAGACCGGTAATCGATGGGCAACTCTGCAACGCCTGTCACGGAAGGGATGATCCGTGTGCGCAGTACGAGTCGGGCCGATGCGACCCTGTGTTACCTACCCGAGGGCTCGGCTTCCGGCAACGTGGCAAGGCCCATCCCGGACCGATGGATGACCTCCTGCCCCTCGGCGCTTACGGCAAAGGTCAAGAAGTCCTTGGCGGGACCGGTCGGTTGACCGACGAAGCACAGATACAGGTAGTGTGCAAACGGGTACTCGCGGGATCGGATGTCCGGCTGCGTCGGCATGATCGGCGGGGCATCTTCGTTTCGACGAATCGCCACCGGATGCACTCCGCTGAGATAGGCGGCGCTGCCGATCCCGATTCCATAGTGATCCACCGCGACGGCATGGACCACATCACGCCCGATGTCATGCTCCTCCCGCCCGGCGGTGATCCGCCGACCCGATAGCACGCGAGTTTCCAGGACGTACGGGGAACAGGAACGGGCGGGCGGCAGGTGCAGACGGATGCGGGCCTCCTTCAGGTGATTCGCCGCGCCATCGTTCGGATGACGGCCCACAATCGGCGGGTCCAGCTCGACTCCGACTTCGTCCCAGAGTCGGACCTTCCCGGTGAGGATTCGTTCCACCTGCTCGAGGGTCAGATACGTGAGCGGATTGGTGGGATGGACGAACACAGCCACGCCATCCATGGCGATGGGAACGGCGATCAGGTCCTTCCCCGTCGAGAGCCGAACCCGTCTGTGCTCCTCCTCGGTGGCGGGGCGGGCCAGGCTTGCGACCTGGGCCTTTCCGTCCACGAGTGCTTTGATGCACCCTTGCGAATCCCCGCCCTCCACCTTGATCGTGCTATCGCCCTGCCGCCCCACGTAAGCATCCGCCAGCGCCTGCAGCAGGGGTTTCATGGGACGCGATCCGGTAATCGTCACGGTGGATTGCGCCCGAGCCGCTCCTGGATCGGGAAGCGCCAGAGCTATAAGGGTCACAAGCAGCATCACAAGGCGGTGTTGTAGCATGTTCATCTCCTTTCACGGCCCGTCGACCGGGCGGGCCTCGGCCCCACAACGATCGCCGATCGGGGTGGAAGAATCAACGTCACCATAGCGGACTTGCTGTAATTCCTTGTCCAAACCACGCGCCTTCCCGGACGGCGAGTGGGCCGGGATTCGGTCTACCCGCCTCTTACGCACCGGATATAATGCCGCTCGCTTGCGGGAGGGGTGTCGTCTAGGGCGAGTTCCGTTATTGTGTATCGCATTACCCCCCTTTATTCCCCTTTGCAAGGGGAGAAAGAGGGGGGTCGTCGCCACACGTTTTCGGAAGACGGTGTAAGGGTACCGAGAGCATCATAATAATGTTGAAGTACCGGCATGTTTGCCTGGAGGCGTTCGGATACGTGCTTCCTCCGAACGTGGTTACCTCGGCCGAGCTCGAGCGCGAACTGGCGCCGATCTACGAGCGGTTCGGCGTGCACGAGGGTCGGATCGAGCTGATGACCGGCATTAGGGAACGGCGCTTCTGGGACGAGGGAACACTCCCCAGCACCGCCAGCGCGGACGCGGGGCGGCTGGCCTTGGAGGCGTCCGGGGTCAACCCGGACGACGTCGAGTGCCTGATCCACACCTCCGTGTCGCGCGACTGCCTCGAACCCGCCACCGCGTCGATCGTGCACGAGAAGCTCTCCCTCCCGCGCAGATCGATCATGTACGACATCTCCAATGCGTGTCTGGGGTTCATGAATGGGATCGTCTCGCTGGCCAACATGATCGAGCTGGGACAGGTGAGGCGCGGGCTTATCGTGGCCGGTGAGAGCAGCCGGCAACTGGTCCGCACCACAATTTCCCAGCTTCTGGGCAGCACGAAATTGACGAAGAGGGAGTTCAAAGCCGCTTTCGCGTCGCTGACAATCGGTTCGGGCGCGGTCGCGCTGGTGATGACGCACGAGGCTGTCGCCAAGACCGATCATCGTCTGCTCGGCGGTGTGGTGAGGACGGCGGCGGAGCATAACCATCTCTGCCGCAGCAGCGAAGATACCGGGTTCAAAGCCGACGCGAACATGAGTATGCAGACGGATTCGGAGACGCTGTTGGTGGACGGATGCGTGCTTGCCTCGGAAACGTGGTCGGAGTTCAAAAGCGCGTTTGGTTGGGTCAATGGGGCGGGCCGCACCTATACGCATCAGGTCGGCGTCGTCCACCGCGATCGGTTCTACGAGTCGATCGGGCTGGACCCTGCGGAAGATTTCTCGACTTTTGAGTTCCTCGGAAATGTCGGCTCGGTCTCGCTGCCGCTGACGATGGCGATGGGCGTCGAACGCGATCCTCCGCGTCCGGACGAGCGGATCGCCATGCTCGGGATTGGCAGCGGGCTAAGCTCCGTGATGCTCGGCGTGCGCTGGTAGCTGCGCCTCATGTCGATCGATCTGACATCCCTGCGCGATCTCTACCCGTTCGAGTCGCACTGGTTCGACTGCGGCGACGCGCGTATGCACTATCTTGACGAGGGTGAAGGACCGCCCATCGTCATGCTCCACGGCAACCCGACCTGGTCCTTCTATTTCCGCGAGCTGATCAAGGGCCTGCGGGATCGATACCGCCTCATCGTGCCCGACCACATCGGATGCGGCCTTTCGGATAAACCACAGGATTATCCCTATACGCTCTCCGCGCACATCGACAACGTGGAGCGACTGATCAATCACCTCGACCTGACGGACGTGACGCTTGCCGTGCACGATTGGGGTGGCGCCGTCGGATTCGGATGGGCCGTGCGGCATCTGGAGCTTGTCCGCCGCTTCGTGCTCTTCAACACAACCGCTTTTCTCGGGCGGATGCCGCTACGGATACGAGTCTGCCGCTGGCCGATCTTCGGCGGTCTTGTGGTGCGTGGACTTAACGGCTTCGCCCGATCGGCGGTATCTATGGCCTGCAAGAATCGCTCGCGCATGACGCCCGAGGTCAAGCGGGGCTACCTGTTGCCGTATGACAGCTTCGCCAACCGCGTGGCGATCCTCCGCTTCGTCCGGGACATCCCCGTCAGCCCGCGTGTCCCAAGCTACCTGGTCCTGAAACAGATCGAAGCCGCCCTGCCGCAATTTCGGGATCGCCCGATGATCATTTTTTGGGGCGCGAGGGACTTCTGCTTCAACGACTCGTTTCTGAACGGTTGGGTCAAGCGATTTCCCGACGCGATCGTCCACCGTTTCGCCGACGCAGGCCACTACGTCGTCGAGGACGCGGGCGAGCGGATTCTGCCCCGGATGAGCGAGTTTCTGAACACTCGCTAATCCACTGCCTCCGGTGGTGAGAATCGAAAAGGCCCCGCAGGTAGATGTGTAGCCCACCGCGTGACTCACTCGTGCCTCCGGGACTTTGATGGGTGCCCCATTCTTCGCGCAGCGAAGGGTGGGGAACGGACGGCTGGTCGAGGATTGTAGGGTGGGCATGGCCCACCATCGGCGGCGATGTTTTTGGTGGGCGGTGCCCACCCTACTTGTTCAATCCATCCCCCACCCTTTTCTAACGAAAAGGACGGGGCACCCGCGAGCGGATTCTGCCCCGGATGAGCGAGTTTCTGAACACTCGCTAATCCACTGCCTCCGGTGGTGAGAATCGAAAAGGCCCCGCAGGTAGATGTGTAGCCCACCGCGTGACTCACTCGTGCCTCCGGGACTTTGATGGGTGCCCCATTCTTCGCGCAGCGAAGGGTGGGGAACGGACGGCTGGTCGAGGATTGTAGGGTGGGCATGGCCCACCATCGGCGGCGATGTTTTTGGTGGGCGGTGCCCACCCTACTTGTTCAATCCATCCCCCACCCTTTTCTAACGAAAAGGACGGGGCACCCGCGAGCGGATTCTGCCCCGGATGAGCGAGTTTCTGAACACTCGCTAATCCACTGCCTCCGGTGGTGAGTGACTGCGGCAGTTTCCCCTTATTGCGTATCGCATCCTCCGCCCGGCGCGCCGCAATCGACAATCGACAATCCGCGATCTACAATGAAACGGGCTTCGAAGGTCGATTGACATGGAAGGCACCAAGATCGCACGTCTCTGGAAGGTCAAGAGCAAGGATGGGAAGGTCTACCTGTCCGGCGCGATGACGAGCATGACGCGCCTGGTCATCATCGAGAACGACCGCAAGACCCGCGATAGCCAACCCGACTACTACGCCTACGTCGTTCCGAACCGAGGCCACCGCCCGCTCGAACCGGAGGACGAAGGGGATTGAGCCACGCCGCCGCGGATCGCGGGCCCTTGATTCGTTGGACACGCCGGGCGAAGCACCGCATGTCAGGGGCACCGCAGCGCCGCGCCTTGTGCGTGACGTGTGCGCTCGCTGGACCGGGAACTCGCCCGCCGGATCGAGAATCCCTTCTCGGTCCCCCTGCTTGGTGCGTCAGGCATGACGCGCAGCGTCATGACCTGACGCTGGATAACTGGTTA